>NZ_JBQENU010000001.1:413153-571277 GCF_052044605.1 Bacillus sp. 22483 | reverse complement strand
GGCGGTTGTGGCGAAGTGGTTAACGCACCAGATTGTGGCTCTGGCACTCGTGGGTTCGATTCCCATCAATCGCCCCATTTTATTATTGGGCTATAGCCAAGCGGTAAGGCAACGGACTTTGACTCCGTCATGCGTTGGTTCGAATCCAGCTAGCCCAGTTGATATGCGGAAGTAGTTCAGTGGTAGAACACCACCTTGCCAAGGTGGGGGTCGCGGGTTCGAATCCCGTCTTCCGCTCCAATTATGGCGGCATAGCCAAGTGGTAAGGCAGAGGTCTGCAAAACCTTTATCCCCGGTTCAAATCCGGGTGTCGCCTTTTTTGAAAAAACTGCCGGGGTGGTGGAATTGGCAGACACACAGGACTTAAAATCCTGCGGTAGGTGACTACCGTGCCGGTTCAAGTCCGGCCCTCGGCACCATTTTTTATTATTATATGTTGCGCTCTTTAATGATCATGCCGGTGTGGCGGAATTGGCAGACGCGCACGACTCAAAATCGTGTTCCTCACGGAGTGCCGGTTCGACCCCGGCCACCGGTATCTATATCATCGGTAGTAAATACGATGAAATCAACGTTTCTTACACTTTGTAAGGAACGTTTTTTATTTATCTTCATTACGATTCTTATAAATATATCGTGTACATACCTGTCATTAAACAAGAATGTTAAAGGAGGGACATATTTGGAGATAAGGTTTGCTAATTTATCAGATACATCGGTAATACATGATTTAATGATAAAGGCATTTATGGAGTATAAGGACGAAGTGCCACCTTCAAGTGCTTTGGAGGAAACTGTGCAATCCGTTTTAATTGCCTTAAAAGAAGGAGAGAGGAGTTTAATTTGTTATATTGATAATCAGCCAGTTGGAATGGTTCGATTTAAAATAAAAGAAGATAGTTTATATTTTTATAGACTATCAGTAATTCCAGAAATGCAGGGTTATGGTATTGCAAAAAAATTATTAAGTTTTTTAGAATATTTTGCAGTACAAGAAGAATTAACTAGTATATTCTGCAAAGTTCGTATGACTGTGACTAGAAACATAAAATTGTATAGTTCAATGGGGTATAGCATCTACGATGAGGAAGTTGTACATAAGCAAAATGGTTTAAGTATAAAAATTGTTTCAATGATGAAAAAACTTGGTTAAAAAATTATCGATTGGAGGGTGAATTTCATGCATTTGATATGTGAAAGTGAAAAAACATAAGATTATTTGCTTGAATTAAACCAAGTCAAATATACTAATCCTATTATTAGGTCGAAAGCAGATGAACTTTTTATTCCGGCTCAAACTGAAATTGAAAAGACAAAACTTGCTTATGAGTATGTTCGTGATGAAATATCTCATTCTTGGGATATACAAGGGAAACGAGTAACATGTAATGCATCGGATGTATTAGTGTATAAAGAAGAAATATGCTATGCAAAATCTAATTTGTTAGCATCTTTATTTTAAGAAATGTTGAATAAATGGCATAATACCAATGGTTCAAGGGTTCAGACGTTCAAGTACGACTCAAAATCGTGTTCCTCTGGAGTGTCGGTTCGACCCCTGCCACCGGCATCTAGTTTAAGATATTCTTTATTATCGTCAATTACAGAAGAATTAAGGAATATTAACGTTTAAAACGTCTTTCTACAAATTGTGTTCAAAGGAGATTAACTTTTACTTTATTGATGGTTACCTTATGATTAAACTAAAGAGGCAGGACAATTGAAGATGGATTGGATCAATTGTACATAGGAGGTGTTGTAATGATTACGGTTAAAAATGCTGAAAGTTATCTTAAAGATAGCATCGGTGAAGAGACCGATGAGATAAAAAAGGTTTGGGAAACATTTAAGGCTTTTTCAAAGGAGACCGTTGAGGGCGAAGAAGATAAAGAAATTTTATTTCAGTGTGGTGTCTATGATTTTACAGGAGAGGAACTATTTCATTTTGATTTTGTACGTCAGTTTACAATTTATGAAGAAGATGATTATTCTCACATGGAACAACTGCACTGTGAATTTTTATTTAAACCAACAAGCGAGTTAAAAAAGTTAAAGGTGGTAGAAGAATGGTCAATGGATTATGACGATATAGATCATTTTTTTAATCATATTGAAAGTATTCATGAGTTTAAAATTCCTTTGACTTTAAAGCCGATAAAATCAGCAATATATCAAGAAGAACTTTAATTCTTATTTCATTAACGGCTGCTTTACCTTAAGAGGGTATACCTTGCCTTTTTGGAAAAATTTATCACGGAGTGCCGGTTCGACTCCGGCCACCGGTATCTATTAAAAGTTTGATTTTTACCGTGAACCTAACGTTTCACCCTCGTGGTGAAACGTTTTTTTGTGGTTTAAATGAGTTATTTAGATGAAAATAGAATCCTATTAGAAGAGAATGAGCATGTACTACTTTTAACAGAATAAACTTTAGATGATTTGCAACATTTGATACGATACATTTAACCATATAAGGAAACAAAATTGATTAGCGCATTCACATAAAACAGTGAATTACCTTTGTGTAACTAAATGAATATTTGTGGGTATATACGCATCTTTAGCTGGCATCATCATTGTGACCCAGTTTGGAGGAGAAGTTATGAAAAAACAAAATGATCATGAAGAGTTATTGACAGGTGGAAATGTCTCGAACGTATATCGTTCGGGAGATACGGTTCGCAGAGAGGTAAAGTCAGACAATATGAATATACAAAAGCTGCTAAAGCATTTAGAAAAAAAGAATTTCTCCTATGCTCCAACATTTTTAGGGGTTGATGAAAAAGGTAGAGAGATCTTGTCCTTCATTGAAGGTGTGGCCGGTCATGATCCCTTAAAAGAATACATGTGCTCTCACAATGCTTTAAAAGAAATAGCGAAAATGCTTAGACTGTACCATGATGCTGTTTATGATTTTCCCATTTCAGACGATTGGGAACGAATGGACAATACGCCTAATAACATAGAGGTTGTGTGCCATAATGATTTTGCGATGTACAACATCATTTTCAACAATAAAAAGCCAGTGGGAATCATTGATTTTGATGTAGCTGCTCCTGGCCCAAGGCTTTGGGATATTGCATATACCCTTTATACATGTGTGCCCCTCAGTAGACTTTTTCGTACTGAAACAGGGGAGGTCGTAAATTATCATTCATTAGAACATGCAGGCCATATAAAGTATAGAGTCAAACTGTTTTTTGAAGCTTATGGTGAGGACATAGCAGAAGATTATGTGGATATGGTGCTGCTGCGTTTAGAAGGTTTATGTCAATACATGAAGCGAAAAGCGAGTGAAGGGGATAGAGCCTTTCAAAAAATGATTCATGAGGGGCACCTTGAACATTATCAAAAAGACATACAATTCATTCATGAACACAGAAAAGAATGGATTTGAGGATGCCAAGGGTTTTATAAAAGAAAAAGGACAACTCATCTTTTTACTAGTTTCATGTGGATGTTACAATTGGTTATAATAGTTCAATAGAATGAATGTAAAGAGGCGGAGTTGTTATCTTGCAAACGAAGACGATACTACAGACTATTATTGAAGATGAGCGATCACATGATTATCCGCTTTTTAGACAGTACTGTGTCAGGAAAGAACAGGGTCTGCGTAAAGATGCGTTAAAGGTTCTTCAGTCTTTTGTTGAAGAGATGAATAAGAACGAATTTACAGCACGGCGTTCATTTGTTGCTTGGCTGTTTGATTACATTGAACGTTTTGAGGATGGTCATCATTTGCTTGTGTATCCATTGGTAAATGGGGTGATCCGCCCTGTTCTTCAAGAGTGGGAAAATATTGATCCAATGGATGTGAGACCGTATCGCTGGCAAGGCTTGTTTGTGCATCAGGGGGAAGGGCTGCCCTATTTATTGAAGGCACTAGAGCTGGGAGGCAGCAAAGAGCAGCGAGTGATTGTTCAAATTTGCGAAACCTATTTCTCGGCTTTGTGGTATTCGTTTCATCATATACATGAAGATCTTTATTTAAGCACCTATGAGAAAGATCATGAGCGAATTCAAGGGATTCAAGATGTCATGAAACTGATCGAAGATAAAAAGGTTCAAACCAATGTTGAAAAACTAGCAGTCTACTATAACCAGCTTTTATCGGACTGGAAGGAATTTCAGCAGACGCAGACAAGAGGCTTTGTGAAATGGTGTGCGGATCGTAAGAAGCCCTATGAGTGGGTACAGACATTTTACTATCACCAATAGTTGTTTTTCATAAGAAAAAGGCAGGGATCAACCCTGCCTTTTTTATTTATGCCATATTCTTTCTATTTCTACATGGTCTGGTTTAAAATATTTCAGGATGTAGACATCTGGATTGCTTAGTTGTTCCCACTCCTTGAATCCAATTGCAGGATCGGCGTGTTTTAGAAGCAGGCTCATAATATTGCCATGAGTGGCGAATAAAGTATGATCTCTTCCTAATTTTATTTGTTCATAGAGTGCCTCTACAATACGATTCATCGCTTCTTGGCTCGATTCTCCGCCTTCACAGGTCATATGCAAGTCCGAAAAACTGAGCTTTAGTTTTTCATACCAATCCTTCATTGGTTGACTGCTTAACCTACGTTCAGAGAGACGCTTATCCATTTGTACCTTGATCTGTTTGGCATGAGCAAGGGGCTCAACGGTTTGAATCGCTCGTTTATAAGGACTTGAGATGATGTGGTTGAGCTGAATGCCGGAAAAAAACTGTGCGAGTTCATGCGATTGTGTGATGCCTTGAGGCGTTAAAGACGCATCCTCGGATTGTCCATCTGCTTGACAGTGCCTGACGAAATAATATGTCTTCATAGGGGGTACACCTTCCTCTAAGTATAAAAAAATCATCCAATATTGGATGAGGGTTCACGAAAGTTTAGGTTCTATTTGTTCGTGTCTGCTTCTTTGTATGGATCTATCAGTTTTGAGGTTAGGTCTAAGTTGAACAAAAAATCATCTACGGTGTCTGTGCCAAAGGGAAGAGTGGAAAAGTTAATTGGGATGCTGTCTTCTTGCGTATCTGAAGTAATCGGCTGTTTGTGCTGCTTTTTTCTCCAGTTCTTAAACAAGCGCATGTGAGGCCCCCTTTTCTAAAAAAAGATGGATTTATACATAATATACGGGGAGAGTTGTCCGAGCGTCAATTGTTTTCTTCAAAAGGATTTATTACATTTGTACGAAAAGAGCCACAGCTAAGTGCGGCTCTTTCCGTGTTTTTACATGGCACGGTGTATGGCTTGTTGTACCTTTCGTTCGCATCTGATGTTGTATGGCTTCTTATGGAGTTTATTCGTCTTGAATTGACCAATTACACGGCGGACTCGTTGATTATAAATGATCAGTTCTCTACTCGTTTGATCACTTAATAACGCTTGAAACCAGCTGTATTTTTTTAGCTGTGCTGCATTTTTTGATATATCATCTTCATCTACCTGTAAAAAAGGGATATACAGAGCAAGATTGAAGATGTCTAAAATGAATCCCATACCTCTGGCCCCCTTCATATCGTTTATTACGTTTAGAAAGGGGAAAGGTTCCATTCAATCAGTTTAAAAACAATCCCAGTGCATGAACCATTCTTTATTGTTTTTGTCGTAATAGAAATACATCGTGCCGTTATCACCAATCATGAACCGAGGTTTTTCTTCTGAGGCGATTTGCAGCATGAATTCTCCTGACATCTGGTGGGGAGGAGATTGGATGTAAGCTCCGTATCCACCGATTTTTGTGAACGAGTAGTTTGAGTAATGCTCGAAGAAATGATCTGTCGCTTCTTCACTTTCATTAACCTCTGATAAGTCAACGTATGACCAAGCTTCCTCCCAGCATGGATAATCCGGTTGTTCCCCTTCGAGCCACTCTATCTGAAAAGGTTTAATTTCTTTCACGTCTTCAGGGGTCTCAGCGATTTCTAATCCTTCCATTGATGAATATTCAATGAGTTTCCAGCCCTCACCGTTTTTGGCGATATCGATCGGAAGGGTTTTCTTGTTGATGAAAATTTGAATCATCTTACATTCATCAAAGCCGTTCATTCCCCCTGGTACTTCGGGTAAATACATTTGTAAAATGGGAATCATAGCTCCATCTTGATCTGCCGGCCACCCTTTATCACGTTGGATGAAAAAATGACCAGCAAACCAGCTGTACTTAGAAGGATCAGGGCGAAACCCGCCTATTTTGGCTACAATAGGTGTTTTTCCTAGTTGATTTAATTCGTCAAAAGCTTTGATCTTCATTTATCCATCTCCCATTTTTTAGCCAGCAATGTGTGCATCTTGAAACGTTCCATTCATATTGCCAGAGACAATGATGACATGTCCCCAAAATAAATCTCCGTCATGATAGTAGGCTTCGAATTCTCCATTTGGATAAGCATGGAGGCTTTCAAGAGAGATGCGGCTGATAAATTGATCCGGTGTGATCTCTTCTGAATTTTCAGCGGAGTCGTCTTGTTCCTGCCAATCTTTTGCTAGTTCAATCAGCTGATTTGCTGCATATGACTTCATGGAGGCATCCCATGTTGTCTGCTCTTCTACGAGTTGTCTAGCCGTTTTCAGAGAGTCATTCATTTCTTCCTCTTCTTCAAGATTTAAGTAAAGAAGGCACTCCTCATTGCCCCACTGGATGGTTGTTTCAAATAAGTCTAGTCCTTTCACTAATTCAAAGGTACCCAGCTTGTCATCGTGGTAAAAGATAGGTTGTTGAGCTTCTTCTAATATTTCTTGAAGTTCCTTATCTTCAGTATCTGTATCAACAAGTGAAACGAGCATAAATTCACCTTCACCTTTACGTACTTGAAGTGTGACGATAGATTCTTTATGTAATTGCGCTTGTTTTTCTCGTAATCCCTTTTCATCTGTTAACCAGCACAGTCTCACTTTTTCGTTTATGATGCGGTCTTTTTCCTTCCATGCAATGAGCGGGATTGAAGCAGTCCAAAGAGTCTCTTTTCCTGCTTTTCCTGCGCCGACTCCAGAAGGTCCTGTAACAGCCATGATGTCTATCACTTCTTCTGAGAATCTTTGTTCAAATATGTTGATTTGTTTGTTTGATTTCATAGGATGTCCCCCAGCTTGATTTATTTGATGGAGCTATACCTTTATCACACCGTACATTGGCAGGGGAAATCAAGCTTTTTTTGCTTAAAACTGTTTTTTAGGTATGTGGCAGCAGAGAGGATACATGGATTGTAGGAGGTTGAGTCACAATAAAAAAGCAAATCGGTTCGGATTTTGTATAAATTTGGCTAAGTGAGTCGAAAAGCCTAGGTGATTCTTCCTTTTCTTTATAATTACTTTGACACGATTAGATGAAAAAAGTAAAGTAGTACTGAGTGATTTACAAAACCTTCATCATTCTCTGAAACATGTAGAGGCAGTAAATTTAATGTAAATGGATATTTTTCCTTTTATTTACTCGTATTTTTTTTGAAACTTATGATGCTTCTTATTCGTTATATTAAAGGAGCACATGTAACCTGCGGAGAAAAGAGCATCGGAATGCTTGGTGCAGAAGATTTACATTTGCAAAATCAATGTAAATTTTTTATGATTTCATTTATATCAGATCGAAAATAAGAAAGAAGAGGTTTTATGAAAAAAATATTTGCGAACAAATATAGCTTTTTTGTTTTGGCTGTCCTTTTATTTTGGGCAAAATCGTACACAGCCTACAAAATGGACTTTAATTTAGGAGTGAAGGGATCTTTTCAAGAGGGTCTTCTCTTATTAAATCCATTTAGTTCAGCCATCGTGTTTTTAGGACTTGCTCTCTTTTTGAAGGGGCGTAAATCGGCCATTGTTTTAATTGTCATTGATTTTATTATGACCGCACTTTTATATGCGAATGTAGCGTACTATCGTTTCTTTGATGATTTTTTAACATTCCCGACAATGAAACAAGCCGGTAATCTTGGGGGAGGTATGACCGGCGGTGTGTTAGCAAGTATTAAGCCGCATGACCTTTTGTACTTCCTTGATATCATCATTTTAATTGCCATTGTCATTTGGAGACCAGAAGTGAAGAAGTTCCAAATGAAAAAAACTTTCGCACTGCTGATTGTGGCTGCAGGTGTTGGACTGTTCTTCGTTAACCTACACTTAGCTGAAAAAGATCGTCCAGAATTATTGACGAGAACATTTGATCATAAGTATATTGTGAAATATTTAGGTGTTTATAACTATGCGATTTATGACGGCGTGCAAACCGCACAAAATGCAACGCAGGTAGCAAATGCGAGCAGTGATGATTTAACGGATGTCGTGAACTATACGACCTCTCACTATGCGAAACCAAATGCAGAATACTTTGGTCAAGCAAAAGGAAAAAACATCATCAAAATCCATTTAGAAAGCTTCCAGTCATTTTTAATTGACTACAAGTTAAATGGAGAAGAAGTGACGCCGTTTTTAAACAAACTAGCTCATGGAAAAGAAGATTTTACGTATTTTGATAACTTCTTCCACCAGACTGGTCAAGGGAAGACTTCTGATGCTGAGCTCATGATGGATAATAGTATGTTTGGCTTACCAGAGGGTGCAGCGTTTGTGACAAAAGGTGAAAATACCTTCCAATCACTTCCTGCCATCTTAGATCAAAAAGCAGGTTATACGAGTGCAGTGCTTCACGGGGATTATAAATCTTTCTGGAACCGTGACACGATTTATAAACATATGGGAATTGATCAATTCTTCGATGCATCTTATTACAACATGGATGAAGAAAACCTTGTAAACATGGGTCTGAAGGATAAACCATTCTTTAAAGAATCAATCCCAATGTTAGAATCAATGAAAAAGCCATTTTATGCACACTTAATGACATTGACCAACCATTATCCATTTAATTTAGATGAGAAAGATGCGACAATCGCTAAGGCAACAACTGGCGATAAAACAGTGGATAATTATTTCCAAACAGCGAGATACTTGGATGAGTCATTAGAACAATTCTTTAAGGACTTGAAAAAATCGGGTCTGTATAAAGACTCAGTGATTCTATTATATGGTGACCATAACGGTATTTCTGAGAACCATAACCGTGCAATGAGTGAGATTCAAGGGAAAGAAATTACGCCATATCAAAATGCACAAAATCAGCGTGTACCGCTCATGATTCGTATCCCTGGGAAACAAGGCGGTGTGAATCATACGTATGGCGGTGAAGTAGACGTGATGCCAACGCTTCTTCACTTACAAGGTATTGATTCAAATGAGTACGTGAATTTTGGAACAGATTTATTCTCTAAGAAGCACGATCAAACTGTTGCATTCCGTAACGGAAACTATGTGACACCAAAATATACCCTTGTAGATAATACGGTCTACGATACAAAAACGGGTAAAGTGGTGAAACAAAACAAAAAGACAGAAGCGATTAAAGCCCGTGTTGATAATCAGTTAAGCCTGTCAGATAAAGTACTGTACAGGGATCTTCTTCGATTCCATAAGCTATCTGATTTTAAACCAGTGAATCCATCTGATTATTTCTATGGTAAAACAAACAAAGAGACAGAAGCGGATTCTTCTGCTAACTAACTGAGTTTTGGGCAAGCACAGAAAGGTGCTTGCCTTTTTCTCTCTTACAGCTTGATTTGTTGGCAAAATATGTTTATATTTAGGGAGAAACAAGCGTGGCGTCAGCGGTCAGCTGGCGATAAACTCATTTTGTCCTAGGGGATTTCAGGAGGAGCTTATGACAACAAATACAAAAACACAAAAAAAGAAATCAGAATTATGGGGCTGGATCAAAGCCATCTTAATCGCATTTATTGCTGTTTTTATCATTCGTAACTTTTTATTCGCACCGTATATTGTGAAGGGGACTTCTATGGAACCGACACTGCATGATACAGAGCGGGTGTTTGTGAATAAAACAGTCGATTACTTCGGCGATTATAAACGCGGACAGATCATTGTTCTTGATGGGGAAGACCGCAGTACTCACTATGTGAAACGATTGATTGGTTTACCTGGTGATAAAATCGAAATGAAAAATGACCAGCTATATGTGAACGGTCAAAAAGTGGCGGAGCCTTATTTAGCATCAAACAAAAAGAAAGCTGCCGCAGATGGCACCTTGTTGACACCTGATTTTGGTCCTCTTACAGTCCCTAAAGGAAAGTACTTTGTCATGGGTGACAATCGCCAAAACTCAATGGACAGTCGCAATGGTTTAGGTCTTTTTACAAAGAGTGACATTCAAGGGACAACATCATTCGTGTTTTATCCCTTCCAAGATATTCGCTTAATCAATCACTAATCAATAAGAAAAAGCACACAGGCGTGTGCTTTTTTTGTTTGGTTAAGACTGACTTTTTGAAATCGCCTGTTCTAGATCTGCCAGAATATCTTCAATCGCTTCTGTTCCAACAGATAAACGAATAAGTTCTGGTGTCACCCCTGTGGCTTTTTGCTCTGCTTCACTTAATTGCTGATGCGTTGTGCTGGCAGGGTGGATGATGAGTGACTTAGAGTCGCCTACGTTTGCAAGATGTGAGAAAAGCTGAACCGAATCAATGAGTTTTTTTCCTGCGTCTTTGCCACCTTTAATGCCGAATGTGAGGATGGCACCTTGTCCTTTTGGTAAATAAGTTTGAGCCAGCTCAAAGGATTCATGGCCTTCAAGACCTGGATAGCTGACCCATTCTACAAGAGGATGATCTTGTAAAAATTGTGCTGTCTTCAATGCATTTTCACTGTGGCGTTCAAGGCGAAGATGCAAGGTTTCTAAGCCTTGCAAGAGTAAAAATGAGTTGAATGGTGATAAAGCCGCCCCTAGATCACGTAAGAGCTGTACACGTGCTTTTGTAATATAAGCCGCTTCACCAATCGCTTCCGTATACGTCAGGCCATGATAGCTTGGGTCTGGTTCAGTCAGGCCTTTGAACTTATCGCTATCACCCCAAGGAAACTTGCCGCTGTCGACGATGACTCCGCCAATGGATGTGCCGTGGCCGCCGATGAATTTCGTCGCTGAATGGACGACAATGTCTGCGCCAAATTCAATCGGTCTTAACAAATAAGGGCTTGCAAGTGTGTTATCCACAATTAGAGGGATGTGGTGCTTGTGTGCAATGGCTGATACGGCTTCAATATGTAAAATGTCGCCTTTTGGATTTCCGATGCTCTCTGCATACACTGCTTTTGTTTTATCTGTAATGGCTGCTTCAAGTTCTTCAAGGTTTGAGGAATCCACAAACTTTACTGTTATTCCAAGCTTTTTCAAGGTATGAGCAAATAAATTATATGTGCCGCCATACAGACTGCTGGAGGATACGATTTCGTCACCAGCTCCTGCAATGTTTAAAATGGAGTAAGTGGTCGCTGCTTGTCCTGAGGAGACAGCAAGTGCACCAATTCCGCCTTCAAGCTCAGCGATCCGTTTTTCAAACACATCATTTGTCGGGTTCATAATACGTGAATAAATATTACCGGGTTCCTGAAGTCCAAATAAATTCGCCGCATGCTCACTATCTCTAAAACCGAAAGAGCTTGTTTGGTAAATAGGTACAGCTCTTGAATAGGTGGCTGAGTCCAGTTCTTGACCTGCGTGTATTGCTTTTGTTTCTAAACGAAATTGAAGTTCTTCTGACATGTGTGTATCCTCCTTTTGTTAGATAAAACCAACTACTTTAATAAGAAATATTTAATAAGACTATAAATCTTGTTTACTGCCCGGTCAATCATTTTTTAGATAAATCTGAAAAAACAATAAATATAGTTGACATGTCGGAATAGTATGTATTAACATAAGCATACTGAAAATACCAACAAGAATTGCTGATCGGTCAACCGAAGGCTCGTTCACTCAGGCATGAGTGAAGGGCCTTTTTTTATTTTAATCTGAAGGGAAGATGAAGATGGAGAAAAAGAAAAAACGAAAAAAATACAGAAAACATTTGGATATCACATTAGACATTTTGATTGAGCGGAACAAATATGAAATTTACAGCAATCAAGAACGAATAGAAGAGATTTACGATCGTATTGATGAAAAGCATACAAGGTCGAAATAACTATTTTATAAAATATAGTTGATTCATAGGAATAATATGATTTAGGATGGTGCTAACAACTCAATATGAATAGCTGATCGGACAACACGAAGGCTCTTATCTCTCTTTTGGGATAAGGGTCTTTCTGTGTATCTATCTGATGACAAGAGGAGTGAACTTGCATTGACTATTTCCGTTGATATTGTGGATAAGTCTTTTTGGAAAGACAAACAAACCATTCAAGTGCTTGAAAACGTAAGGTTCACCATCGTTCCTGGTGAATTCGTGACGGTGATTGGTCCGAGCGGTTGCGGGAAAAGTACATTGCTGAAGATGATTGGAGGCCTTGATACAGATTATGATGGGGAGATCGTGATAGGAGAAAGGCGTGTGGTAGAACCAGGAATGAAACAGGGCTTTATCTTTCAAGAGCATCGCTTGTTTCCATGGCTGACGGTCGAAGAAAATATCGCTGCCAATTTCAATTTAAAACAGGCGGCTGTTCGCCGCAAAGTGGATGAATTAATTGAAATTGTTCGGTTAAAAGGTTTTGAACACGCCTATCCACATGAGCTTTCAGGCGGGATGTCACAACGTGTTGCTATTGCAAGAGCACTCCTGCGTGATCCGGAGATTTTATTGCTTGATGAACCTTTTGGTGCGCTAGATGCATTTACACGGAAACACTTACAGGATGTGCTGCTGGATATTTGGCAGGAGAAAAGAACAACGATGGTGCTTGTCACTCATGATATTGACGAATCCATTTATTTAGCCAATGAAATTGTGCTGTTACAAGCAAGACCCGGCCGAATTCATAAAATCCTTCCCGTGAACTTACCATTCCCGAGGAATAGAACGTCAACAGCTTTTCAGAGCTTAAGACAAAAGGTGCTTTCAGAATTTGAGAAAACAGATGAGCTGTTACTGACGAATGGCTCAGGAATTTAAGGAGGTCAAATCGAATGAAAAGGCAAAAAAGGATCGTTCTCTTTCTGGGTATCCTCCTTGTATTAGCTGGGTGTGGTCAAGCAGCGAATGGATCAGAAGACAAGCCGAAAGAGGTTCGGATTGGGATTCAGCAAAGTCTAAGCCCACTTCTTTTAGCAAAGGAAAAAGGGTGGTTTGAGCAATCATTTGAAAAAGAAGGTATGAAAGTCAAGTGGGTGGAGTTCCAAAGTGGTCCTCCCCAATTCGAAGGGCTCGCCGCCAATCAATTAGATTTTTCACAGGTTGGTAATTCACCTGTTATAGCTGGTCAGGCAGCAGGTATTGATTTTAAGGAAATTGGTTTATCTCAGGATGGGTTAAAGGCGAATGGGATTTTAGTGAATAAGAACAGTGAGATTCAAAAAGTAGAAGATTTAAAAGGGAAAAAAATCGCCGTTGCCAAAGGAAGCAGTGGTTTTGACTTTTTATACAAAGTATTAGATCAGGCAGGTTTATCTGCAAAGGATGTCCAGATCATTCAGCTTCAGCCGGATGAGGCAATATCTGCGTTTGAAAATGGGTCAGTTGATGCTTGGTCGATCTGGGAGCCGTTCTTATCACTTGAAACGATAGAAAAGGGAGCAAAGCTACTGGTTAATGGAGAAGCGACCGATTTATATTCACCTGGATTCACACTTGTCAGAACCAAGTTTGCCGATGAGTACCCTGAACTAGTGGTGCAATTTTTAAAAGTATATGACAAAGCGGTGAAATGGCAGAAAGATCATCAACAGGAAGCCATTACACTTTATGCTCGTTTGAAACAATTAGATCAGAAGGTGGTGACACAAGTATTAAACAATACAGAGCCGCTCAATGAGCCCATTTCTAAGAAAATCATAAACGCCCAGCAGCATACAGCTGATTTTCAATATCAAACAAAGGCGATTCAGCGGAAGATTGATGTCAATCAGGTGGTAGATAATTCGTTTATTGAAAAAATGCTGAAAGAGGAGAAGAGTTGATGAAAGCTGCATCTAACCCAGCCCTTGTGACTAAAACCGAGCGAATGAAGAAAAAAAGGAGAAAAGCTTCATCCTTCATCATGTTAAAAGGACTTGTATTACCTGCTTTACTCATTGCGATTTGGCAGGGAGCTGCTGCTTCCCAAATCGTTTCTTCTACTGTACTACCTGCACCCACTGTCATTGCGGAATCTTTTCGTGAGTTGATTCGTTCCGGTGAGCTGTTTGGCCATCTTTACATCAGTCTCTACAGAGCAATATGCGGGTTTTTACTTGGGGGAGGTTTAGGACTTGTGATGGGTCTGTGTGTCGGTTTTTCTAGGAAAACCGAGCAGTATGTAGATCCGACCTTGCAAATGCTGAGAACAGTTCCTCATTTAGCGGTGACTCCTTTATTTATTCTTTGGTTTGGTTTTGATGAATCAGCGAAAATTTTATTGATTGCACTTGGGGCTTTTTTTCCGATCTATATCAATACCTTTCTAGGAATTCGCAGTGTAGATAACAAGCTGTTCGATGTGGCTCGCGCTTTAGAGTTTAATCTGTATCAAAATATCACAAAGCTCATTTTACCTGCTGCCCTTCCTCATATTCTTCTGGGCGTGAGGCTTTCATTAGGCATTGCCTGGCTTGGTTTAGTGGTGGCTGAATTGATGGGGTCGAGTAGTGGAGTCGGCTACATGATTATGGATGCAAGACAATTCTCGCAAACGGATAAAGTGTTTGTAGGGATTATCATCTTTGCGGTAGTTGGTAAGATGACTGATTCATTTGTACGGCTGTTAGAAAAGCGACTGCTCAAATGGCGCACAAGTTATCAAGGTGAAAAATAATAGGAGGCGATATGATGAATATTCTATGGTTTATTCCAACGCATGGGGATGGGCGTTATTTAGGATCATCGAAAGGGGCAAGACAGGCAGACTATCCGTATTTTAAACAAATTGCTCAAGCTGCCGATCAGCTTGGGTACACAGGGGTCTTGCTGCCTACAGGTAGATCTTGTGAAGATCCATGGCTGACAGCGGCCGCTTTAGCTGCAGAGACAACTCATTTAAAGTTTCTTGTGGCTCTTCGGCCAGGGTTGATGCAGCCGTCTGTTGCTGCTAGAATGACCTCCACATTTGATCGGCTTTCAGGCGGGAGACTGCTGATCAATGTTGTAGCGGGAGGAAGTAAAGAAGAACTTGAAGGAGACGGGCTATTCATTTCTCATGATGAACGCTATGAGGCAACAGAAGAATTTTTGACCATCTGGAAGCGGTTATTGAAAGGAGAGAATGTTCAGTTTCAAGGGAAGCATCTGCAAGCACAAAATGGACGTCTGCTATTTCCACCAGCTCAAACACCACATCCACCCGTTTTTTTTGGAGGATCATCAGAAGCAGGCATTCAAGCCGCTGCAAAACATACAGATGTTTATTTAACTTGGGGCGAGCCTCCTGCACAAGTAAAAGAGAAAATCGCACAAGTGAAAAAGCAGGCTGAAAAAGAAGGAAGAACGGTGAGGTTTGGTATTCGACTTCATGTGATCGTGAGAGAAACGGAAGATGAAGCTTGGCAGGCAGCGGAACATCTGATTCGTCATTTAGATCAAGAGACTATTGATGAGGCGCAAAAGACTTTACAAGGGATGGACTCAGTAGGGCAAAAACGAATGGTTGAATTACATCAAGGGAATAAAGAGAAGCTTGAAATTAGCCCTAATCTTTGGGCAGGCATTGGCTTAGTTAGAGGCGGGGCAGGAACAGCGCTCGTCGGGGACCCGCATACAGTAGCAGAACGTATAATAGAATATCAGTCTCTAGGTATTGATACATTTATCTTTTCTGGTTATCCGCACTTAGAAGAATCTTATTATTTAGCAGAACTTGTTTTCCCGCTTCTCCCATTTAAAAGAAATGGTGATGCAGGACCACACGTTCCTGCTGGTGAAATTATTGGGAACAATTACTTTCCTGATACAGCCTCTGCTGCAAGTTCCTCATAAATGAAAGCAAAGCAGTCATACTTGTGTCGGGCTGCTTTGCTTTTTTTATAGAAAGAGGTGCAAGTAAAATGATATGTGCTGTGGAAGAAGGCAAGGGCTTTTTTCCCAACAGGATTTCTTGTATATACATATTTTAAGAGACAAGAGAAGAAGGAAAATATGCTCACTCTTTTGTCGGAATTATCAGTTAATATGTCGTATTTGATGTGTTAACGACATATAATTAGGACTTTTATATCTGATATATCGGGGGAATTCTTTCTATCTCAAAAAAATGAAAGATTAAATAGAAGAGATGATGAAAATGAACTATTTGAAAAAAGGCAGAAAAAAGATGGATTTATTGCCAATATATGGGTTTGGTGGTTCTTATGTTGTGGTGAAAAATAGTAAAAAAGGGAGAATTTATACAGTTGAACATGAACAATTGAATAAAAAGTCACATTTTACACGAAAATATGTTCGGTCAAAAATGGGATCTTCTGTTGATGTTTGGAGTGTGACGCCTATGATACGATCATCATAAGCTGGGAGGTGAAAAGTATGACTTATGCAGCGCCGCAAGTTGACTATTCCACTATGGAACCTGCTATTATGGACCAAGCTTGGTTCTTAGTATTTGTTGCTGTCCTTCTTGGATTGGGAGCAACAGTTGTTCTAGGAGCAGCAGTTTGGTGTTTAGCAAACGGCAAGGGTAGCTTTACAGGAGCCGTTCAGTGGGAAAGTGGCTTAAAAGTCCAAATTGAATGTAAGTAGCTATACTTAGGATTCATCTTTTTACTTCTTAGATAAGACACCGGGGCTAAACCGTCTGTGGCGGGCGGTTTAGCCTGATCTGTTTTTAAAGAATATGCAGACACTTGGAGGTTATATGTTTACGATCGAGAATTTAACCAAGACGTATAAAAATAACGTGACTGCTGTCAATGATTTTCATTTAAAAATTGCCCCTCATCAAATCGTTGCTGTGGCTGGACCAAATGGATCCGGTAAAACAACGATGATTAACTGTGTACTCGGCATCATTAAGCATACAGAAGGAACCATTCATATCAAGGATGTCACAAATGATGATCCATCCTTTAAAAAACAAGTCGCCTATGTTCCAGATGATCTGCTGCTCCCTGAAGCATTGACTGGTGCTGAATATTTAGATTTTGTTTCTTCTATGTATGAATGTAAAACAATTCAAAGAAGAAATCAACTAATTGAATTGTTTGATATGGAATCAGCTTTATCAAGACCGATTGAAACCTATTCCCATGGAATGAAAAAAAAGACACAGCTGATTGCTGCCTTTATGCTTGAGAGTCAATTAGTGATCATGGATGAGCCCTTTAGAGGACTTGATATTGAAGCGGTTATAAACACAAAGAAACTGATGAAACGTTATGCCGAGCACCATGGTGCAATCTTGCTTTCAACGCATGATATGCTTTCAGCGGAAGAGCTGTGCCACAAGATCGCCATTATTTCTAAAGGAAATAAAATGGATGAAGGGACGGTTTCAGCCTTAAAAGAAAAGTATCAATCAAGCACATTGGAACAGGTGTTTCTGAAAGCTTCAATGTTAAGTGATAGGGGTGCACATTTTGATGAAATCATTAATCATTTCTAAAATGATGCTTAAAATGTGGCAGCAGGAGATGTATAAGCTCTTTGATACTCAAACGAAGCGAATCATTGTGGTCTTATTCTTTTTGTTTGCAGTCACAATGGGAGCCATCATCGGATACAGTTTTACGGGTGTCTTTATGAAGGCTTTCTTAAATGGAGATGAACGTTCACTTGGGTTGTTGGTTGTGTCGATGGCAATCAATGCATCCATTTTTACAAGCTTGTTATTTGTGCTGATCAAAGTCAGAACACCTGAACAAGATCGTTTTTCTATGCAGCTCAGCTGGTTTCCGCTGTCTACCTTTCAAAAAAGTCTTGGTTACTTCATTCCGATGGTGACAGTCGTGACAGGGCTTGTTTTATTTTTCATCGGGATCTTGCTTTTACCTAATTTTATTGCACAAGGGATCGGTATTTTCTTTATTCTTACGTTCTTTTTGATGGTGCTGTTGCAATCGCTCTTTGTCTTAACACTGCTTCAGCTCATTTACAACGTGACTTATTTACTCGTACTAAAATTAAAATTACCGTTGCAAAAGTTTGCAGCGATATTTGTTTTATTAGCGCTAGTTGTAGCGTATGGAATGACACATTTCGACATCAATCAAATACAGCAATCATATGTACAGTTTGATTATCATTTGATGTATTTTACAGCGCCGTTTTTCTTAGCGGCACAAGGGATGTCTCCTGACGGGGTGAATTATGCGATTTTGGTCCTCTTCATCTTATTATCTGCGGGAGGCGCATTTATTTCTCTTGCTTTAATGCCAATTATGGCTGAGAAAAAAGCGTTAACCTTTCTGCACAAGCTACCATTTTCATCTTCGAAAAAGTGGTCACTCATTGTAAAGGAAATAAAGTCACAAGTGAGAAATGAAGAAAATATTTTAAACTTTCTCATCCTCCTTATTGTCATTTTATTTGTCCGTTATCAGTTTGCCTTCCGCTTTGAAGGAGAAGCTTTTTTTGTCTTATGTGCGCTAGCTGGGTTAACAGCTTTTAATTCATTTGGCAATGACAAACGTATGCTTGGGATGTATAAAACGTTTGGTCTAAGGCCGTGGGAAGTGGCTCTTTATAAGTTTCTCGGACTTTTGCTCGTTGGTGTGATCCAAATTGTTTTATTTATGATCACAACACTGACGCTCCCGGATCAGATATGGATCGTGTTGATTGGCGCTGCTGTCTTGTGTAATGCAACGGCTCTCTTTTATGTGGTAGGTATTTTATTACCCCTTGATCGAAATAATCCTTACACAGGTATTTTCTCGTTTGGAGCGCTTATTTTAATCATGATTCCGATTGTATTTATTGGAAACTATGTGATAGGGGAATCGAGTCAAATGCTTCAGTGGCTGCTTGTGGCAGGATTTGAATGTCTGCTCATCTTTGCCATATATAAAGGTTTTTCATGGAGGTATTCACATGATTCAACTTCTTAACAATAAGCTAAAGATTGAGCGGGTGCCGGCACTTGCGCCATATGTGACTTTACAAAAAAGGCATTTGACTGATACGCAGTACGGAAGCTCACTTCCAATTAACGAAAGTGCATATCATATGTTAACGAAAGTGGATGGTCAAAGGACAGAGGCGAGTATTACGGCAGAACTCGCCGATTTGTTTCAGGTCGATGAGTCTGTGATTGCCCGCGATTTTTATCAATTGATGATGGGGCTGAATCAGCATCACTTGCTGTCGATTCATTATCAATCGCCATATCGGACTGTCACAGCCTTCTGTCAATTTTTTAAGCAGTATCAAGTAAAGATGAAAGAGCGGTTTGACTGCACGGGTCATTCATTTCTTCACATATTGGGTACGGCTCTGCTGATGGTGACGCGCAAAATCATCTTTTTCTGGGTGCTCTTTATGATCATGGCGGGAATCGCCTTTTTATTTATTCCTGATCCATCGATTGTAGCCATTGCCATTTATTTTACGATTATTTATTTCGGGTTAATTACTGGAACTGCCTTGCATGAGGCGGCACATGGGTATGCACATCGGAAGTTCGCCGGCCGGGATGGTCCTCAAGGCTTTTTTGCGAGCGATATGATGTCTGTGAAATTTGTGAGGCCTGTTTTAGATCCGTTTCAGAAAAAACAGGTGTGGATTACACTGCTTGGTCCGCTTTTGCCGGGGCTCATTGGCGCAGCCGGAATCATTGTGACTGTTTTATTTCTAAAAGAAAATCCGATTTCGACAGGGTTTTTCATTTTTTCAATCACGTATTTTATTCAATTGCTCTACCTTCTTCCGTTTATGGGGGATGGTAAGTCTATTATGAAGCAGTTATTGCTTGGTGGAATGGGAGGACAACGATCATGAACGTTCAGGCAATGAAACAAGGTGCAATTGTTGGTAGTTTCCTAGGTTTCTTAGGTTTTCCGATGTTGACCATTGGTGTTCTGTTCTATCACTTATTTCAATCAAAAACAAATAATGAATTATTATTTAACAGTCTTGCTTTTGAGATGGAAGGTTCGTCTGCATTTACGTTCCAAATCAAACCAAACTTTTTTATTTATATGGTTGTCATTTTTGCTGTCAGTTTTCTCATTGTGGCATTCCTATCAGCCATGAAACAGAAAAAAGCGAAAGATTAGGAGAATTCTCCTAATCTTTTTTGTATAATCAACCAAATTTTAGTATAATAAAAAATAAAAGTATAAAAGGGGATATCAATGATTAAGAAATGGAGCATTCTTTTATTGACTGTTTTTCTATTAGCAGGATGCGGCGAGAAGGCTGCAGAAACAACAACGACAGAGAAAACGGTCTCTAAAATAGAAACAGAGTCTGACTCTAAAAACCAAGTAACGATTGAAAAAATGAAATTGACAAAGAAAGAAAAAAACTTACTAGAGGCATCAACGACGAATGAAATAGTAGCTCTTACACTTAAAGGATTAACGAAGAATGATAAGAGTATTACTTTTATCGGGAGCCACTACAAAAATGGCCAGCTAGTTGATAAGGAAGCATCTTCTTCGACTTTTACGTTACATCAGGAAGGAACTGACCAAACGATGAATGTACTCTTTCAACTAAGTCATGAGAAAGATATATTCAACTCACAATTTAGCATTTGGTCAGATAAGAAGAATGGCGGAATAACGAAAGCGACGTCAAGCTTTCCATTCAAAGTAAGTGATTATGTCTTCTCTGCACAATCTGAATCTGTTAAAGTCGCTTCAGGAGATAAGGCACTCATTGCGTACACAGCGGCAATGGGGAAAAATGGCGATGTTCCTATGCTTGATAAAATTGAAAAAAATCCAAAGCAAGCGCTGAAACATATTTCACATGCGTATTTATTTTATATCCAGCTAGACAAATAACTATCGTGATATATATGGAGAATATGAATTTTTTTGACGAAAAATCTTCATATTCTCTTGACGAATTGTTAAGAAAGTTGTAACATAATAAAAGTCAACGCAATGATGTTGTCTTTAAAAGATTGATGCGGGTGTAGTTTAGTGGTAAAACCTCAGCCTTCCAAGCTGATGTCGTGAGTTCGATTCTCATCACCCGCTCCAATACATAATTTTGTTTATAACGCAGTATTTCGTTTCATAGATAAACGAAGTGTTGCGTTTTTTATTATGTCAGTATAATGTAAAAAGCACTGTCACCTACAGTGCTTTTTCAATGAGTTCATATTTACTTTCTCCACCATGTATTTGTATAAACATCTTCGTCAAGGATTGTATAAGTGCCTCACTCTTTTCCCGGGAAATAGATGGTGGGAAGAGAATGATTTGAAGAATGCTTTTTGTGTCTTGAGAAATTTGAGCTTTACTTGCTTGAGAAAATAACCCTTTAAGCTCTGCGCCATCCTGCCATTCAATATGACCAGTTTCATTTTTGGATAATGAAAGAGGCCCTTTCAATTGATCGGCATCTAATGTAAGGATAGGCAAGAAATATTTTAATGAAAAAAATATCGACAAATCCTGTACGGAATTGGTCGAGTCAATAAATTGTTCTTTTTGAATATCAGCAAGAAGCGGAAGAAAGGGAACACCTTCTAGAAGATTCGTCCATTCTTTGATCGCTGGTACTTCTTCCAAAGTTTGATCTTCATATTCAAAAAACAAAGATTCTTGAAACAGGCGTAGTCGACCTTTTAACATTTGAGGGGATTTACCTATCTCAATATGTGAATATTCAATCTGTCCAACATGGATAGACGGGCTTTGAGGTTGGGAAATTTCCATTTGTATCTTCACAGTGACTCACTCCAATCGGTCATGATACACTCGTATTATACTGAAAACAACTGAAGAAACAAAGAAAGGAGGTTTGCAAGGTGATTCATGTTGGACAATTAAAAGAAGAGTTAATTCAATATGCGAACGAAATTGGTGTCGATAAAATTCGATTTGCAAGTGCTGATACATTTGATTCATTAAAGGACCGCCTCATCTTACATGAATCGTTAGGGTATTTGTCCGGTTTTGAAGAGCCTGATATCGAAAAACGAACAAATCCTGCTTTGCTGCTTCCAAAAGCAAAATCAATTGTCGCCATTGCGCTCGCATACCCTTCCAAAATGAAAGATGCTCCCCGAAGTACAAAGGATGCAAGAAGAGGGATTTTTTGCAGGGCTTCATGGGGAACTGATTATCATGTTGTGCTGAAAAAAAAGCTCGACATGCTTGAAGAGTTTTTGCGTAGTAAACACGAAGATATACGGACAAAATCAATGGTGGACACAGGTGAATTGTCTGACCGTGCTGTAGCCGAACGTGCTGGCATTGGCTTTAGTGCAAAGAACTGTATGATTATCACCCCAGAGTTCGGATCTTATGTCTATTTGGCTGAGATGATTACAAATGTTCCATTTGAACCGGATGAGAAAATAGAAGACCAGTGCGGAACTTGTAATAAATGTGTGGATTCATGCCCAACGGGTGCTCTTGTGAATCCAGGCCAGCTCAATTCTCAAAGGTGTATTTCGTTTTTAACACAGACAAAAGGGTTTTTACCTGACGAATTTCGCTCGAAAATAGGGAATCGGTTGTATGGATGTGATACGTGCCAAACGGTTTGCCCAATTAATAAAGGGAAAGACTTTCATCTACATCCTGAAATGGAGCCGGACCCTGAAATTGCAAAGCCGCTCTTAAAGCCACTGCTGACAATCAGCAATCGTGAATTTAAAGAGAAGTATGGTCATGTTTCTGGATCATGGCGAGGGAAAAAGCCTATTCAGCGGAATGCCATTTTGGCACTTGCTCACTTTAAAGATGCATCTGCTTTGCCAGATTTGGTTGACCTGATGCATAAAGATCCAAGACCGGTCATTCGAGGCACGGCTGCTTGGGCAATCGGTAAAATTGGCGATGGTCAGCAGCTTTCAGAACTCGAAAAAGCCCTTGAACGGGAAAGTGATGAAGAAGCAAAACAAGAGATCATCAAAGGGATTGAATTGTTACAAACACCTTTAAATACTAAATAACCTCCCATTGAACATAGAATGAACCAAACAGAGATGTTAAAAAAAGTTTGGTGGTGTCTGTGTGAAACAATTATTAGAACAAACGTTAGAAGACAGACTGGCATATTTATTAAATGGCAGTACGATCAAACAGCCGCAGCTGATGTCTGATGTGGACGCTGTGGAGCGAAAGAAAGAGTTGTTTGCAAGAAGACAAGTTGAGATTGTCAAGGCGAAAGCAAAAGCAAAACTTCTCGATTCAGCTATTCAAGATGATGGAGCTCAGCAAGTACAATATCTCGCGCACCTCACTTATGTCTGTAAGGATATAGACGATTCTTTTTATTTAGAGGAACAGGTTGAGAAAAGAGAAGCGTTTCTTTATAACGACATGCTTGTGAAAGATCGGATGATGTTAGAAGAACGACAAAAGGAAGATCAGGTGGATGAGCGTTTCCAAAATGAAGACCAATTTGGAAGAGCTTTTCACTATGACCGGCGTGCAGCTGTTCAATATGCTGAGACGTATTGGAATAAACGAAATCCAGCCTATAAAAACTTCGAAGATAACTGTACGAATTTTATTTCACAATGTCTAAAAGCAGGGAATGCGCCAACGAGAGGATATCCGAACCGTGGATCTGGCTGGTGGGTTCGTCCACATACGTGGAGCTACAGCTGGACGGTGGCACATTCGATGAAAAATTACTTAGCGAATTCCAAAGCGGGGTTGAGAGCGAAGAAGCTCAAGGAGCCGCAGGAGCTTCAAATAGGTGATGTTATTTGTTACGATTTTGAGGGTGACGGTAGGTATAATCATACAACCATTGTCGTTGATCATGATAAAGGCGGAATGCCTCTTGTGAATGCACAAACGTATGACAGCCGTATGCGTTACTGGTCGTATGAAGATTCAACGGCTTATACACCTAATATTCGTTATACGTTTTTTCACATTTTGGACGATGCTCCGAAGGGTAGTTAATGGTATAATGTTGAGCGGAAAAGAAAATTAGAGGTGAACTTTTTTGGGACTTCATGTCGTTTTATATCAACCAGAAATTCCAGCTAATACTGGAAATATTGCGCGTACATGTGCAGCAACAAATACAACACTTCATCTGATTCGTCCGCTTGGTTTTTCGACAGATGATAAAATGCTGAAGCGTGCAGGACTCGATTATTGGAAATATGCCAATGTCGTCTATCATGATTCATTAGATGAATTGTTTGAGGCTCATCCGAAGGGGCAATTTTTCTATATCACAAAGTTTGGGCAAAAGCCGCATACAACGTTCGATTACTCGCAGCTAGATGAAGACTACTTCTTCGTATTTGGCAGAGAAACGAGTGGCTTGCCAAAAGATTTGATTGAACGGAATATGGATCGCTGTCTACGTTTACCGATGACAGAGCATGTTCGTTCACTGAATCTATCGAATACGGCAGCGATTCTTGTGTATGAGGCGCTTCGCCAGCAGCAATACCGAGATTTGATATAAGAACAAGATAAAAGCCGAGATCCCATCTCGCTTTCAGTGAATATATAAGTGCTGAAAATATGAACGAAATGAAAAAGGATGTTCCGCTGATGGAACATCCTTTTTTTCATTTACCAGGCTTGCCTTCGTAGCCAGCTGTGAAAATGGATACTAAAAACGTAATGATGACGCCCATCATAATGACCGTTCTCATATAAGCTCCCCCTTATCCCTTTGTTCCTTTGCTGCCGGTTTCATATGTTGTGAAGTTCGCCTTGAAAAGCAGGAGATGAAGATCATTTTTCTCCTGTTTTTCCTTTATTATGAAGGGTCTTGCGGATGGTTGTCAATTCAGTTTGCCAATTCGTCATTTTGAAGAACGAAAGCATGTAATAGGACGCCTCCGCATAGATTGTAAAACAGTATCTGATTTCTAGCTTCAATCTTGAAAGAGGAGGTTCATATGGATATTTTAAAGAAAATTGAACAGCACAGAGAAGAAGAGCAGCGACTGAAATGGGAAGGCACCTTCAGCGAATATTTAGATATTATTAAAGAAAATCCACTTGTCGCTCAATCTGCTCATTCTCGCGTTTATCATATGATTAAGGACAGCGGGATTGAAGAGGAGAATGGGGTCAGAACCTACAAATTTTTTGATCAGGAGCTTTTTGGATTAGAGGAATCATTGGAAAGGCTAGTGGAAGAGTATTTTCACCCTGCGGCTAAACGTTTAGATGTCAGAAAGCGTATTTTATTGTTAATGGGGCCAGTCAGCGGCGGGAAATCGACGCTTGTCACAAGGCTGAAAAGAGGGCTGGAAGAGTATTCACTAACAGATCATGGCGCAGTCTATGCGATTAAAGGCTGCCCAATGCATGAAGATCCGCTTCATCTCATTCCGCAAAATCTGCGGGAGGATTTCTATAGAGAATACGGCATACGTGTGCAGGGGAATTTATCACCTTTGAACTTGATGAGGCTGGAAGAGGAATATGGTGGCCGCATTGAGGATGTGAGAGTGGAACGAATCTTTTTCTCAGAGGACAAACGGACCGGCATTGGTACTTTCAGTCCGTCGGATCCTAAATCTCAGGACATTGCTGACTTAACAGGAAGTATTGATTTTTCAACGATTGCTGAATTTGGTTCAGAGTCAGACCCGCGTGCGTACCGGTTTGATGGAGAGCTCAATAAAGCGAACCGTGGAATGATGGAATTTCAGGAGATGTTAAAGTGTGATGAGAAATTTCTATGGCATCTTCTTTCATTAACGCAGGAGGGAAATTTTAAGGCGGGGCGTTTTGCGTTGATTAGTGCGGATGAATTGATTGTTGCACATACGAATGAAACGGAGTATCGGTCATTTATTTCAAATAAAAAGAACGAGGCTTTACACTCAAGAATTATTGTGATGCCGATCCCTTATAATTTAAAGGTGACAGAGGAAGAACGCATTTATCATAAGATGATTTCAGAAAGTGATGTCTCAGATGTTCATATTGCACCGCACACGCTAAAGGTAGCTGCGATGTTCTCTATTTTGACAAGGCTGAAAGAGCCGAAGCGGTCTGATATCGATTTGGTGAAAAAAATGCGACTGTATGATGGCGAAAGTGTCGAAGGTTTCCAATCTGTTGATATTGATGAGATGAAAAAGGAATTTCATGACGAAGGAATGAGCGGAATTGACCCGAGATATGTCATTAACCGCATTTCATCCACTATTATTCGAAAGAACATGGAATCCATCAATGCACTGGATGTCCTCCGTTCCTTAAAAGAAGGACTCGATCAGCATCCATCGATCTCAAGTGAAGATCGGGAACGTTATTTGAATTTTATTTCTGTCGCACGAAAAGAGTATGACGATATGGCGAAGAAGGAAGTTCAAAAGGCATTTGTGTATTCCTATGAGGAGTCTGCGAAAACTCTCATGGATAATTACTTAGATAATGTCGAGGCGTACTGCAATAAAAACAAACTGCGTGATCCGTTAACAGGTGAAGAAATGAATCCTGATGAAAAGCTCATGCGTTCAATTGAGGAACAGATCGGCATTTCTGAAAACGCCAAAAAGGCATTCAGAGAAGAAATCCTTATTCGTATTTCAGCTTATGCGAGAAAGGGCAAACGCTTTGATTATAATTCTCACGAGAGATTACGAGAAGCCATTCAGAAGAAACTATTTGCCGATTTGAAAGATGTCGTGAAAATTACGACATCGACGAAAACGCCGGATGAGCAGCAGTTGAAGAAGGTCAATGAAGTAGTGGCGCGATTGATTGATGAGCATGGCTATAATTCCACAAGTGCAAACGAACTCTTAAAATATGTAGGCAGTCTTCTGAATCGTTAATAAATGAAGGAGGCATTATTGGCGCAAACCAGCACCGGTAATGTCTTTTTTAAAAATCATCGTCATTTCGACGACGGCCAGCATACGATAATGGAATCGATGGGTACAAGAATTGTCCAAAAAGGTGAGGAGGGGGATGGATGTCCCGGCAAGAAAAAAGTCAGTTTATTGTGTCTCAGGAAGACTGGTCCCTCCATCGAAAAGGCTTTGATGACCAGCAGCGTCATCAGAAAAAAGTCAAAGAGGCGATTAAAAACAATTTGCCGGATCTTGTCACAGAGGAAAGCATCATCATGTCTAATGGCAAAGATGTGGTCAAAATTCCGATCCGTTCTTTAGATGAATATAAAATTCGGTACAACTATGATAAAAATAAGCATGTAGGTCAAGGGGATGGAGACAGCCAAGTTGGCGATGTGGTCGCTCGGGATGGATCTGACAGTAAGCAAGGGCAGGGAAAAGGTCAAGGTGCTGGAGATCAAGCCGGTGATGATTATTACGAAGCAGAAGTCTCATTAATGGATTTAGAGGAAGCGCTATTTCGTGAGCTGGAGCTACCAAATCTAAAACAAAAGGAACTTGATGATATCGTTGTCGAGGAAATCGAGTTTAATGATATTCGCAAAACGGGGTTAACCGGTAATATCCATAAAAAACGAACAATGCTGTCAGCATTTAAACGAAATGCCATGACAGGAAGCCCTTCCTTTTATCCCATTTATCCAGAGGATATTAAGTATAAGACGTGGAATGAAGTCACCAAACCAGAATCAAAAGCGGTTGTCCTAGCGATGATGGATACGAGCGGAAGTATGGGGCTTTGGGAAAAATATATGGCGAGAAGCTTTTTCTTTTGGATGACACGTTTCTTGCGGACAAAGTATGAGACAGTCGAGATCGAATTCATTGCCCACCATACAGAGGCGAAGGTCGTAGATGAGGAGCACTTCTTTTCTCGGGGAGAGAGCGGGGGAACCATTTGTTCTTCTGTCTATCGAAAGGCGCTAGAGCTCATAGACGAACGATATCCGCCGTCACGATATAATATTTATCCTTTCCATTTTTCTGATGGTGACAATTTGACCTCAGATAATGCACGGTGCGTGAAGCTCGTTTCTGAAATTATGAAAAAAGCCAATTTATTTTGTTATGGTGAAGTGAATCAATATAATCGGCATTCTACGTTAATGTCAGCATATAAACATATTCAGGATGAGAAATTTAAGCATTATATTTTGAAGCAAAAATCAGACGTTTTTCTCGCATTAAAAAAATTTTTTCAGCAGGAAGAAGTTCTTTCTTAAAGAGAACATTCAAAAAAACCTTTCAGCATAAGGGCTGAAAGGTTTTTTGTGTGGAGAAGGAAGGGATCACCAGAAAAAAAGTAAAACTTTCTCTTTGACATTTCAATTTTCATTTATTAATATTTAATCTTGTTAAATATAAGTTTTTCAAAAAAGATGCCGATTGTCTTTTCTTCTTTTTCTGCTTTTTGCTCATAAGTGAACAATAAGTATAAATGGGCTGCACACCATTTTCAGCGGAGTAGAAAAAGGGGAAACAGGCAGCTCTATGAGCTTGTTTCATAATCTGTCAGATGATGGGCATTCTAAGTTTGCTAAAGCAGATGACACTATATTTTTATACATGAAAGGAGAAACAAAACATGAACAGAGGGCGTTTATTGCTAACGAATATTATTGGCCTTATTGTGATTCTTGCCATTATTGCCGGAGGTGCTTATTACTACTACGAAAGCACAAACTTCGTAAAAACAGATGAAGCAAAAGTGACAGGTGACATGTACCAAATTACAGCGCCAGCAGCTGGACAAATCAAAGGCTGGGACATCAATGAAGGTGACGAAGTGCAAAAAGACAGCACAGTTGCAAAAGTTGAAGGAGAAGCAAAAACAAACATTAAAGCAGTGGCTGATGGCACATTAGTCAAAAAAGAAGTACAAAACAACCAACAAGTGCAGCCTGGGACAGTTCTTGGTGAAACGATTGACCTAAGCAAGCTTTACATTACAGCGAATATTAAAGAAACAGACATTAAGAACATTGAAAAAGGTGACAAAGTGGACATCGTTGTAGACGGCGATCCTGATACAACATTTGAAGGAACAGTTGAACAAATTGGTTATGCAACAAACTCAACATTCAATATGCTGCCAGCAACAAACTCAAGTGGTAACTACACGAAAGTGACACAAAAAGTAGCAGTGAAAATTTCAATTAAAAATCCATCTGACAAAGTACTTCCAGGTATGAATGCTTCTGTCAAAATTTCATCTTAATGATGACTGATATCAAAAAATGAAAGGAGGTTGTCTGAGATGGCAAATCAACCTGCAGCGACAAAACAGGGAGCAGGCTCCTTGTCTTTACTGATCATTTTAATGGCCGGTTTGTTCGTAGCGATTTTAAACCAAACGCTTTTGAACGTAGCCATGCCCCATTTAATGACTGAATTTAATGTGAGTGCGACGACAATTCAGTGGCTTACAACAGGTTACATGCTTGTCAACGGTGTGCTCATTCCGTTATCTGCGTTTTTAATCACACGTTTTGGCCAGCGCAGCTTATTCCTCGTGGCGATGATTTCATTTACACTAGGGACTTTTATTTGCGGTATTGCGCCAAACTTTTCTACGATGCTGATTGGTCGTTTGATTCAGGCAGTCGGTGGCGGTATCTTACAGCCGCTCGTCATGACAACAATCCTTTTTATTTTCCCTCCAGAAAACAGAGGGAAAGGAATGGGGATTTTTGGTCTTGCGATGATGTTTGCGCCAGCTGTCGGACCAACGTTATCTGGTTATATTATTGAACACTATTCATGGCGTATTATGTTTTATGGACTTGTACCAATCGGTGCGATTGTCATTATCGCGGCTTTCTTTATGTTTAAAAATATTGTAGAGCCTAAAAAAATCAAGCTGGACACTCTTGGTGCGATTCTGTCGATCGTTGGTTTTGCTTCGCTTCTATACGGAGTGAGTGAAGCGGGAAGTGATGGCTGGACAGATCCAATTGTTCTATCTACGATTATTGTTGGTGCGATTGCGATCATTCTCTTTATTTTCCAACAGCTAAAAGCGGATAATCCGATGCTTGATTTCCGCGTGTTTAAATACAGCATTTTCTCATTATCAAGTGTTATTAACATTATTATTACCGTTGCCTTATACACTGGGATGTTCTTACTTCCGATCTATTTGCAGAACCTCGTTGGGTTTACTGCACTGCAATCGGGGTTATTAATGCTTCCAGGGGCACTTGCGATGCTGATTATGTCTCCAATTTCAGGGATCTTGTTTGATAAATTTGGACCTCGTCCACTTGCCATTGTGGGGATGCTGATTACGGTTGTTACCACATACGAGTTTACAAGGCTGACGATTGATACATCTTATAGTCACATTGTGCTCATGTATGCAGTACGTGCCTTTGGTATGTCACTCTTGATGATGCCAGTCATGACTGCTGGGATGAACCAATTACCGCAGCATTTAAACAGTCATGGTACAGCGATGTCAAACACACTGAGACAAATCAGTGGTTCGATCGGTACGAGTTTGATCACGACGATTTATACAAATCGCACGACATTCCATTATTCCAATATGGCAGATCAAACGAATACAGCTGACCCGTTCTTTATGAATTCATTCCAGGCGGCTGTCTCTCATGTGATGCACCATATGGGCATGACAGCAGAAGCTGCTCAAAAATATGTGTCGACCCAGCTCTTTACGAAAGCACAAGTCGATTCCAATGTGATGGGCATCAATGATGCTTACATGTGGGTGACATTATTCTGTGCAGCTGGTGTGATTCTCAGCTTGTTCCTGCGAGATGTACGTAAGGATAAAAAGCGAAAAGAAAAGCAGGATAAGAAACAAGAAATGACATTGCTTCCAGCACCTAAGGAAGCAAACCAAGATGCAAGATAAGTGTGGAGGGACCGTACATGAAAATTTATGTCGTATACGATAGTGAAGGTGACCATACAAAAGCACTTGCAGAAGCGATTGCAGCTGGCGCAGGTGAAACAGAGCAAGCTGAAGTGTTCATTGATCATGTGAAAGATGCGGATATCCGCAAGCTTGATCAAATGGATGCAATCATTTGGGGCTGCCCTGGTCACTTTGGTACCATTAGTTCTGGATTAAAGACATGGATTGACCGTCTTGGGTATTTATGGGCAGAAGGAAAACTCATCGATAAAGTCGGTGCCGTTTTCTGTACCACTGCAACAACACACGGCGGATTAGAAATGACGATGCATAATTTGATTACGCCAATGTTCCATCAAGGGATGCTTGTGGTCGGCCTTCCTGGAAATGTTCCAGAAAATGCGTTATACGGCTCTTATTATGGAGCAGGTGTGACGTGCCCGATTGATTCTGATGAAGTGATTTCTGCAGAAGGCATTGAGCTGGGGAAAGCATTAGGAAGACGTGTAGCATCAGTCACTGCGTCATTTAAGCGATAAGGAGAGGGTTCTTTTGGCGACGATTATTGTAGCGTTAGTAGCTGCTTTTCTAGTTATTATCGGATTAGTAGCGTTCAATGTCAGACACGCTTCGGCCGAGAAGGAAGAGATCAAAGAAGATGTATCGAATCATCCTGACGTGCCGCATAGCGAGCCAGAAGTTGCGGCGAGACCTGTAGAGCCTGAAGTGGAAGAAAAAGCGTCAGAGCCTTCTCAGACAGATGATGCTCCGTCAGGTGATGATTTCTATAGACAGGCGCTTCAAAAGTTTAAGCAGCCAGAACCACCTGTCAAAGAAGAAGAACCAGAGACGAAAATGAATGATGATATGTATCGTTCTGCTTTACAGAAACTAAAGCAGAAGGACAAATAAAAAGAGAACCTCTCGTCAGGTTCTCTTTTTTTTATTGCACAAAAAAACCGCCGGCATAAAAGCCGAGCGGTTTTCCTTCACTCTATAAAGTGCTAAAAGAGCAGATGCTCTTAAATTACGCTTTGTTAACGTTAGCAGCTTGTGGTCCACGGTTACCTTCAACGATTTCGAAAGAAACTGATTGACCTTCTTCTAAAGTTTTGAAGCCTTCGCCTTGGATAGCAGAGAAGTGAACGAATACATCGTCTTGACCTTCTACTTCGATGAATCCGAAACCTTTTTCAGAGTTGAACCATTTTACTTTACCTTCTAACATGAAATTTCCTCCTAAAGCGATCTTAACGCTTAAATTCACTATTCTTGCTCTTACACAAACTTCAAAGACGAAAACTCTTTCAAAACTTTCTTCTTAAAGATGATACGAACAAAAATAATTACCTTTACTTTACCAGTGTTTGCGGGAAAAAACAACTGTTATGCGAAAACTTTTTTAAAAATAATTAGCACTAACAAATTGAGGAAAAAGCCTATGTTAAGTGTTCTCTTTTTCGTCCAGAAAAGCTCACTTGGTTTCTGCCTGACTGCTTCGCTTTATAGAGCTCCTGGTCTGCAATAATCGGTAATTGTTTCATGTTTTCACTTGTTCCTGCATCATAAGCACATCCAATTGACACCGTAATGTAAATCGATGTTCCGTTTTGTAAATAAATTGGCTGATCCGCCATTTTTTTTCGTAAACGTTCCGCAATTTGCCATGTTTTTTCAACGGAACAATTCGGTAAAAGCACAGCAAATTCTTCACCGCCGATTCGCCCAATATAATCAGAGCTTCTTGTGTTCTTAATCAGCCTTGTTCCGATTTCTTTTAAAACGATATCTCCCTCATGATGTCCATACTGATCATTGATGGTTTTGAAATAATCGATGTCTAGATAAATCAAGGACATTTGATGGATAGGTTGCTTTAAGTTCAGAGAAAAAGCATCATTTAATATCTCATCGAATTTCCGTTTATTTAAAACACCAGTTAAAAAGTCATAATGAGCTTGGAATTTATACAAATTTAACATCTGATACGCTTTTGTTTGATGCTCAATGACATAAAAGTTAAATAAACCGGCAATATACGAGAACATCCAATAGGCAGCATGCAGTTCAAATGACCTTTCATTGACGATGATGATAAATAAAATCGTCGCTATGACGTTGCTCATGGTAATAGATAATAGCATTTTTACGACGTGATTGATATGACGCTCAGCAATTAAAAAGGAAGCTGTGGCGATAAATATCATGGAAAAAATATTAATGAAAGAAGCGACATTGGCTTCGATTAATAATCGGCCAATAATGATCACACAGGCTGCAATGAACGTTTGTGCAATGCCTCCATAAAATGCCGTTAAAATAAGGGGGATATGTCTTAAATCGATGATGGCTGGTCCTGCTTTAATAGAGAAAAACATTAAGAGGACACCGAGTAACCCAGAAATCATTCCTTTATAAATTTGTCTGAGCAGGGTGTCTTCCTTTTTTAAAAAATTCTCTTTAAACACAAGCATCAATAAATAATGGAAAGTGACAAGAATTGTTAAATTAATAAAGAGGTCTCTTAGCAAAATAAAATCACCTTTTTAAAATTACTAAAATTTGTTGCAAAAGAAAAGGGGAAACAAGATAATTAATAAAAATTTCACTTATGAGGGGTTTAAAATGAGGAGAAAACAATTTCCAGATCGAACGGACTCGCTTTCTTTTTTGAGACGTGGCCTGATGAAGGATTTGAACGAGATATGCCCATTGAATATCAAGATCTAACGTTTCGGTTTGAGAATGAGGAAGAGCGATTTGTGGTGACGATGTCTCTTGGAGTACAAGAATTTTCTTTGAGGGCTGTTCGAAAAAAGGACGCATCCGTTTTAGGAGTATATGCCTTTAAAACTGTGCGACATGTAGAAATAAAAAAGGATCGGCAGCATGAAAAAGAGCTGTTGATACTATTAGATGGTGTGGAACGGTTTGTTATCACGATCGAAATTACCTTCTTGCCTTCCTTCTGCATCATGGTGAAAGAGCATTTTTCGGGAGAATAAACAGGAGCCTTCTGAAAAAAGGCTCCTGTTTTAGTTATTTGTGCTCGATGTCATTGAGTACTTGCTGAATAGATTCATCATCCATTACATTCATGACACTTTCATCAATGTGAAGAGACTGGGCGTAAGACTCTCTCGGCGGCTGATGGGTTTGGTATGTTTTCGATGATGTTTGATGCTGGCTTGTTTCATTAGGCTGGACAGCGGTGAATGCCTGCTTGATCAATTGTCCTACTTCAGCTGTGCCTTTTGAGTCTTTACGTGAATGTGAATGGGACTCATGACGAGATGACTCATGATGGTGTTGATCTTTGCCTTTCATCATTGAGGACAAATTCATTTGAGTCATGCTGCTTAGTCTTCTCCGTAATAGTGGTGAAAATAATGCAATGATGGCTGTTGATGCTGCGATCATTGCACCAGTACTCATACCTTTTCTCTTTTTAAACAAACGAATCCCTCCATTTGATCGTGATGATACTTCTTCATCATGTTTAGGATGACCAATCAAGGCTGATTTATGAATTCATTGCTGAAATAGAGGATGTGTGCATAAAAAGTCTGCTGGATGAAAAACCTATGAGCAAAAGGAGGGAATAAATTGATGAATAAGAAATGGATGCTATCTTTATTACTCGTTCCAACATTGATCACTGCTGGGTGTGGAATGAACAATCAAGGCGATGAACGAAGAGGAACAATGAAACGACAGTACGAAAATGTCACATATAAGAACGACAACATGAGACAGGATCAACCAAATGTACAAACACCTCAGAAGGTGAAAGTGGCAGATAAGGCATCAGAGCTTGTTGCCAACATGTCTGAAGTGAAAACAGCGAACGTACTTGTCACAGGGAAAAATGCATTTGTTGCTGTCGTGCTTGAAGGCAATAAAAGCGGAGATGTAACAGACGATTTGAAAAAGAAAATTTCTGACAAAGTCAAATCGACGGATCAACAAATTGATAATGTGTATGTATCTGCTAATCCAGACTTTGTCGATCGTATGGCAGGGTACGGAAAACGTATTAGAAGTGGAGAGCCAATTTCAGGATTCTTCGACGAGTTTACTGAAACGGTTCGACGTGTTTTCCCTGAATCAAAATAGCTACGACAAAAGCCGTATGTCATATGCGGCTTTTTTGTTTGGAACCGCACCTTGCGCACCTGACTGCATAAAGTAAAAAATATATCACCTCTTGTTGATCTTTGTTTTTTCATAGAAAGAGAAAGAGGTTGCAGGATGAATTCAGGTGGGGAGTAAATGAAAGCAAAACCGTCATTAATTCATAAAAAACTTGTAAGCGGAATGATTGCAGCAGGTTTGATTTTTTATGCGTTCACTGCGTACTTGATTTATGTAGCGTTCCAGCTGACAGGGCAATATCTAGAGCAGTATTCGTCGCCTAAAACGGTCTTAACGGAAGGACTCAATAAGCAAGTCTATGAACATATTCGAATCTACTATGCAAAGGATGAGGGCGCCTTTGTCGATCTGACCATAGAAGCGCTGGAACAGGCAAAGAAGAGAACGATGTCAGTGTTTCAGTATGAAGCTGACAAACCGTTAGATATCATTTATTTTGATGATAAAGAAACGATTGAGCAATTTGCCGGCATCAAGCATATTACAGGTTTTTATTCTGATGTTGATCATATGATTGGATTATACCCAGATAAACGGGAAGAATTGTTGAAGAAAGAGACACTGCCTTTATACTTTTTCAACACGTTATTCATTCATGAGTATGCCCATTTTGTTTTCTATGAAAAGGTGCATGCATACAATGTATCTCCAGTCGTCTTTCCCCTTTGGTTCCATGAAGGAACAGCAGAATGGACGGCCTATGATGTGCTGAACGCCACGTCTGAACGGTTTGACGTCATTCCTTTTAAATCTCTTTATTCTGATCAAGACTGGCAAGAATCTCGCACGACGTATGAGACAGATGTTTATTTACAAAGCTACTATATGATCTATGAGCTTGTGCAGCTTTATGGACGAGATGTCATACATGAGATCATGGAGGAAACGGCGAAAACTAGTCGTTTTGATAGAGGGTTTGAACAAGCGACAGGACAACGTCTCACAGATTTTGAAGAGCAATTTAAACTGAATTATCAAAGAAACAACGGCTGACCTGTAAATAGGTCGGCCGTTGTTTTTGGTTAATGAAGCGGTTTTTGCTGATTGGCTTTGCTTGGCGGCATCTGCACCTGTCCCTGCATAGGGGCAAATGTAGACGTCATCGCCTGCATATCTTGAGCTGTAAGCTGCGGAACTTGATAATAGCTATGTTTGTTTTGATATAAGAAAATTTCATACGCCATTTCAATAAAGTTCGGGATTTGCGCTGCAAGCACACGTCGCACCACAGGGTTTGTGACCTCTAATGCAGTCATTGAGAGTAATCCAGCATGAGATTTCATAAGACCAAGCATATGCCCTGTAATTCCCGCATCTTTTACATCCTGTATTGATTGATTAGGCTTCTTAGGCTGAGATGGTTTTATTCCGTATGTCACCTGTGTCTGTTCTTTCATCATATAAGTAGATGTTTCTTCACTAGGCTTTTGACCAGTAGAAAAGCAATCTACCGTGACGTTGTACTGGGACAATACAAATTGATATTGTCGATCTAACATGTCGGATAATGCGGGATCTTGGATAAATTGCCGAAAGATCATGTATTGATCCAAAATATTAATGGTCCCTGCTAATACCTCATGTAAATCAAATAACTCATGCCCGCCATGATTGAATTGGGGCTGCTGGACATGTCCTTGAACGTTTGGTTGCTGATCGTTTTGCATAAAGAATCCTCCTTCTGTTTATACAGTCTGTTTTAATGTGAGGAAGTTTTCCTCCTTTCATGCAAAAACATTATTTACAATTAGAGGGTTTTCTTCCTTTTTGTCGAAAAAATGTATCAGACGAATGAACATGGGGGTACCAGATGCAGGACAAAATCATTAATCGTTTGATAGAAGACGAACATGTGCAGGCACCAGTGATTGGCATCGGTGTTTCGCCGTTTGAACAGCATCATCTTGAGGCTTTTTTTCAATCATTTCCGCATGAATTAAATGCCTCTTTTATTGTTGTGCAAAATCATGTGACAGGCGATTGTGTAACTGATTTGGAAGCACTTGTTTTACCGATTGGCTACCGGGCAAAGCCGATTAAGCATGGTGAGAAAGTCATGAAAAATACGATTTATGTTTGTCCGCAGCATGCAGCTGTGACATTGACAGAAGACAAACGGCTACACATAACAGAGCAGCATCCTACGAACAAGGCGTGTGCTGTAAATTCGTTGTTTCAGTCACTTGCCAATGTGCAAAAGGAAGAGGCCTATGCGATCTTTTTTCAAAAAGGCTATTGTGTAGGAAGTGGTTTGCTTCAAATCGTTGAGCAAGGCGGTACAGCCATATCGTGCAGTGAGACAAATAGTGGGTTTGATCGTATGTATCATCAAACATTTCAAGACCCTTCTGCACTTGCGTCATATATAGCCAACATCATCAACGTTCCGCATACAGATGTTGCAGACCCTGTTTTGATCAGAATCATTGAACGTCTTGAAATGCATAAAGGAATTGCATTTTCAACCTATGAGAAGCGCAGACTGCTCTCTGTCATGCAAAAAAGAATGAGGAGTGCGAACCAATCGATCTCCTTATTGTCCGAGTACGATCGTTTATTAGAGAGAGAACCAGATGAGCTTGATCGTCTGCATGTACAGCTTTTAAGCGGCACGACTTCCTTTTTTAGAGATATGGAAGCCTTTCGAGTATGTGAACATCACATCATTCCGTCAATCATTGATAATACATTGAAAAATGGGAAATCTCGATGCCGCATTTGGATTGCAGGATGTTCTACAGGTGAAGAAGCCTATTCTTTTGCGATGTTATTTTTAGAAGAAATGAAACGAAGACAAGTGTCCATTGAACTTCAAGTGTTTGCAACAGACATCAACCGGAAAGCCATCCAAAGTGCAAGCAAAGGTGTTTATTCGCTTGAGTCTATGGCACGAATGCCAGAAAAATGGAGGGCACGATATTTCGAAAAAAAAGGTGACGCTTTTATTGTGAAGCAGTCGCTTAGAAAACATATAGTCTTTGCTCCTCACAATTTATTGATCGATTCACCTTTTATCCACCTCGATTTTATCAGTTGCCGAAATGTTCTGATGTACTTCCAGCCAGAAGTACAAAAACGAGTCTTATCTCGATTCCAATATGCACTAAAGGATCAAGGGATGTTGATATTAGGACCGAATGAAAAGGTACCCAATATCCCTCGTTTATTTCATTTGTTCAATGAAAAGTGGAACATTTACACCCACTCAAACGTTCCTAAATACAATGCAGGTCATACGGAGTTAAAAGAACGAGCTGTCCAATATATGAAAGAAGTAGAGCAGGAGTATGATGCATGTTTCATCATAGACGATTGCGAGAAAATCCTCGCGATATCAAATGGTGCCTATTCTTACTTAGCGCATGCAGAAGTCTCAGATGAATTATGTGAATATGTAACCCCTGATTATATGAAAGAGATACTAAGTCAAAGCTTTCAAAAGGTATGGACTGAAGAGACTGAGGTTGTTTTTCAACATGTCCTCATTTCGGAAAATGGAAGAAAGCAGTATGCAGATTTTACAGTGAAACATTTTGATCGCCGTTTTAAAGGAGTATACGTCATTCTCATTCGGAAGAGTGAGAGAGGAAAAAATCAAAAGAACGGCAGGGACAAAGGGATGTTAGAGCAGAATTCGGTTTATCAACAGCGAATTGTCGATTTAGAAAACGAGCTCAATGAGGTCAAACAAAAGGAGCAAGAAGCAAGGGCTCAATTAAAAGAAAAAAACAAGCAAATAGAAGTGCGCGAGAAAACAAACGAGCATTTTATTAATATTATAAACAATTTAAAGGTGACAAGAGAAGAACTGTACCGGCCGTCTGTGAAGCCAGAACTTGCCACGTTGTTTGTGGACCGGGAAATGAATATTCGCTATCACACTCCTACAGCTACCTCTTTATTCACTTCAGCTCAAACCCGGCACCAGCAAACGTTTCAGTCGATGGTGAAGAAGTTATCGAAGGAAATGCTCTATCATGATATTCAATCTGTCATTTCAGATAGGCGCGTGATCGAACGTGAAATTGAAACGAACGAAGGAGAACAATTCACAGTTCATTTGACGCCTTTCTATGATCAAGATCGCGAGGGAGCAGTGATGACCTGGATCAAAATGACCGAAATGACGAAATTGAAGCAGGCTCTTCATCTTGCGGTGACAGCACTTGATAACAGCCATATTCATATTGTGGTTGCAACAGGAGAAGGTGTCATTCAGTGTGTCAACCAGCGCTTTTGTCAGTTTGTACAACAGCATGAATATGACTTGATCGGAAAAGATATTTTTTCTGTCTATTATGCGTTGTGTCAATGTGATGATCTAGCGAAACAATGGGACGTGTGTTTAAGAGAGGGCAGCTGGACAGGTGAGCTGTATTTTCAGGACTTATCAGGGCGTGAGCGATGGGAAAGAGTCTCTTTACACCGAATCGATGACCCTGACAAAATGCAGTCTACTGTCATGCGGATTTCAGAGGATATTACAAGTCAAAAACAGTCTGAGAAAATGCTGATGAAGTCTGAAATGCTGTCAGCAGTTGGACAGCTTGCAGCTGGTATTGCTCATGAGATACGGAACCCACTTACGTCGTTAAAAGGCTTTTTACAGCTAATGATTCAAAGTAAAAAGTATCAGAAGGATTATGCCGATGTGATGATGTCAGAGTTTAATCGGCTTGAGTCTATTATTAACGAATTCCTTGTGCTCTCTAGAAGTAAATCTGTTAAATTTGAACCGGTGAATGTGAATCTTCTGCTCGAAGAAGTCATTATGGTCGTTGAATCTCAGGCGGTCTTAAAAGGAGTGTCGATTCAAAAGAATCTGGCGCCCTCACTGCCACATATTCAAGGCATTCCAAATGAACTAAAACAAGTGTTCCTTAACATTCTTAAAAACGGAATTGAAGCGATGGATGGAGTAATAGGTGTGATCCAAGTGACTTCATTATTGAAAAACGACCAAATGATGCTGATATTTGAAGACCAAGGAAAGGGCATACCAGAAGAGGAGATTGGGAAATTAGGTGAACCTTTTTACACAACGAAAGAAAAAGGCACGGGTCTTGGATTAATGATGACCATTAAGATTATTGAAAGCCATGGCGGTACCATTCGTTTTGAGAGCAAAAGCTTTGAAGGGACACGTGTGATTATTACGTTTCCAAGTAATTGAGATCAGTTTTACATGAAATCCATCCAGTCTTAATAATTGCTTTGTACACTAGAAGAGATGAAGTTCAAAGGGGAGAAATCTAATGAAACGTATACAATCTATTCGAATGGTCTGTTGTTTGATTTTGGTGATATTTAGTCTGCAATCTTTACTGCCTAGTATGATGACAGCTGAGGCGTTTTCTTCTTCTGAGAAAAAGGAGACTTTATGGAAACAAACAAAGCCGATGAACATAAAAAAAGCCCGAAAACTGATAGGAGAAACGGTAACGGTGAGCGGAATCGTAACAGCAGATCAATCCGCTATAGGGAATGGGAAACTATCAACATATATTCAAGACAAAACAGCTGGTCTCAATATTTATTCTGCGCAGCCTAAGAATTTTCCAGAACTGAAAGCAGGCATGAAGGTCACGGTGACTGGCAAGGTGACGACTTATAAAGGGCTCGTTGAAATTGTGCCAGATCAAGATCGTCTGAAGATAGAGGCTGTGAATCAGCCATTGCCTTCGCCAAAGAAAGTTTCCATTAAACAATTGGAATCGGATCAGGCAAGCAAATATGAAGGAAGATTAGTGAAGGTAAAAGGCTATGTAGAACAGACGCCAGATCAGCCAGCTGGCGGTGGATACAATGTGGTCATCATCGATAAAAAATATCATAGCACAGTCCTTAGAGTCATGGTTGATACGGGTGCCATTGATCAAGTGAAGACCGGAAAATGGTATGAGTTTACTGGCGTTTTAAGCAGATATGATACGCTGCAAGTACTTCCAAGACACAAAACCGATGTCAAATTGCTGAAGCACCAGCCAAAGCCGCCAAAAATCAAAAAAGAATATGAGGCAACGGTAGATCGTGTTGTGGATGGAGATACCATTCATTTGAAGAAGCCTGTGCTCGGCACAACAAAGGTACGCTTCGTGAATATGGACACACCAGAAACCTACCACAAGCCAAAAAATGAATTAGATCAAAACCAGCTACGCTTTGGACAAAAAGCGACGGATTATTTAAAAACGCTTCTTTCAAGTGGTGATCGAGTCACATTAAAGATTGGCCCGGAAGCAAAGGATGGATATGGACGTCTTTTAGCTCAAGTCAAAACCAAAAAAGGGCTGAATACGAACCTAGAGCTTGTGAAAAAAGGATATGCCCCTACTTATTTCATCTGGCCTGTTGGAGATGAAAAAGAGTATCAGATGTTCCAACAAGCAGTGAAAGATGCCAAGGAAAAAGGGCTGGGTATTTGGAATGAAGAAGATCCTCTGTTAGAACAGCCGTTTGAATTTAGAGCACGCGAGCAGAAAAAAGGGCTCACACGTTATGTGGGGGATTCATCTGCAAAAACCTACGTATCACCTGACAGCTGGAATGAGATCGATGTAGATAAACGTGTCTTTTTTGCTTCTAAAGAAGAAGCAGAGCAGGCTGGATATCAGGCGTCAGCATCATCCGGTGAAGTCCCATTAACCATTTTAAGCATGAATGATCTGCATGGGAAAATTGATCAGCAATATGAGCTGGATGTAAAAGGTGATGGCAGTAAAGGAACATATGGACGGATGGATTATGTGGCGGCTTATATAAAACAAAAGCAAGCTGCGCAAAAAAATACACTGACAGTTCATGCAGGAGATATGATAGGCGGAAGCTCGCCAATATCGTCTCTTTTACAAGATGAACCAACGGTTGAACTAATGGAGAACATCGGCTTTGACGTTGGGACAGTTGGCAACCATGAGTTTGATGAAGGTGTAGACGAACTATTACGAATCTTAAAAGGTGGAGATCACCCGAAAGGCACAAAAGGATACGATGGGCAGAACTTCCCGCTTGTTTGTGCAAACTGTGAATACAAGGATACTGGCAAACTACTTTTACCGGCCTATGAAATTATGGATGTCGAAGGAATTCCTGTGGCTTTTATCGGGGTTGTGACAACATCAGCGGCAGGTATGGTCATGCCAGAAGGAATTAAAGACATTCAATTTACTGATGAAGTCCAAGCTGTCAATGAAGCAGCGAAGGAATTAAAGCAAAAAGGGATTAAAGCGATCGCAGTTCTGGCTCATATGACCGCCTCTCAAAATGGTGATACCATTACTGGAGAAAGCGCAAGGCTTGCCAAAGAAGGCGATGACGAAATTGATGTCATTTTCGCTGGCCATAATCACGAAGTGGTCAATGGAGAAGTGAATGGAAAATTAATTGTCCAAGCCTTTGAATACGGAAAGGCAATTGGAGAAGTCAATGTCACACTTGACCGGAAAACAAAAGATATTGTCAAAAAGAGTGCAAAGATCCAGTATGTAGACCAGGCTGGTATTGAAAAGGATCAGGAAGCAGCGGACATTTTAGCCCATTACGGAAAAGAAGTGGAGCCGATTATTAGTGAGGTGGTTGGAGAAGCTGGCGTCAAGATGGAAGGTGGCTATTCCAATGATGGTGATACACCACTTGGCAACCTCATTGCGGATGGCATGAGATATTCAATGAAAAGTGACTTTGCCATGATGAATGGCGGCGGTATCAGACAAAATCTCGAAAAAGGACCCATTACTTGGGGAGACCTCTTTAATATTCAGCCATTTGGAAATGTGTTAGTAAAGCTGGACATCAAGGGGAAAGATTTAGTTGATATCATTGAAGCTCAAATATCTCCTCAATTTGGACCGGATTATAGCATTTCAGGCTTTTCTTATTCGTACAATCCGTTAACATATAAAGTAGTCGACTTAAAACTGCCTGATGGTTCTTCCGTTGATTTCGATAAAACGTATACACTCACAGTGAACAACTTCATGGCGACTGCCACTGGAAGTAAGTATGCACCGATTGGGCGGCTAGGGAAAAATCCGGAAACAGGCCCAGAAGATTTAGAAGCAACGGTCGCTTTTGTAAAGAGCTTCGAGGGAGCTTCTATTGTGTATCAAAAAGAGGGCCGAATTCAACAAGCGAAACAAGAAGAAAAGGCAGCAGCAAGCTAAAGAATCATCAGCAAAGACAAAGGAGTTAACGCATGAAAAAATGGCTTGCAGTGATTGTCATGTCAGCGGGAATTGTGGTGCTTGGCTGGGGAATCTGGCAAATGGCTTCTACTCACCTACAAACAGCACATTCTTTAGAGGAAGCAAAAAAGGTCGTAGAAACTGATCAAGGGATGACGAAGGAAAAATTTTCACCTGAAATGGGGAAAGCCTCTGGCATCCTGACCATTCCGAAATTAAAAGCCGATTTGCCGATTGTTGAAGGGACAGATGCGGACGACCTTGCCAAAGGCGTCGGTCATTATAAAGGCAGTTATTACCCTGATCAAAATGGACAAATCGTTTTGTCGGGACACAGGGATACGGTCTTCCGCCGGACTGGTGAACTGGATATTGGGGATCAGCTGAAAATCACTGTACCGTATGGTGAGTTTGTTTATGAAATTACGCATACGAAAATTGTGGATCAGCATGATACATCCATTATTACCTTACAAAATAAAAAAGAAGAGCTTGTGTTAACCACATGCTATCCATTTCATTTTGTCGGCAATGCACCAGAGCGGTACATTATTTATGCGAAAAGAGCATCTGTCTAACGTCAAAAGAGCCTGTATGATCAGGCTCTTTTTCTACATATTGTCCATTAATTCAGCCATATCAGGTGGAAGCGGTGCTTCTATCGTCAGCTTTTCACCTGTGAATGGATGGTTCATGTCTACTTGTTTGGCATGAAGGGCGCATCTGTTTATCAGGTCACGCTTCCCGCCATATAATGTATCGCCAGCTAAAGGATGCCCGAGACTGCTAAGATGGACCCGAATTTGATGCGTTCTGCCTGTTTCTAATCGAAGCTTAACGGCCGTCATCTGTAAACGTTTATTGAGATGGAAGACCTCATAATGAGTCTTGGCGCTTTGACCAGTAGGAGAAACCCTCCTTCTGACGGCATGGTGTTTATCACGTCCAATGGCTGCTTGGATCGTTCCTTTCTTTTTCTTAAACAGTCCTTGTGCGATGGCAAGATACGTTCTGTTAATCGCTTTTTTTGAAAGCATTTGATCGAGTACAGCATGTGCCAACCTGTGTTTGGCAAAAATAACGGTGCCGCTTGTGTCTTGATCCAGCCTATGTATATGTCTGACCCGCTTTTCTTCTCCATTTGCTTGAAAATGGAAAGCGACTAGGTTCGCCAGCGTACCTGTTTGTCCTTTTTCATTTGGATGCGTCGGCCTTCCAGCAGGCTTTTGGACAACTAATAAATGCTCGTCTTCAAAGAGTACCTCTAATTCACCGTATTCTGGCGTCACATCACTTTCTTCCGTCTCAAATAAATCAATGAGAATCTGATCACCTGTACTCACTTTTGCAGCATGGTGGGCAGGTTTTTGATTGAGACGGACTTTTTGGTGCTCCATCCAAAAATGGATAATCGGTTTAGAGGCAGACACTTCGTCTTTTAAAAATTGACTTAAGGAATTGCCATTTTGATGCTCACCTACTTTTAGGGAGAGCGTGTGTCCTTTTATGATCATGATATTCGTCCTCTCTTTGGGTATATATAGGAAACACTTACCTTAGCGAATGACTTTTTTTCTGTGCTATTCTGAATGGAGTAATAACGACAGAGAGGTAGATGCCACGTGAGATTAATGAAAGCTGCGACAGACCTTCAAGAGCAGGCAATTGAAGAAGTATCAAAGGAAATTGAAGATCTTTTATCCCATTCTGTCAATGGAGAAGCGCAGGAAAAACAACCCCCGCTTACATTCATTGATGGTGTGTATAACGGGACAATGGATGATGCTTTTCGTATCTTATCAGGTCTTCAGCTATTACATACCATTATTTTAAAGCCGAAGCGACATATCACAAAACGAGATCGTGAGTTATTTGAACTCAACCGTGAACAAATTAATGCGTGCGGCTTTTCTTTCCCGTTTGATTTAGATGATTTTGCAGGCCGTCACCTTCAAAATGCGTAAAAGTTGGTGTGAACTTCCTTGTTAACTTACAAGGTCGTCGCACATACTATTTTTAAGGGAACGGAGAAACCTTCAAGATCTGTAATACCAATTCCGCTCTTTTTCAACAATGTCTATTCTCCACGAATCGGAGCGCTTGGATCTCTTGCAGAAAGAATCGAACATGACAGGAGCCTGACAAAACGATGCAGGCTCCTTTTATACATAATCATTTTAGCAGACATTCATCTTTGAAAGTCAATTTTATTCACGATATGATAGCAGTATGGAAGATATTTCAGACTTTCGGAAAAAAGGAGTGGCCTCTTTGGTAAAGGCGATTATATTTGATTTTGATGGATTAATTTTAGATACAGAAACACATGAATATGAGGTTCTGCAGGAAATGTTTGCGGAGCATGAATCGGAGCTGCCTCTGTCTGTATGGGGAAATGTGATTGGAACGCAGGCAGGTTTTAAGCCTTTTGAATACTTGGAAGAGCAGTTAGGAAAGACATTAGATCATGAGGCACTCACAGAAGACCGGCGTTCACGTTTTCAAAAGAGAATGAAGGACGAAGCAGCAAGACCTGGTGTAGAAGCTTATTTAGAAGCGGCAAAGGAGCTTGGAATTAAGATTGGACTTGCTTCCAGCTCAGATTATAAATGGGTGTCTGATCACCTGAAAAAAATTGGACTTTTCGATTACTTCGAATGTATCCGCACGTCAGACGATGTGGAAGAAGTGAAACCTCACCCAGAACTTTATTTGCAAACCGCACAATGCTTAGGCGTTGAGCCAAAAGATTGCGTGGCATTTGAGGACTCTGTGAATGGGTCAATCGCTGCCAAACGAGCGGGTATGAAATGTGTCATCGTGCCAAATAAAGTGACGAGCACACTGCAGTTTGAAGAATATGATGCGAGATTAGAATCCATGGCTGAAATCGAATTGCTCCAGCTATTCCATCAGCTTGAAAAAGAGGATCAGTAAGGGGGCAATACATCATGGCAGAAAAACTAGATTTAACGCGATTTGAAAAAAGAATGGTGATTCGAAATATTAGAGAAGAAGATATCGACCGAATCATTGCATTGCAAGAGGTATGCTTTCCAGGCATGGACCCTTGGAAAAAAGAGCACCTTGAAAGCCACCTTGAACATTTCCCAGAAGGTCAGTTCTGTGCGGAATTCGAGGGAGAAATTATTGGCTCATGTTCAAGTTTATTAATTAACTTTGATGAATACGATGATCGTCACACATGGCAGGACATCACAGATGATGGATATATCACAAACCATAATCCAGATGGGATGAATATGTACGGAATTGAAGTAATGGTCAGTCCTGAGTACCGCCGGATGAAAATCGGTCATCGTTTATACGAAGCAAGAAAAGACTTAGCGAGAAGATTAAATTTAAAAAGCATCATTATTGGCGGACGTATCCCGAATTATCATAAATATCAAGAGGAAATGACGCCTCGCCAATATGTAGAGCAAGTTATGCTGCACCAAATTTATGATCCTGTGCTATCTTTTCAGCTGTTAAATGAATTTAGCCTGATGCGGATCAATCCGAATTACTTGCCGGATGATAAAGCTTCCAGCACGTACGCAACGCTAATGGAATGGAACAATGTCGATTATCGCCCGCAATCGAAAAGATATTATAAATCGGCGTTCCCAGTACGTATTTGTGTCATTCAATATGCAATGAAGCAAATTCATTCCTTTGAAGAGTTTATGAATCAAGTGGAGTATTACGTGGATGTGGCATCAGATGCGTCAGCTGACTTTGCCGTTTTCCCGGAAATCTTTACAACGCAGCTTATGTCATATTTAGAAGAGAGATCACCAAGTCTAGCAGTGCAGCGGATCACAGAATATACCGAGGACTACATCAATTTGTTTACAGATCTCTCGGTCAAGTACAACATTAATATCATCGGTGGTTCTCATTTCGTTGAAGAGGAAGGGAAAATCTATAATATCGCCTATTTATTTAGACGTGATGGAACGATTGAAAAGCAATATAAGCTGCATATCACGCCGAATGAAAGAAAATGGTGGGGGATTTCAGCTGGTGACCAAGTCCGGGTATTTGATACGGACTGCGGTAAAATTGCGATCCAAATTTGCTACGATATTGAATTCCCTGAGCTTGCTCGAATTGCAGCTGACAAAGGAGCGAAAATTATTTTCACTCCATTCTGTACAGAAGACCGTCAAGGCTATTTACGTGTGCGTTACTGTGCGCAGGCGAGAGCGGTTGAAAATCAGATATATACGGTCATTTCTGGAACGGTCGGAAACCTTCCGCAAACAGAAAACATGGATGTCCAATATGCACAATCAGCCATCTTTGCACCATCTGATTTTGAATTCGCAAGAGATGGCATTGTAGGAGAATGCAACCCGAATATTGAAATGGTGGTTGTCGGTGATGTCGACTTAGAAATATTAAGAAGGCAGCGTCAAGATGGGACGGTTCGTCAGCTGAAAGACCGAAGAAGAGACGTGTACCATATTGAATATAAGAAATAACCAAAACAAGCGCCCCGCAGTTATGCGAGGCGCTTTTCTGTATGTTTACATTTTCTTTAATGCCACTGTAGCAAAATGGGCAATGCTTTTGGCAGCTAAAAATGGAACGTCTGATTTAACAAGAGATTGATAAATCGTTTTTTCTACTTGTTTCCATGTAAGATCAGACTCTTCTAAAAGATTTTTTAAATCAGGTCCTACATGCTGGTTGAAAAACTGTTCAAATTGTTCACGTTTTTCTTGTCCGGCAATCACTTCTAATTTTTGTAGCCACTTTTCTTGTTTTTGGAAAGATTGTTCGATGTTTTGTTTAATGGTGTCTGTTGTTGAAGGAAGCTGAAAATCACTTTCTGCTGTCACCTGCTTCGTTTGAATAGATGCAGCATCAGCTGTTTGTGTAATAGGTGAAGCGAATAAAAGGACAGAGGTGGAGAGCATCAAAGATTTTGCGATTGTTTTCATTAAGAAAACCTCCTAGTTCATTTAGTATTGTGCACGAGATTTATTATACATTTTTGTTAAAATAAGGTAATGGGGCTTACCGCTTATTTTTTCATGCGACAAAGGGATGCCAAATGAAAAGACGAATATACTGAATGGAAATGATGTTTTACAAAGGGAGAGGGATATGGGGCGACAATCTAAACATCTGTATATCAATTTGCCGGTTAAGCATGTAAATGAGTCAAAGGATTTCTTTGAACAGCTAGGTTTTGACTTTCAACAAGAACTGACGAATGAACATGCTGCTTGTTTTGTGATGAATGAGACGATCACAGTCATGCTGTTATCACTTAAGCATTTCCAATCCATTTCAGAGAAGGAATTGGTAGATGCCAGAAATGGGGCAGAGGTCATTATTTCTTTACAGGTCGAGACGAGGGAAGAGGTTGATGAGCTTGTGGAGCGTGCGATCGCAGCTGGTGGTTCACCGTTTAAGGAAAAACAAGACCATGATTTCATGTATGGCTGGAGCTTTCAGGATCGTGATGGTCATTTATGGGAAGTGTTTTATATGGATGAGGAGAGAAGCGACCTTTCATAAGGGTGCTTCTTTTTTATTGATGATCAGTGGTATGATAAGAGGGTAAAAAATAAGGAATTCATCTAGAGAAAAGTAGGTGCTGCATGGAGTTTTTACTTGTCTTAATGCCAGTGTTCGGCATATTCCTTATAGGGTATATTGGGCAGAAGACAATTGGTTTTGATATACATACGCTCTCATCAATGTCTTTATATTTAATGTCACCATTTCTTGCGTTTGAAACCTTTTATCAAAATAAAGTATCGATGGACTATGTGTACTTATCTATATTTGTCGTAGGGCTTTGTCTTTCACTTGTTTTATGTGTCTTCATTTTATCTCGAATTTACGGGTATTCGAATGAAACGTATTGTGCCATGATTTTGTCATCAGCATTTATGAATAATGGAAATTACGGCACGCCTGTTGTCCTTCTTGTTTTTGGAGCAGCTGGTTTAGATATTGCGATTGTGCTAATGGTCCTTCAGCAGCTCGTCATGAGTACGATCGGCATGTATTATGCAGCAAAAGGTGGAGAGGACGCGGGAGACTTGAAGGTCGTTCTAAAAAAAGTGCTGCGTATGCCGGTTGCTTACGGGGCTCTTCTTGGTCTATTATTTCAGCTCATTGACCTTTCATTACCTAAAGAGCTTATGACAGGTGTTCAGCTGGTCGGGGATGCAGCGATACCAACGATTATGCTGATTTTAGGTATGCAGCTCGCAGTGATTTCTTTTAAGCAAGTGGATTATCGCAATATTTCCTATGCGGTGTTGCTGAAGCTGTTTATCTCACCACTCATCGCCTTTGGTTTTACACTTATTTTACCTGTAGATGATTTGGTGAAACAAATTATGATTTTAGTTGCAGCGATGCCGACAGCGGCGAATACAACGCTGATGGCTGTGCAATTTCGAACGAAGCCTGAGTTTGTCTCAAGCACGACGTTTCTCAGTACGATTTTAAGTATTGTGACTTTACCTGTTTTATTATGGATTTTATCCATGCACCCTCTGGGATAGGGGACGGCAAACAAAGGGGGACTTATGAATGAATGTAGATGTTCATTTTCAAGTAAGTGATGTGTTAAAAACGAAGCATTTTACGCATGCGAAAGTGTTAGCTGGGGAAAAGGGATTGTTTCGGCAGGTAAAATGGGTACATGTACTTGAAGTGCCTGCTGTAGAGGATTTGTTAAACGGAGGCGAGCTGATCTTAACGACGGCCGCAGGCTTCCATGATCAATTGGAAGTCTTTCAGGCGTTTTTAAGGCAGTTGATTGACTCAGGTGCGGCTGGACTATGTATTGAATTTGTACCGCTCCGGTTTGATGTACCGGAAGAACTGATTATTTATGCAGAAGAACGTGATTTTCCGCTTATTCTGTTTACAAAAGAAGTGAAGTTCGTCAATATTACACAGCATCTCCATACGATGATGATTGAGCGTCAGTATCAGATGATGGCAGATTTAGAAACACTGTCGTCCAAGTTGAATGAGCTTTTACTAACTCCTCATCCGCAGATGGATATTTTGGATCAAGTGTATCAGCATGTGAGAGGGATACTACTGCTGATCCCTGTTCAAGGTGAGCCGATTATTTTATGTGATTCTTCCAAACAAACAGAAGAGCTGGTGATGAATTATTTGCAATATGCTTCATTACCAAAAGGATATGAAGTGACGCAAAAACAAGTCCTTGCACTCAAACAAACCTTTGCAGACCTCGTCCTCATTCATCAATCGAACACGCTCTCGGAATTTGAACTGCTTGTGATGGATAAAGGAGCGAATGCCCTTGCCCAGCAAACTTTAAGAGAGCTGTATACAGAAGAGCTGAAGAAGACAAAAGAGAATGAATGGCTGCAAAAATGGTTTCATGAAGAGCATACAGAAAGAGAAATCATAGAACACCTTGAGGAAACAGAAGGACTGAAAAAACCGACCGGCTGTGTGGTGATGCTCTTTCAAAAAAACCACCAAATAGAAGAAATCGCAGGGAATCTTTATTTTCTTGTCTCTTGCCGTTCTATTTTTCAGCGTGCTGGTTTCTATTTGATTGTGTACGAGCATCAAGGACAAACCTTATTTATTTTATTGAATACAAGAAAAGTTGAGGACTGGAAAGAGCGTGCAGAAAAAGCGGCAAACGACATCACGCAATTATATGACCGTGAGAAGCCCGGCGAGGCAGTCATCAATTATGGAATCGGTTCATATTGTGAGCAATTTCAGTACATGAGAAAAAGTTTTCAAGCAGCGAAAGAAGTGCTGCATTTAAAGAAAGTGATGCCGCAACGGATAAAAAGCCCATTTTATCAAGATTTACATATGCTTCGGTTGATGCCTGTCATGAAAGAAAGCGGGTTATTAGAATGCATGGTGAAAGAGTATTTAGAGCCGGTGATTTTATATGATAAACAAAATAGCGGCAGGCTCTATCAGACGCTGAATATCTTTTTACAGACAAACGGTTCTAAAAAAGAAACCGCAAGCCAGCTCTATATTGTGAGGCAGACGCTTTATCACAGATTGGATAAGCTTCATGCTTTACTTGGTGAGGATATGATGCAAGCGCCAAAACGTCAAGCGCTTGAATTTGCGATCCTTGCTTATGAATTTTTACAGGGGAATCGCCATTAACGGTATATGTTAGATTTGCCAAGGGATCAAGTAGAGTGTCTCATGGTTCTTTTCAATCAGTTGACGATCTGTCTAATGTAATGTGTCTGGCCCCTTTTTTATAATGAGAGTAACGACACGGGCGGTCTTGTTTCAGTTTCATATGCCTCACTTTTATCCATATAATGAATGGAGAGGTCATATGCAGGACCGGTTTAAGCTTCTTTGATGATGAAAACGGATACATGGGGGCGTGGGAAGATGAAAACACATAACGCACAAGATCTTCAGGCGAAAGATGATCAGTTCATTTGGCATCATATGAAAGGGACAAACAAAGAAAATGAAAGTATGGTGATTCATGAGGCAGAAGGCGCATGGGTGACAGATATTCATGGAAATCGCTATTTAGACGGGATGTCAGGACTATGGTGTGTAAATGCCGGATATGGACGTAAAGAGCTTGCAGAAGCGGCGTATAAGCAATTAAATACGATGCCTTACTACCCACTGACACAAAGCCATGTGCCAGCGATTCAGCTGGCTGAGAAGCTCAATGAATGGCTAGGCGGGGGCTATGTGATCGTCTTTTCTAACAGTGGTTCTGAAGCGAATGAAGCGGCATTTAAGATTGCCAAACAATATCATGCGCAAAAGGGAGAGAGTACACGCACAAAATTTATTTCCCGATATCGATCGTATCATGGCAACACAGCAGCAGCACTAGCCGCAACGGGTCAAGCGCAGCGTAAGTACAAATATGAACCGTTAGGGCAGGGGTTTATCCATGTCGCACCGCCTGATATGTACCGGCATCCTGAAGATCAAGAGAGCTTGGCAAGTGCTGATGCAATCGATCAAGCGATGACGTGGGAATTAAGTGAGACCATTGCTGGCGTCATCATGGAGCCGATGATTACAGGAGGCGGTATCTTAATGCCGCCAAAAGGATATTTGAAGAAGGTGAAAGAAATCTGTGAAGATCATGGGGCGCTCCTCATTGTGGATGAAGTGATATGCGGCTTTGGCCGGACAGGAAAGCGGTTTGGATTTATGCATGAGGAAGTGAAGCCAGATATCATCACCATGGCAAAAGGGATCACAAGTGGATATTTACCGCTATCTGCAACGTGCGTGAAACGAGACATTTATGAAGCATATGCAGGAGAAGATACGTATGACAGGCTACGGCATGTGAATACATTTGGCGGTCACCCTGCTTCCTGTGCGGTTGCGCTTGCTAACCTAGAAATCATGGAAAACGAACAATTAGTGGAGCGGTCAGGCACGCTTGGCCAAGACATGCTCGAACGTTTGCAAGAGTTAAAAGAGCATCCATTTGTCGGTGATGTGAGAGGAAAAGGCCTGCTGTTTGGGATTGAGCTTGTGCAGGATCAGGCGTCAAAAAAGCCAGCTGATCCAAGTGTAGTCGGTCAATTGATTACAGAATGTAAAAAGCGAGGATTGATCATCGGGAAAAATGGCGATACAGTGGCTGGTTATAATAACGTGGCACAGCTCGCACCACCGCTAAATATCACTGATGAAGACGCCTCATTCATTATTCATACTTTAAAAGAAAGCATGGCACAATTATAGCAGAGAGATTTCTCTGCTTTTTTCTATGCCCTGAAAGGATCAGGTTTTGATCGATCTGCTAGGCTGAATGGTCAATGGGCACACTAGGTGTATTGAAAAAAACATGCAATTCTATTACTGTAAGGAGAAGATAGAACCAATACACACGAGAAGGAGACGGCATATGAGTTTTCATGATCAACCCATTCTACCTGCTGTTCGCAATATGAAGCAATTTGAGGAATTTTTAAAAAGTCCATTTATATATGGGGTCTTACTAGATGTTCACTTAGGGCGGCTTAAGGGCATCATGAATGAGGCGAATGCGCATCATAAAAAAATGTTTGTCCATGTCGATCTCATTCACGGAATCAAACATGATGAGTACGGAACGGAATTTATTTGTCAGGAAATGAAACCAGCTGGCATTATTTCTACTAGGTCTTCTGTCATAGTAAAAGCCAAGCAGAAAAAGGTATATGCCATCCAGCGAATGTTTTTACTTGATACAAGTGCGATGGAAAAAAGCATGGAGTTTGTCGGGAAACATCGTCCGGATTTTATTGAAGTATTGCCGGGTGTCGTGCCAGATTTAATTACAGAAGTGCGCGAAAGAGCTGGAATACCAATATTTGCAGGAGGGTTTATTCGAACAAAAGAAGATGTAGAAAGGGCACTTGCAGCAGGGGCGACAGCTGTCACCACATCGAATACAGAGCTTTGGAAAGCGTTCCAAAAGTGAAAAAGATAAAATGTGAAAATTGATTGACAACGTTTTCATCCTCTGTTACTATAGCACTAAGTTAATATCATGTGATGGAGAAACGGAGATCCACAACGACGCTTTACTAGGTGACAAATGACCCTGATGTAAAGTATGTTTGTTGTGGATCTTTTTTCTTTATCTTTTCTACACATTTATAGGGGATGGCAACTGAACCAGAGGAGGAATTTTTCATGACACCATTTTGGGGTGAAGTCGTTGGTACAATGCTTCTTATTATTTTCGGAGGCGGTGTGTGTGCGGCAGTCAGTTTAAAGAAATCGCTCGCTTACCAGTCCGGCTGGATTGTAATCGCTTTCGGATGGGGATTTGCAGTAGCGATTGCAGCTTATGCCACTGGAGGAATCAGCGGTGCACATTTAAACCCGGCGCTGACAATAGGTCTTGCATTAGAAGGAAGTTTTCCTTGGGCTGATGTTCCAATGTATATTGTCGGTCAAATGCTTGGCGCATTACTCGGAGCTATCATTGTCTTCTTACATTACTTACCACACTGGAAAGCGACAGACGATCCAGGTGCAAAACTAGGCGTATTCTCTACTGGTCCTGCAATTCCGCATACTTTTGCAAACGTGCTCAGTGAAGTCATTGGTACATTTGTATTGGTGGTAGGAATTTTAGCGATTGGTGCAAATAAATTTGCAGACGGAGTCAATCCGCTGATTGTTGGTTTCTTAATTGTCGCAATTGGTCTTTCATTAGGTGGTACAACTGGTTACGCAATTAACCCTGCACGTGATTTAGGTCCAAGAATCGCACATGCTATTCTGCCGATTCCAGGTAAAGGTCCATCAAATTGGAAATATGCTTGGGTTCCTGTTGTTGGTCCAATTTTGGGCGGTGCATTTGGCGGTGTTTTCTATAATGCAGCCTTTAAAGCGAACGTCACACCAGCCTTTTGGATTGTAAGCGTTATTTTAGTTGTGGTATTGTTAGGACTCTATGTTTCTACAAAAAACCAGACAAATGCTGTCAATGAAAGTATGTAAGGGGAGGAAAACACCATGGCAAAAGAAAAATATATTCTCGCATTAGATCAAGGGACAACAAGCTCAAGAGCGATCTTATTTAATCAAGAAGGTAAAATTGCCCATACAGCTCAGAAGGAATTCAATCAATATTTTCCGAACCCAGGCTGGGTAGAACACAATGCAAATGAAATTTGGAGCTCTGTTCTATCAGTTATTTCAACTGCTTTAATCGAATCAGGAATTGAAGCAGATCAAATCGCCGGTATCGGAATTACGAACCAGCGTGAGACAGCTGTCGTTTGGGATAAACATACAGGCGCACCCGTTTACAATGCAATTGTTTGGCAGTCACGACAAACATCTGGTATATGTGATGAGCTAAAAGCGCAAGGGCACGATGAAACGTTTAGAAATAAAACGGGTCTACTCATTGATGCTTATTTCTCAGGTACTAAAGTGAAATGGATTTTAGACAATGTCGAAGGTGCTCGTGAGAAAGCAGAAAATGGTGACTTGCTGTTTGGCACAATTGATACATGGCTCATTTGGAAAATGACTGGCGGGCAATCACACGTGACAGATTATTCGAATGCATCAAGAACGTTAATGTTCAATATTTACGATCTGAAATGGGATGAAGAACTACTTGATATCTTAGGTGTTCCAGCTTCCATGCTGCCAGACGTCAAACCATCATCACACATTTATGGTGAAACAACAGACTATCACTTCTTCGGTAAAAATATTCCGATTGCAGGAGCGGCAGGAGATCAGCAGTCTGCGTTATTCGGCCAGGCTTGCTTTGAAGAAGGAATGGCGAAGAACACATATGGTACAGGATGTTTCATGTTGATGAATACAGGGGAAAAAGCAATTAAGTCGGATCATGGATTGTTAACGACGATTGCATGGGGCATTGACGGCAAAGTTGAATATGCTTTAGAAGGAAGTATTTTCGTTGCTGGCTCAGCGATCCAGTGGCTGCGTGATGGACTTAGAATGTTTAAAGACTCAAAAGACAGTGAAGCTTATGCTAAGCGCGTTGAGTCAACAGACGGCGTATATGTCGTACCAGCATTCGTTGGTTTAGGCACACCATACTGGGATAGTGATGTCCGAGGCGCTGTATTCGGTTTAACACGCGGTACTTCTAAAGAGCACTTTGTTCGTGCAACGTTAGAATCACTTGCTTATCAAACGAAAGATGTTTTAGATGCGATGGAAAAAGATTCAAACATCTCACTTAAAACATTGCGCGTCGATGGCGGGGCTGTAAAGAATGATTTCTTAATGGGCTTCCAAAGTGATTTGCTCGATGTACCAGTAGAACGTCCAGAAATTAATGAAACGACGGCACTCGGTGCGGCCTATCTTGCGGGAATTGCAGTTGGCTTCTGGAACGACCGTTCAGACATTGCAAAACAATGGAACCTTGACAAGCGCTTTGAACCTAAAATGGAAGAAGACAGCCGTGACTCGTTATACAGCGGGTGGAAAAAGGCTGTAAAAGCAGCTCAAGCTTTCAAATAAACAAAAAGTATGGTATACTTCAAGTAAGTTAATAGAACGGTTGGAGAACTGGAGAGACCGCAAGCACCGAAGTGTAGAAATACGCTTTGGGTGTTTGCGGTCTCTTTTTCTTTACCGTACAACATGGGAGGAACAAGAGATGACTTTTTCTAGCTTAGAAAGAGAACAAATGCTTCAGGACATGACAAAAAAACCATATGATGTGTTTATCATTGGTGGGGGTATTACTGGCGCTGGTACAGCACTTGATGCGGCTTCACGCGGAATGCGTGTCGGTCTTGCGGAAATGCAGGACTTCGCAGCAGGTACGTCTAGCCGCTCAACGAAACTTGTACACGGCGGACTTCGTTATTTAAAACAATTTGAAGTGAAAATGGTCGCAGAGGTCGGTAAAGAGCGTGCCATCGTTTACGAAAACGGTCCTCATGTGACAACGCCAGAATGGATGCTTCTCCCGATGCATAAAGGCGGGACATTCGGTAAGTTTTCAACTTCAATCGGACTTAGAGTATATGACTTTTTAGCTGGCGTTAAGCATAGTGAACGTAGAAGTATGCTAAGTGCAAAAGAGACACTTGCAAAAGAACCACTTGTGAAAAAGGATGGCTTAAAAGGTGGGGGCTACTATGTTGAATACCGTACAGATGATGCACGCCTGACAATTGAAGTCATGAAAGAGGCTGTGAAATTCGGGGCAGAAGCGGTCAACTATGCGAAAGTAAAAGAATTTATTTATGATAAAGGCAAAGTTGTCGGTGTTGTCATTGAAGATGTCACAACACAGAAAACATACGATGTATATGCGAAAAAAATCGTCAATGCGACAGGTCCATGGGTCGATCAGCTAAGAGACAAGGACCACTCAAAAGAGGGGAAACATTTACAACATACAAAAGGAATTCACTTAGTATTTGACCAATCTGTTTTCCCATTAAAACAAGCAATCTACTTTGACACACCTGATAAACGGATGGTCTTTGCGATTCCAAGAGAAGGCAAAACGTACGTTGGTACAACAGATACAGTGTACAAAAAACAGCTGGAACATCCGCGTATGACAAAAGCAGATCGTGATTACGTGATCAAAGCCATTCAATATATGTTCCCAGATCTTCATATTACAGAGAAAGACGTTGAATCTAACTGGGCTGGTCTTCGTCCACTCATTCATGAAGAAGGCAAAGATCCTTCAGAAATTTCTCGTAAGGATGAGGTATGGACATCATCTTCAGGCTTAATCACGATTGCTGGCGGTAAATTAACAGGTTACCGTAAAATGGCTGAACACATTGTGAATCTTGTACGTGATGGACTTAAAGAGGAAACTGGAAAAGATTTCGGACCATGTAAAACGAAACATATGCCAATTTCAGGCGGGCATGTAGGCGGTTCAAAAAATATGGCATCCTTTGTTCAAGCGAAAACGGCAGAAGGAGCATCCGTTGGTTTGACAGAACCGATTGCACAAAAATTAGCTGAGAAATATGGCTCAAACGTCAGCAATGTCTTCAAGCGTGTGGAGCAGCTTCAAGGGGAAGCAGACAAACGAAATATTCCCGCATATGTGTTGGCTGAACTTGTCTATGCGATCGAAGAAGAATTGGCTGTTACACCTGTCGATTTCTTTTTGAGAAGAACAGGCAGCCTATTATTTAATATCAATTGGGCAAAAACGTATGCACAGCCTGTTGTTGACTATATGGCAGATCGTTTTGGCTGGGATGAAGCGACAAAACAGAAACATCAAACTGAATTAGACCGACTATTCCATGAAGCAGTCGTACCGCTTGATGCTGAATAAGTAAAAAGCCGATCGTGTATCGGCTTTTTTTATTTTGTTCATCGTTTTTTCATATGTTCATGATATAACATGACATGAAGGATAATTCCATATAAAATAACAGTAGATGTTATTTTATTGATGATAAGAGCTGGGAGGACGACCATGAGTTGGAATACGAATTATGAGCGTTGGATCAATGAGAAGCACCTGGATACTGAACTAAGGGAATGGCTGGAGGCACATCAAGATGATCATCAAGCGCTTGAAGACTGCTTCTACAAAAACCTTGAGTTTGGTACTGGAGGAATGCGCGGAGAAATTGGTGCTGGAACGAACCGAATGAATGTTTACACTGTTCGAAAAGCATCTGCTGGTCTTGCTGCGTATATTGCAGCACATGGAGAGGATGCAAAAAAAAGAGGCGTCGCCATTGCCTATGATTCACGCCATAAATCTCCTGAATTTGCGATGGAAGCGGCCAAAACACTTGCTTCGAGTGGCATTCAAACATACGTATTTGACGAACTGCGTCCGACACCAGAACTCTCTTTTGCAGTTCGAGAACTGAATGCTTTTGCAGGGATTGTTGTGACAGCAAGTCACAATCCGCCAGAATATAATGGCTATAAAGTTTATGGAGAAGATGGAGGCCAAATGCCCCCATTTGAAGCAGATCAAGTCATTAAAGAAGTAGATGCCATCGAAAATGAATTAGCCATTTCAGTGGAATCAGAAGAAGTATTGAAGCAAAATGGTTTGATCCGCATGATTGGTGAAGAAATCGATCAAGCGTATATGGAAAAATTAAAAACGATTCGTGTGCACCCTGAGCTTGCAAAAGAAGTCGATGTCAAAGTGGTGTTTACCCCGCTTCATGGGACGGCGAATAAACCTGTCCGAAACGGACTTCAGGCCTTTGGTTATAAGCATGTGACGGTTGTACCTGAACAGGAAAAACCAGATCCGCAATTCTCGACGGTTACGTCTCCAAATCCAGAGGAGCATGCCGCTTTTGAATACGCCATCAAGCTTGGCGAAAAGCAAAATGCTGATATTTTGATTGCGACAGATCCAGATGCAGATCGATTAGGTATCGCTGTGAAAAATCATGATGGTGAATTTACCGTTTTGACCGGCAACCAAACAGGCGCCTTACTACTTCATTATTTATTATCTGAAAAACAAAAACTAGGTCAGCTGCCGCCTCGCCCCGTTGTGATGAAAACGATTGTGACAAGTGAGCTTGGGCGTGCTGTTGCCTCAGCATTTGGAGCTGACACGATTGATACGCTCACTGGCTTTAAATTTATCGGAGAAAAAATCAAGCAGTTCGAGGAAAGCGGAGAATACACGTTTCAATTTGGCTATGAAGAAAGCTACGGCTATTTGATCGGTGATTTTGCACGAGATAAAGATGCAGTTCAAGCGGCGTTATTAGCAGTTGAAGTCGCAGCCTTTTATAAGAAACAAGGCAAGTCATTATATGATGCGCTTGTTGATATTTTTAAGGAATTTGGATTTTACAGAGAAGGGTTAAAGTCATTAACCTTAAAGGGGAAAGTAGGAGCAGAGCAGATTTCTGCTATTCTTCATACCTTTAGATCAAACCCGCCAGCTTCTATCGCCGGTCAGCGCATTACGGTCATTGAGGATTATCAATCAAGTCAAAGGCACCTTGTGGCTGAAAAGAAAGAAGAAACGATTCATCTGCCGGCATCAAACGTCCTGAAATATTTCCTTGAAGATGGCTCATGGTTTTGTTTACGACCTTCTGGTACGGAGCCTAAAGTCAAATTTTATATTGCAGTCAAAGGCACATCGTTAACAGACAGCGAAGAAAAGCTGAAACACTTATCAGAAGAAGTCATGAAAGTCGTCTATGACATTGTGGAAGAAACAGCTAAATAAAATATCACAAAGCCATCATGTCATGCATGATGGCTTTTTCTCAGTCAAAAGGATGAGAAAAAATCATCCTTTTTGAGAAAGGGCCGCACAGATGCTCATGGTATAATCAACATATTGATAAGAGAGGCAGTAAAAGCCGGGGGTACACACGATGGGAGATTACCAAGAAAAAGTCAAAACATTAAAAACGTTAAAAGAAATTGCTGAAAAGCTAAATGAAGGGATGGAAATGAAGGAAACGCTTCATGAAGTGCTTCATATGCTTATGGAAGTGACAGGCTTTCAAACAGCATGGATTTATTTTATAGAAGAAGACGGATCGTATGAACTAATGGCAGAAGTATGCTTACCTGAAGCGCTGGCAAAGGATCGAAAGCAATTGATGTGTCAAGACGATTGCTATTGCATCAACCGCTACACGAAAGGCTCACTGCAATCAGCTACCAATATCATCAATTGTAAACGGATTGAAACGGCGATTGAGCAAAAGCTTGGAGATACAGAAGGAATTACCCATCATGCAACCGTTCCGCTCCAAGCATGTAAGCGTACGTTTGGCTTATTAAATGTGGCGGCAAAAGGGAAGGTCACATTTACACAGGAGGAGCTGAATCTGCTTGAAAGTATTGCACTGCAAATTGGTACGGCTATTCAGCGCATGAAGCTTGTGCAAAATGAGCAGCAGCATGCACTTTTAGAAGAACGAAACCGACTTGCGCAGGATTTACACGATTCTGTGAATCAAATGCTGTTTTCCGTGAGTTTGACTGCAAAGGCAGCGCGTCAAATGACAAGTGATCAAAAATTAGGTGAAATGATTGATTTTATTCAGCATTTATCACAAGATGCCCTCATTGAAATGCGATCACTCATCTGGCAGTTAAGACCAAAAGGGCTTGAAAAAGGATTTACGACAGCGATTGAAGAGTATGCACAGCTTTTAGGTCTAAATTGTTCATTGTCTTTATCAGGCTGTATGGAAATAGATCATTCAAAGCACGAAACCTTATTTCGTGTATGCCAAGAAGCTCTAAATAATTGCCAAAAGCATGCGGGCGTTGAGAAAGTAGAGGTCAAACTGGAGCAATCAGGAGATACGTTTGGTATGAAAATCATCGATCAGGGAAAGGGATTTCAGTATGATGAACAAATGAGTCTTCCTTCATTTGGGCTGAAAGGGATGGCTGACCGTATCCGAAGAGCAGGAGGTACATTTTGCATCAATTCTGAGCTAGGTAAGGGAACGACGATTGATGTGAAAGTACCATTTTCTCAAGAAAGGAAGGGATTGTCATGAGGGTAGTTATTGCAGATGATCATCACATTGTCCGAAAAGGACTGGTCTTTTTCTTGCAAACCCAGCCAGATGTGGACATCGTTGGTGAAGCATCCAATGGAGAAGAGGCACTACAGGTAGTGAGGCAGACAAAGCCTGACATTGTCTTGATGGATCTTTCTATGCCTGTAATGAATGGGATTGAGGCGACAAAGCAAATGACGCTGGATATGCCGGATGTCCGCATTGTCATTCTGACAAGCTATGCAGATAAGGACTATGTGATCCCTGCTATCCAAGCGGGAGCGAAGGCTTATCAGCTCAAGGATGTAGCACCTGAAAAGCTTCTCACGACAATGATTGAGGTGCAAAATGGTACGTATCAATTAGACGGTCATATTACGACGTTTCTCGTCCAGCATCTAACTGAACCTAAAGAGCAGAAATGGGCATTGATGAACGAACTGACCAATAGAGAACGTGATGTCTTATTTGAAATCGCGAAAGGGAAAAGTAACAAAGAAATTGCCTCATCGCTTTTTATTTCTGAAAAGACTGTGAAAACTCACGTGTCTCATGTGTTATCAAAGTTAGAGCTGGCAGATCGAACTCAGGCCGCTCTCTATGCAGTAGAATATCAAAAAAATCAGCCGAAAGAGCTTTTGTAAACAGTGACATTTCAAAAGACTTCATGAGTATTTCTCATGAAGTCTTTTCTTCTTTATGAAAGGCGGTTAGTAAAAGGCTGAAAACAAAGAGCTAAAATAAAGTTCATTTTAGCCCTTTGTCAACAATCGAAAATCAACCTTTTCCTTTATGTGTACATTGGTTCAGCATATGCTTCAGCAACGGCAGCTTCTGAAGCATGGTCGATATACTGCAGGAGTCCATATAAACATTTTTCAACATCTGCATCGTTCCGGTTAAATTGATACGCATGTAAGAAATGCTCAATACGTTTCGAGAGCAAATCATCTTGCGTACGGACCATAAGAATAAGTAAATTATCCCATTGCGAGCGATGCGTATAATAAAGTGCCTTATCATAATCTGCCACATTCATTAAACCTTCTCCTTTCCCTTGAGAAGTCCTCATTAGTTTGCTCGGATCAGGTCGACTTTTTCAGGGGAAAAGTTGGTGTCTGCATAAACTGGGTACCGGGAATTATAGGCTGAATAAATGCTTGATGTATGAAAAAGAACCAACCAGCAAAACCTAAACAAAATAGACATGAAAGTGAGAATATTGATATTATGCACCCGAAATTATGGATGCTTTTTGCAGCAGGAATTGTTTTATTTGGCAGTCTCATGGTTCATCCATCTTCACAAGCAGCTGTGCAGCCGGCAGAGAATTGGGAAAGACTTGCGTATACTGCCTTGCAAGATGAATATGAAGGCGCCGCTTTAAACGATTATCATTACATTGGACGTACACAAGTGAATGAAGATCAAACAAAAGATGTGTTTCGCGTGACCGTGAAGGAAGGCTCCACACGATTTGCAGCACATGCAGAAATTTATTTTCATCCAGTGACGGGTCATTTGATTAGTATTAACATATTTCGGTTATAAAAAAGCACCTCTTTTAAAAAGAGGTGCTCCAGCTGAAAAGAAGATTTATTTCATGCTTCCTTGAAGATATGAACGAATATCCACACCGAGTGAATCCGCTAAACGCTGTCCATAATCTTCATCTGCACGATAGAAGTTGCAGATCGCAAGTAATTTCGTTTTTTCATTTACGCCTTTCAAGTCAGCTGTCAGGTTTTTGATCAATGCTTGTTTCTCTTCTTCAGAGTAGCTTCGATATTTTTCTCCAGCTTGTTTGAAATCATTTGGTTTTTCAATTTTTTGTCTCACCATACGGTCACCATGAAGAACTGGTTCACTTTCTTTGTAGTGAGGGTTTTCTTTTGGCTGATCTTCATAACGGTTTGGTTCATAGTTGATATGACCGCTTGGACGAGTTGTTGTCATAAAGCCATCCTGTTGGTTATTGTGTACAGGCGCATAAGGACAGTTCACTGGGATGCGCATGTAGTTTGCACCTAGGCGGTGACGCTGCGTGTCAGGATAAGAGAACAAACGACCTTGAAGCAGTTTGTCTTCAGATGCTTCAATTCCTGGTACTAGGGCACTTGGCGTGAAAGCAGCTTGCTCTGTTTCAGCAAAGAAATTTTCTGGATTGCGGTTCAGTGTCATGCGGCCCACTTTTTGCAGCGGATAATCTTCCTCGCTCCACGTCTTCGTCGGATCACATGGATCATAATCTAGTTCATCATAATCACTGAGCGGCATAAGCTGAACGTAAAGATCCCATGCTGGATAATTTCCTTTTTCAATACGATCATACAAGTCTCTTGTCGCATGCTGGAAGTCGTTTGCTTGAATTTCTGCAGCTTCTTCCATTGATAAATTGCGAATGCCTTCTGATGGTCTCCAGTGATATTTCACATATTTTGTTTCTCCGTATTTGTTTACCCATCTAAACGTATGAACACCAGAACCGCGCATTTCAGCGTAGTTCGCAGGAATACCTTCGTCAGAGAATAGCCATGTGAGCATGTGAGTGGATTCAGGTGTTAACGTCATAAAATCCCAATAACGGTCAGGATCTTGAATGTTGGTTACAGGATCTGGCTTGAGAGAGTGAACCATGTCAGGGAATTTGAGTGCATCACGAATGAAGAAGATCGGCAAGTTGTTCCCAACTAGATCATAGTTGCCTTCTTCTGTATAAAATTTGACAGCGAAACCACGAGGGTCACGTAATGTTTCAGGTGAACCTTTAGGGTGAATAACCGTTGAGAAACGGACAAAAACGTCTGTTTGTTTTCCTTCTTCACTTAAGAAGGCTGCTCTTGTATGTTTCTCCATGCTATTTTCTACTTCAAACACACCATAAGCGCCGGCGCCCCTTGCATGAACAACACGCTCTGGAATACGTTCACGGTCAAAGTGTGCAAGTTTTTCAATCAAATGGTAATCATCAAGAAATGAAGGCCCTCTGTGACCAGCAGTTCTTGAGTTTTGATTATCGCCAACTGGCACGCCTTGATTCGTCGTCAAATTTTTATGATTAGAATTTGTCATTCTTTTTCTCCTCCTGTAAACAAAAAATGGTTTCTAGCAATCTATATACCCTAATTATATTGAATCAAACATGATAGTCAATATTTATTTATAATAATTTTAAATAAATTATTATTACAAGGAGGTAAAGAAAAAGACGAAAGAAATAAATTCTTTCGCCTTAGAGCAGAAGCTCTCTTAGAGCATCTTTGTTTTGTGTTAAATCACTTAATGTGTATTGGTCAAGAACGCGTAAATAAGCAGTGAGAGCTTCATGAAGTACGTGCTTTAATGAACAAATCGGGGAGATAATACAGCTGTTTTTCTTCGGATCAAAGCATTCAACCATGACTAAATCATCCTCTGTATAGCGGACAACCTCACCAATATTAATGCTTTCTGGGCTTTTCCCCAGCCTAATCCCACCATTTCTTCCGCGGATCGTTTCTACATAACCACGTTTTCCAAGATGGTAAATGACCTTTGTCAGGTGATTTTTCGAAATGCCATAAATATCGGCAATCTGCTGAATATTTGACAGTTCATTGTTTTCTCTCGAAGCTAAATAAATGAGTACCCTTAATGAGAAATCTGTATAATTCGTAAGTTTCATTTGGACGACCTCTAAACCTAATAGAGTTTTGTATCATCGTAACACATTTTAGACAAAAACTGTTCGAGAAAGTACTAAATGTGACAACATTTAAAACATGCATTTTAAATATTGCTTTTATAAGCTGTCATCCGTTACGATAAAGATGTATTTAAAATACATCTTTTGAAAGAAGGAATAACGATGTTATCCACAGATCAAATGAATGCCATAAAACAATCAGCCCCTCTTCTAAAAGCTGAGGGAACAAAACTTGTGACTGTTTTTTATCAAAATATGATTAGACAGCACCCAGAGCTACTCAATCAGTTTAATAAAACAAATCTCATGAATGGAAGCCAGCCAGAGGCGCTTGCCGCAACACTCTATCAAGCTGCACTGCACATTGATCGCTTGGCAGACTTGTTACCTGCTGTGAAACAAATTGCCCATAAGCATGTCAGTGTCATGGTGAAAAAAGAGCAGTACCCAATCGTCGGATATCACCTTCTTGAAGCAATGAAAGAGGTATTTGGGTTATCAGAGGAAGATGACACATTGTCGGCTTGGAAGGCTGCATATGACATCATTGCGAATATATTCATCACCATTGAGGCAGAAATGATGGCTGAAAATGTGAAACAACCTGGCGGATGGACTGATGTCAAACCGTTTATGATTAAGAAAAAGAAACAAGAATCTCCATCACTCATTTCCTTTTATTTAGTACCAGAGGATGAATCGGAGCTGCCAATGTATGATGCTGGTCAATACATCACGGTGCAAGCAAATATGCCGGGTGAAGCTTATGTATGTAGCAGACAATACAGCTTATCGGACCAATATCACCCATCTTATTACCGCATCACAGTGAAACGAGATGGGCATGTCTCCACATTCCTGCATGATGAAATGAGAGAAGGCGATATTCTTCAAGTGAGTATGCCGCAGGGAATGTTCTGCTTGCAAGATGACACCAAAGAACCCGTTTATTTGATTAGTGCCGGTTCTGGTGTCACACCAATGATTGGTTTAGTGAAAACAGCGTCGCATAACAATCAGCCATTCACGATGATTCATGCAGACAGACTAGAGGATGTAACCGCTTTCGAACAAGAGTTTGAACACGTTCTCACTTCATCTCCAGAGGGGCGTATTATCCTTTGTAACGAACAATTTGAAAAGAGTGGAAAGAGTGAGCTGGTTGAGAAGGCGGCTTCCCGTATTGACCAGCCATTCCTCCAATCAGTCATTGGTGAAGGGAAAGGCCAATTTTATGTTTGCGGTTCCCCAGCATTTACACAAGAGATGATCCTTAGTTTAAAAGCGATGGACATCCCGGAAGAGAATATCCATTATGAATCGTTCGGCGGGCAGTCCATGAAAGAGATGGAAGTCGTCTAAACAACTGGCTGAACATCATGTTTTATTAAGTACGCTCATATAGTAGGGATAAGTCCGATGAGGAGGGATGGTTTCCTTGAGCGTATCTGAAAAGCGTCTTTTACAACGAGCCATTGATGAAATTACAGAAATTGCAGAAGGATTTGGTCTAGATTTTTATCCGATGAGGTATGAAATCTGTCCCGCGGAGATTATTTATACATTCGGTGCATATGGCATGCCAACACGATTTAGCCACTGGAGCTTTGGAAAGCAATTTCACAAAATGAAGCTTCATTATGATTTAGGATTAAGCAAAATTTATGAGCTTGTGATTAATTCAAATCCTTGCTATGCCTTTCTCCTTGATAACAATTCGCTTGTTCAAAATAAACTAATTGTGGCTCATGTCTTGGCACACTGCGATTTCTTTAAAAACAACTGCCGTTTCCAAAACACAAAACGAGATATGGTGGAAAGTATGTCAGCGGCGGCAGAGCGAATTAAAGAATATGAACATATCCACGGTACAAAAGAAGTCGAGTCCTTTTTAGATGCTGTATTGGCATTGCAGGAGCATATTGATCCGTCGCTTGTTCGTTCAAAATTAAGCTGGAATCTCGACGATGAAGATGAATATGAAGAGGACAAACCAAAACGTCAAACGCCATATGATGATTTGTGGGGAATGGATGAACCGAAAACACGTGAGAAAAAGAAAACGATCAAGCAATTCCCCCCAAAGCCAGAAAAAGATATTTTGCTCTTTATCGAGGCACACTCCCGGGAGCTAGAGCCTTGGCAGCGGGATGTGCTGACGATGCTGAGAGAGGAAATGCTCTATTTTTGGCCGCAGCTAGAAACGAAAATCATGAATGAAGGCTGGGCATCGTATTGGCACCAGCGGATTATGCGTGAACTTGATTTAGATTCAAGTGAATCGATTGAATTTGCCAAATTAAATGCAGGTGTCGTGCAGCCATCTAAGACAGGAATCAATCCTTACTATTTAGGGCTGAAGATTTTTGAAGATATTGAAGAGCGCTACGATCATCCATGCGAGGAATTAAAAAAAGCAGGAGTGACGGAAGGGTCCGGTCGCAACAAAATGTTTGAAGTGCGGGAAATTGAATCAGACATTTCTTTTATTCGAAATTACTTAACGAAAGACCTTGTGATGAGGGAAGATTTGTACTTGTTTCAAAAGCAGGGGAGAGACTATAAAGTCATTGATAAAGAATGGAAGGCAGTCCGTGATCAGCTAGTCAGCATGAGGGTCAATGGCGGCTTTCCGTATTTGACAGTCATCGATGGCGACTATTTAAAAAACAATGAACTCTATATTAAACATTGGTATGAAGGCATTGAGCTCGATCTCAAATACTTAGAAAAGGTACTTCCATATTTGCATCAGCTATGGGGAAGAAGTGTGCATATCGAGTCAGTTCTTGAAGGAAAAGAAGTGATGTTTTCATACGATGGAAAAGGGGTTCATAGGAAGTATCTCACTTAATGATCAAAAAAGATGTCTACGACTAGACATCTTTTTTTGTGATTAGCACTTTATTGGTTTTTCAGCAGTTTGAAAATGTGTTTCGCTTGATCTGTATTTTCCATGAGCCCTTTTAGCTGTTCGCTTGTTGGTCCATAAGCATAAAATGGTACTTCATCCCCTGTATGACCCGATGTGGTCCAGCCTGTATGAGACCTCGTATTAATGACTTTTTCGATGGCATCATCAATTTGAACAAGATCTTTTGTTTCAGCTGCCTTTTGAATAGAGGCGATTTCCTCTTTTGTGAAATCAAGGTCGATGTATTGTTTGAGCGCAGTCTCGACCGTCATACCCCCTACAATTTTATTTGCAATGAAATCAGGTGTCTTTTTTGCTGCTTTGACGGGCTGATAATCCCAGCTGCCCGAACCGTCTGCCCCGAAGGAAAGGCCACCAGTTGAATGATCTGCTGTCGTGATGACTAACGTGTTTTTATCCTTTTTTGCGAAACGAATGGCTTCTTCAAATGCTTTTTCAAAATCTTTCATCTCACTCATCGCACTGACAATATCGTGGTCATGTCCAGCCCAGTCAATTTGACTGCCTTCAACCATGAGGAAAAATCCTTTTTTGTTTTTAGACAGCTGTTTGATGGCTGAGGATGTCATGTCTTGCAAGGAAGGGGTCGTTTTATCACGATCAATTGCTTTATCGAGACCACCGTCAGCAAAAATGCCTAACAATTTTTGCTGTTTGTTTTTTTGTAAGTCAGCTTTATTGGTTACGTAACGATAGCCTGCTTTTTGAAATTCTTTCGTCAAATCACGATCTTTGCGGACAAAATCGATCAGTCCTCCGCCAAGCATGACATCGACTGTATGCTGTTTGCCAATTTTCTCATCGAAGAAATCATCAGCAATGGCTGCTGTGTTTTTTCTAGACACATCGTGGGCGGCATACGCAGCAGGTGTCGCATTGGTTAATTCAGATGTGACGACGAGACCAGTAGACTTTCCTTTGCGTTTTGCTTCTTCCAATACTGTTTTTAGTTTTTTGCCATTTTTGTTTACACCAATGGCGTTGTTGTATGTCTTTTGACCAGTTGCCATGGCTGTACCAGCTGCTGCTGAATCAGTAATGTTACTTTTAGAATCATCAGGGTATGTTTTATGCATGCCAGTGAGGTAAGGATCAAACGCTGTTTGCTTGGAAAGATCACCGTTGTGTTTAAATGAGCGGTAAGTTGAAAGGTAAGGTGTTCCCATGCCATCTCCAATGAGCACGATCACATTTTGTACGTCATTTTTTGGTTTCTTTTTAGCCTCAGCTTTGTCAGCCTGTCCAAATTCAATTCCTGAAAAAATACCAATCGATAACACTGATGCGGCTGCGATTGCAGCTATTTTCGTTTTCGAGCTTTTCAACACACTCATTCATTTTGCCTCCTCATTGTTTATGTATCGCTCTCACGTTTACAATGGTAGAGCAGAAGTGTGGATTCCAAATGACAGCACCGTAAAGTTCACTTTAAAATTGTAAAGGTCCACTTTACATAGAATGAACCAAAAAGAGAAATGAATGTATGATTTATCTATGACAAGATGCATTTGTTTTGTCATGATTGTGTAATAAAAATGAAATAAAAAGAACCCTAAAAAAAAATAATTTTTGCCGAATTAATAAGCATAATGTCGTAGGAAGTCAAGACTATTTCTTCTGGTATTCGATCCTTATAATAGAAAGTAGATAAAAATTCGGATCACGATAGAAACATACAGGAGGAACAAATGAAAAAACAATTGATCACAGCTGCAAGTGCAGTTCTACTTGGGACGACATTATTTGCCGGAGCTGCCTCAGCACAATCAGTAAAGGTTCAAAAAGGTGACTCTCTTTCTGTTCTAGCGAAAAAATACAAAACAACCGTGAGTAAGATTAAATCAGACAATAAGTTGAAATCTAACACGATTTATGTTGGACAAACTTTAAAAGTGAATGGTACTTCTTCAAAAAAGGTAACGAAAACATCAAAAACAACAACAAAAGTAAAAGCGTCTTCAGCGACAGCCACTCATAAAGTTGTCAAAGGTGATACTTTATCTAAAATCGGCAAAAAATATGGAATGACAGTGAAAGAGCTGAAATCGTTAAATAAACTCAAAACAGATCTGATTAAAATTGGACAAAAGCTGAAAGTGAAAAAGACGTCCAAAGTGAAACCAACACCTGTCAAAGAAAAAACAGTTGCTACTTCTTCTTTAAACACGTCTAAACTCGTAGCAGATGCGAAAGCACAAAACGGTACACCATATAAATGGGGTGGAACGACACCGAAAGGCTTTGATTGCAGCGGTTTTATGTGGTATATCATTAACAAACAAACAAAGATTTCAAGACAAACGACTGAAGGTTTTTGGGGATCAATGAAAAGCGTCTCAACACCTAAAGTTGGAGATTTTGTCTTCTTTACAACCTATAAATCTGGCCCATCTCACATGGGTGTCTACCTTGGGAACAACAAGTTTATCCACGCTGCTTCTGATGGTGTGACGATCAGCGATATGACTTCAAGCTATTGGAAGCCAATTTACCTTGGCGCAAAGACATTTGTAAACTAATAATGGATCTTAAGAGACTGCTTACTAGGCAGTCTCTTTTTTTGTATATCGTTTGCGCAGCTAAATCAGTCCTTTATCATAGCTCTCTATGAGTCTAAAGGCTTTTAAATAAGCAAAAGTGAAGACAAGTTATCAAAAGAATAATTTTATTTTCACTTTATAAAAATTATATCAAAAAAGTATAATTTTGTATGTTGTATAATAAATAGAAGAAGCCAAGCTATGATTTGAATAAAGATTGAAGAAAATCTACCCTGATGATTGACAAATATTTTGTTGATAAATAAGAATTTTCACTCTATTTCGAAAAAAAGTGTTTTCATTTTTTAATTTTCATATATAATAATTTTACGCCACTAATTTATTGCGCTAAATTAAATCTAAATATTCAGAAAATAAAGTGAATTACGAAGTGGTGGCGTCTTTAGACGGATACTAAGTTTTGGGAGTGATGGTATGAGCAATTCGTTGTTTAGAAAGAAGAGCATTTCAGAGCTAATTGCGGCAACACAAGGGGAAAAAGCGTTAAGAAAGGAATTAGGTTCATTTGACTTAACGATGCTTGGTATTGGTGCGATTATCGGTACAGGGATATTTGTTCTGACAGGTACAGGCGCCGTCACAGCAGGACCAGGACTTGTTTTATCATTTGTGATTGCAGGTCTTGCATGTTTATTTGCGGCATTGTCATATGCGGAATTCGCTTCCACAGTGCCAGTATCAGGATCTGTTTATACATTTACGTACGCATCTATGGGAGAATTTTTAGCGTTTATCATTGGCTGGGATTTGATATTAGAATATATGCTAGCCGCTAGTGCCGTTTCAGCAGGCTGGTCAGGCTACTTTGTGTCGTTTTTAAATGGGATAGGGATTCATATACCGGTTGAATTAACAGCAGCACCAGGTGGTTTAAAGGGTCAAGTGACATATTTTAATCTTCCTGCATTTATTATTTTAATGATCATCACCTTCTTGCTTTACTTCGGTATTAAAGAATCAAAACGAGTCAACAACATTATGGTCATTATGAAAATTGCGGTGATTCTGCTCTTTATTTTAGTCGCTGTGAAATATGTAAAACCTGAAAACTGGACACCATTCGTTCCTTTTGGAACTTCAGGCGTGTTAAGTGCAGCAGCTCTCGTATTCTTTGCATTTATCGGATTTGATGCAGTTGCTTCTGCGGCAGAGGAAACAAAAAATCCATCCCGCAACTTGCCAAGAGGAATCATCACTTCCTTATTGATTTGTACCGTGTTGTATGTGGTAGTCAGTGCGATCATGACAGGCATTGTTCCATTTATGAACTTTGAGGGAGTATCCCATCCAGTGTCTCTTGTTTTACAAGTAGCCGGTCAAAATTGGGTGGCGGGTATTGTAGATGTTGGGGCGATTTTAGGGATGACCACGGTCATGCTTGTCATGCTGTACGGCCAAACACGTGTCATGTTTGCCATGTCTCGTGATGGCTTGGTACCAAAGGTTCTTTCAAAGGTTCATCCAAAACATAAAACACCTTATATCAATACTCTTTTCTTTGGAACATTGTCAGCATTAATGGGTGGATTCATTCCGCTTGATGAGCTGGCAAGTCTAGTGAACATCGGAACACTTTCAGCTTTCATTTTGATTTCAGTTGCTGTCATTGTCATGAGAAAAACACAGCCTGATTTACCGAGAGCATTCAGATGCCCCGCAGTGCCGCTCATTCCAATCTTGGCTATTCTATCTTGCGGACTGCTCATTTATAAGCTTGGCACCATCACATTTGTTCGTTTCTTAATCTGGCTTGCCATTGGGCTTGTTGTCTATTTCTTATATTCAAGAAAGCACTCCGAATTAAACAAAAAATAAGAGTGTACAGAAAAAGCCAGTCAAGTATGACTGGCTTTCAGCGTGTAGACAAACCCTCGCATTCGGTGTCAGTCCTGCGCTTCGGTGCTCACGAATGTCCAATTCGCTCCGCGCCGATGCTCGTCCTTCCTAGACTGCAAAGGTTTTCTATCACGCTGAAAAGAAGACAAAGGGCTAAAATAAAATTCATTTTAGCCCTTTGTCAACAATCTGAAAGCCAGTCAAGTATGACTGGCTTCTTAGTATTAAAAACCTAATTGAAGATCGACATCAATGGAGACGATCGCATAGACACAAACGATGACAAAAATATTCAGAACGACGCCTAGGAAACCTGGTCCAGTGCGGCCTTTTTTAATGAACAGTTCAATCACACCGAATGGAACTGCGGCCATTGCAAAAGGAAGCATTTGAAACGAATAAAATGTCACATTGCTAATAATGGCGAGGTTCAGCATGAGCAGCGATAAAATAGCGGTGCCGACCGAAATCCAGCCAAACACATTATGCTCTTTAAAAATTCTTACCAATTCCATAATTCCACCTCGCTCACTTTGGCCGTTTTAATGCGTTTTGTCTTCACAAATTTCTCTATTTCTTTAGAAGGACCTGTGACAACAGAACCGTAAACCGTGACACCATTTTGATTGATGTAGCGTATTCGGTTAGAGAGGTCAAGTTCAGGTCTGCCAGAGATCGTTTTTGCCCAGGTTGGATGCTGGTTGACATAGGCGAGGGCATCTTTGAACTGATCAACTTCTGTTTTTGATGTGTGCTGAAGCTCTTTTAAAAATTCAGAGTCTTTCCCGGGAAAACCGATTGGACGCTGATTTCCACTTAATGAATCTTCTGTTTTTATCGCATTCCAAAGCACTTTCATATCATATTTTTTAGCAAATGAATACACGTCTTTCGGTGTGTATGCTTTGTCATAGGATACATACACTTCACTCACTGTTCCTTCAGGTAGCTTGTCTAGAGTAGTGAGTGTTTGTTTTTTTGATGTATCTGCCTGAGACGAAGGGTGCGTAAAGAAATCCTCCGTATTACGTGCGCTGTCGCCATAATAAGAGATCGTAGGCTGCTTTAATTTATCGAAAAACATTTCGATTTGTTCACTGCCGATGGCTTCTGTTTTATTGCCAATTTGTTTTTGTAGCTTAAGTTCTGTGTTCATACCAAACAGTTTGACTTGCCCTTTTAAATCCTTCATATCAATGGCGACATTCGGTTTTGTTAGGGCGACTGTTACAGCGGCCGTTTCCATAAAATGATTGCCTTTACTGTCTGCTCCGCCAACGCCGTAGTATAGATAACTACCTAGTGTACAAAGCGGTAAAATAATCAGCGTAGATATGACAGCAAGCACAGAAATACGTAAATAGGACTTTCTTTTTCCGTATTGTAAAATGGCTTTTTGTTTTTCAGGACTGATGGAGAAGTCTGTCCAATCTGAGTCATTCAGTTCTTGGCTTAAGCGTTTTTCATTTTCTTCGAGCTCTTCTTCAAACGCCATCATTTCTTCTTCATTCATCTCGCCATTATTATATTGTTCCCATCGCTTATTAAACTCTTCATTCATCATTAACACCTCTGTTATATAGTGCTTTTAGGCGCTGCCTTGCACGAAATAAAACACTTTTAAAATTTGCTTCAGTAATATTCATGACCTTGGATGCTTCTTTGTAATTCAGCTCTTTTAAATAATACAATGTCAACGCTTCCTTGTAGTTATCTGGAAGCTGCTCCAAATACATGTTGAGGACTTCTTTTATTTCAATCTGTTCAGCGGGACTTTGTACAGACGTTTGTAAAAGGCCGCCAATGAGATCATCCGATATGGTCACTTCTTTTTTATGTTTCCTGACATAATCAATAAAAGCATTTCGTGCCACCTGAAATAACCAAGGTTTCACTTTGCTATGGTCGTAGGAATGAATATGTATATAAGCACGCATAAAGGTTTCCTGCAATAAGTCCTCTGCCAAATGTTTGTCTTTTGTCATGGAGAGCAGAAACCTGTAAACATCGTTCATATACATTTGATAAATTTCATCGATCGTCACTGATTTTTCTCCCCTCTATGTTATACACGCATAAGAAAGGCATAAAGTTGCACGAAACTTCTCATAGGCCGTACATTACTCATCTCTTTCGCCGAATCAAAATCATTTCTCCTTATCATAGCGAAATTTGCATCATTTATAAAGTATTTTCAATAGAACAAATCAGGAAAAAAACTCAAAAAACGACAATTTTGGACACATTTCTTCCTTTATTCTCTCCTAAAAACACATGCTTGAATACAGAAGGAGCGGTCATCTTAAGTGAAAAGATGATTTTAGTGAACCGTCTCTATTTTATCAGCAGGAGAAAATTTTTAGTACCAGGTAATAAAAAATTTGTTATAATAGAAACAAATCCTTCATTCTTCAAACAAAGGAAGTGCACTATGTATAAATTTTCAGGCTATACCGTTAAAGCTTTTTTTGCTCTCCGAGGCGGAATCAAAGTATATCAAAAAGAGAATCTGCCAACAGACCGGGGGTTTGTCATTGCTTGTACGCATGAGGGTTTTGTGGATGTTCTTGCATTAGGCGCAGGAATTCTTCCGTTTGAGATCCACTACATGGCGAAAAAAGAATTGTTTGCAAATAAATGGATCGGCGGATTTTTAAAGAAGATTCATGCTTTTCCAGTTGATCGAGAGAATCCTGGGCCAAGCAGTATTAAAACGCCCATTAAATTATTAAAAGAGGGGAAAATCGTTGGGATTTTTCCAAGCGGAACACGTACAACAGAAGATGTTCCTTTAAAAAGAGGGGCCGTTACGATTGCGCAGCTCGGCAAATCACCAATCGTTCCAGCAGCGTACAAAGGACCTTCTAATGCAAAAAGCCTTTTTAAGAAGGGGAAAATGCGCTTAATCATTGGTGAACCGATTGAGCTGTCTGAATTTGATCATCTGCCGCCAAAAGAAAGATTAGGTGCGATGACAGAAGTATTAAACACAAGAATCAAAGAACTTGAAGCTAAGTTAATCGAAAAGGGATAAAGAAAACGACCACTTGCTAAGGCAAGGGTCGTTTTTTTCTTAAGAAGCGCCTTCTTCAGCTGCTTCTAATAGTTGTTCGTTTAGTTTTTTGACTTCGATGTATGCCACATGGTGTCCATCGACTTCATTAATGATAAATTCATAGCCTTGTTCACGAATCGCGTCATTTTTCTCGACTTCATATTTTTGTGTAAGGAACCAGCCGCCGATTGTGTCGACTTCTTCGTTATCAAGCTGAATACCTAGTAGCAGGTTGACTTGATCCACAAGGACCTTTCCATCAAAGATATAGTGGTCTTCTCCCAGTTTACGCACTTCGTTGATTTCATCAATATCGAATTCATCACGAATCTCACCGACAATTTCTTCAAGGATGTCTTCAACTGTTACAAGTCCTGCTGTACCGCCATATTCATCTGATAAAATGGCCATGTGTACACGCTCACGCTGCATTTTAAGCAGTAGATCATGAACAGGAACTGTTTCAATTACATGAATAATCGGGTTTACAAAATGTTCGATCGTATCACTTGTGGAACATTCACCACTAATACATGCAGTGAGTACTTCTTTAATATTCACAACACCAATGATGTTGTCTTTATCGCCATCTTCAATTGGATAACGTGTATATTTCTCGACTTTGGTCACTTTCAGCATTTCTTCAATGGTAATATCATGAGGGAAGCTGACAACTTCGGTACGAGGAATCATAATTTCTTTCGCCAGACGGTCATCAAATTCAAAAATTTTATTCACATATTTGAATTCAGACTGGTTAATCTCGCCGCTCTTATAGCTCTCAGATAAAATAATCCGCAATTCTTCTTCAGAGTGCGCCATGTCATGCTCAGAAACTTGTTGAAGACCAAATGCTTTCGTTAATAAACGAGCAGATCCATTTAACACCCAAATGAACGGAAACATCACTTTATAAAATATCATAAGCGGTCTAGCAAATAGAAGGGACACTTGCTCAGCCTTTTGAATGGCGAGTGTTTTCGGTGCAAGCTCTCCAACCACGACGTGTAAAAACGTCATAATACTAAACGCAATAATAAAAGTGACAATATGACTGGCTGATTGAGGAATCGACAGCTCTACAAATAGTGGAGCAAGCATATGCGCAATCGTTTCTTCCCCTAACCAACCAATCCCAAGGGCGGTAATGGTGATACCAAGCTGACATGCCGATAAGTACTCATCAAGATGAGTGGTGACGTGCTTGACAGCAACTGCTGTTTTATTACCTTCTGCAATTAATTGATCAATTCTTGAGCTTCTTAAGCGAATGATCGCAAACTCCGATGCAACGAAAAACGCGGTTAAAGCTATAAGTAAAGCAACTATGAGTAAATTCACTATGTCCAATTAAGGCCTTCGTTCTGACTTTGAGAACGAAGGTAACACCTCCTGTTTAGTAAAAATTTTAACTTAACAGCAGTAAAAATGATTGGACAGCCGTCATTTTTTCAGGAGTAAGCTGCTCTTTTAGTTTTTCACGTTGTTCTGGCTGAAGCTGCTTACAACGTGCCAAAATGCGGTCCATATGCTCATTCATCCGATCGATATCAGAGGTTAAATGGACAAGTTCGTCATGTTCTTCCTTTTGAGAAGGGAATTGTTCATCTAATCTGGATTTGATGTCAGAAAGAGCCAATCTCTGCTGTTTGCAAAGAACGATTAATTGTAATCGTTTTAAAGCATGTTCATCGTAATAACGATAATTAGAGCAAGATCTAACAGGCGCAAGCAACCCTAGATTCGTATAATAATCTACAGTTCGCTTCGTCACCTGTGCAATCTGTGCTAGTTCACCAATACGATACTTTTTCTCAGCCCCATCTGAACATCTCCTCCTAACCGTCACGTTATAGTTTATGAAAATAGTTTAATATAATTCGAGTCTGAAATACAAGATAATTGTTCAGATTTCCTGCCAATATGAAGAAACAAAGGGCATTTCCATCAATTTAGGTTGTCATCTCTAAAATACTGTAGCGATACAGGAATTTTCAGATTATTTATGGTAAGATAAAATGAATACCGTTTCATATATATGTAGAGAGACGGATTTTACGTGAACCGGAGGTGGTTAAGTGGGGCCCTCAAAGTAGTCTTATTTAATCAGTTAACCGTTTTGCAAAAGACAACATCATCAATCAGGAGGTGACTCCTTGTTCTTCTAAGAAAGAGCAAGGTTAAATGGACGATATTGTTAATCTGAGTATAGTCGGAGTTTTGATTGCTTTAACAGCTTTCTTTGTTGCATCTGAATTTGCCATTGTAAAGGTGAGAAGTTCAAGAATTAATCAGCTTGTTGCCGAAGGGTCCAAAAAGGCTATCATGGCGAAAAAGGTGACATCAAGGCTAGATGAATATTTGTCAGCCTGTCAGCTCGGTATTACAGTGACATCCCTTGGTTTAGGGTGGATCGGTAAACCGGCAGTAAAAGAACTTTTAGTTCGAGGTTTTGGTTTGACAAACATTCCTGATTCAGCAATCAGCCTGATCTCAGCAACACTTGCGTTCTCTATTATTACCTTTTTGCATGTAGTTGTTGGCGAGCTTGCACCAAAAACACTTGCCATACAAAAGGCAGAAAAAATGACGCTTTGGCTGTCAGGACCGCTGCATGCATTTTATATCCTTATGTACCCTTTCATTTATGTGTTGAACGGGTCAGCCCGTGTACTAACGAAAATGATGGGTATCGATATGGGGTCTGAAAAAGAACATTCCCATTCCGAAGAGGAATTAAAGATTTTATTATCTGAAAGCTTAAAAAATGGGGAAATCAACTCATCAGAGTATAATTATATGAACAAGATATTCGATTTTGATAATCGAATCGCAAGAGAAATTATGATACCGCGAAGAGAAATTTGTGCGATTCCAGAAGATATGCCGTTAGACGAAATACTGGCGATCATGACAAAGGAAAAGTACACACGTTTCCCAGTGTTTTCAGGGGATAAAGACCATGTCATTGGCATGCTCAACAAAAAGCAGCTCTTTGCAGATATTGTGTATCAAGGAGAAAACGATCAACTGAAGCTTCAAGATTATATTTATCCAGTGATTGAAGTGATCGACACGATTCCAATTCAAGAGCTTCTCGTCAAGATGCAGCGCGATCGAATGCATATGGCGATTTTAACGGATGAATATGGCGGGACATCTGGACTTGTCACAACGGAGGATATTCTAGAAGAGATTGTTGGAGACATTCGAGATGAATTCGATGAAGATGAGCAGCCTGTCATCCAAAAGAGAGCGGAGCATCATTATATATTAGATGGAAAAGTGAGATTAGAGGAAGTTCAAGATTTGATCGAATTGTCATATCATGATGAAGAAATTGATACGATAGGCGGGCTAATCTTAAATGAGAACATTGATATCCGAGAAGGACAATCCATTTATCTTGATGATATTCGGATGAAGGTCTTGGAGATGGATGGACGCTATGTGAAAAAGATCGACCTGAAAAAAGGCGTCATATCATCAGAAAAAGAAAATACACGCACAGGGCTTGATATAAAAGAGCCGCTGTTAGTAAATGAAATGACCTTGAGCGAAAAATAAGCTCAAGGTTTTTTTAGGTATTTAGCCTCTTTTTTTGAGAATATATGTTCGTATATAATAAGAACAAACGTTCGCAAAAGGGGGATGGACATGCTCTGGTATGAAACAGCAAGTATCGCGGAGAAAAAAACCTCAATGAAACGTATTGAGTTTCATTTAAAAAATTTCAAGAACTATCAAGCAGCCATTTTAAATATTGAAAGACAGCTTGAAAAGCGAAGTTCTCTCCAACATCATCATATGGCACGTCAAAAATTAGAAGAGCAGAAAAGTCAGTATGAACTGATTGTTGCTTGTATTGAAACGGCTTTAAAAGAATTGGATGAAATAGAGAAGCAGCTCATTGATTATAAGTATTTTCGAGATTGGCGCATGGCAAAATGTGCAATCGAAATCGGCTATAGTGAGAAGACACTATTTTTAATGAAGCGCCAGCTGATGGATCAACTGCTCATCAGCCTAGCTGCCATCACAGATATTTAAAATAGAAGTTGTCCTATTTGATAAAACGCCGCAAAAAGGCATAAAGAGCCGATAATTGTCACAAGTAAATAGGCAGCAAGCTTTCCTATTTGACGCTGCATCAGCATCGTCGCAGATTCTACACTAAACGTAGAGAATGTGGTAAAGCCGCCAAAAAAACCGGTTCCTATGATCACTAGCAGTGGATGATTGGACGTTACAGCGCCTGTGAAAAAACCTAAACCGGCTGCACCTAATAAATTAATGAAAATAATACTGTACGGGAAAAGGGCATGGGATGGAGTTTTCTGGATTGTTTGGCTGATGAAGAAACGACATGCACTACCGATCCCTCCAGCTACAGCTGTATAAAAAACAATCATTTATCTGCTTCCTTTCTGCTTATTTTGATGAAAGAGCCGTTCAGCAAGTATCAGGCCAGCTAAAGCAGCGGCTACTCCAGCAATGACTGAGAGCAGGATGTACATCATACTTAAATTGAACTGCCCTGCCTGTAACAGAAGAACTGTCTCTTTAGAAAAGGTGGACATGGTCGTAAACCCGCCGCAAAACCCTGTTCCAATCAAAGCTGCAAGATATTTTTTTCCTTTCTGAAATAGAAAGTATCCTGTCGCAAAACCAAGAAGCAGGCTGCCGGAAATGTTTTCAATCATCGTTGCATAGGGGAATGTCTGGCTGATGACAGTTTGACTTAGTTCATATCTGCAAAGTGTACCAATCAATCCACCGATAAAAACGGCGAAATAAGTTTTCATCTGCATCATTTCTCCTTTTGAAAAAATAGCGGGTTATCGGTTACCACACCATCAATTGGATATTTTTTGATTCGATCCGCTGTTTTTTGATCTTTTACAGTCCATATAAACACATCCATCCCGAATGTGTGGATGCGGTCTATCCACCATCTATTGATCATCGTTTTCTTCATATTAAGACAATTTGCAAACGAGCTGTATGTCGTTAACTTTCGCTTTGTTAGTTTAAATGCATCAGGCTTGATAATCAAAGCTGTGCGAAGAGAAGGGGCGAATGCTTTGATTCTTTGTAGTGCATGAACATCAAAAGATTGAATGATGATATGACGAGAATAGGCAAACCGATTGATGATGCGGGCAACTGCCTTTTCGATTCCTATCTGCCGTTTTGGGTGTTTGATCTCGATCAATATCCCAATCCGCTGACTGTATCTTTCAAGAATTTCTTGTAATGTTGGAATTCGTTCATTCGTATACTGTTGGTCAAACCAGCTTCCTGCGTCCAGTTTTTTCAACTGATCAAGTGTATAGCTTTTGACTAATCCGTTTCCGTTCGTCGTTCGATCAACGGTATCATCATGGATGATGACGACGTGCTGATCCATTGTCATTTGTACGTCTAATTCAATATAATCTGCTCCTTGCTCGACAGCTACATCAAACGCAGCGATTGTATTTTCTGGGGCTGCGCTTGATGACCCTCTATGTGCGATAATATACACTTGCTCCAGCTCCCTGACATAAGTTCTGGTCTTATCATATCAAATGCTTTGGTGGTTTTCCTTCTTTACTATATGGAGAAGAAGAGCGCCGTATTATCATGGAACCTCATGTACCGAAAAAGCTTGATGTATCATTTTGAAAAATTTACAGGAATAGAGCAAGCTTTGATTGAGTAAACCTGAATTACATCAATTTTTCTTCGATCAATTTTGTCCAAATCGTCAGCGTTCGTCAAAATATTAGTGCTTTCGTCATGTTGACTGAAAATTCTGATGTTTTATAATGATGAAAAGGAGGCGAGATGATTGGGTAAAGGGAGAATTAGAGTGGAAGAACGTATTAAGGCCGAAACGGATGCTGAAATGTTTAAAGCGACTCTCCTTGATCAGGCTCAGAAGAAAAAGTAGTTTGCTGCCCGTCGATATGTCTCAAGCCAAAATTTCATAATTGAACATCATGCCTCGGGATAGGTCCCGAGGCTTTTTATATAGAGGTCAGACATTTAAGAGAGGACATAAACGAAGGTTATATTATAAACTAGAGAGGATTGTTTTAAAGGAGAGAGACAGAGATGTTTACACAAAAATGGATGGATACATATTTTACAGTCGATATTGCGATCCAAATAGGCATTAGCCTTTGTATTTTATTGCTTTTTTTATTACTTCGAAAAGTATTTACGAAATACTTGTTTCACCTGCTCTTTAAGCTGACAAACCGGTCTAAAACCGAAGTCATTAACCAAATTGTCGTGGCGTTTGAAAAACCTGCGAGACTGTTTTTTGTGGCACTAGGTTTATATTTTGCGTTAAGACAAGCCCCATACTTTGAGCACCATATGGATGTCATTGTCAAATTGTATAGATCCTCTATTATTTTGATGCTGACGTGGGGGCTTTGTAATCTAACCGCAGCTTCTTCCTTCTTATTTCAAAAAGTGAATTCAAAATTTGAATTAGAGATGGATGATATTTTAGCCCCATTTTTATCAAAGGTTCTTCGGTTTATGATTATTGCACTGAGTATTAGCGTCATTGCACAAGAATTTAATTATGATGTGAACGGACTTGTGGCAGGGCTTGGTCTAGGTGGTCTTGCTTTTGCGCTCGCTGCGCAGGATACAGTGGCAAACTTTTTTGGAGGAATTGTGATTATTACAGAGAAGCCTTTTACAATGGGTGATTTTGTAGAGACTCCAAGTGTACTTGGGACTGTAGAGGACATTACCTTCCGGAGCACAAAATTTAGAACACCTGCTGAAGCAGTGGTGACAGTGCCAAATTCGACCCTTTCAAAGGAGCCGATCACAAATTGGACGAGAATGAATAAACGTCAAATTACGTTCTCCGTTCGCGTATCGTACAATACACCGAAGGAAAACATTGATAAGTGTATCAAACGTCTGAAACAAATGCTTTATGAGCATGATGGGGTTCATAAGGAAACGATTATGGTGAATTTCGATGTGCTGGCAGACAGCTATTTAAACTTATTCTTTAACTTTTATACAAACACAACGGCTTGGTCTGAAAACCTGGATATTAAGCAGGATATTAACTATCGCATTATTGATATCTTCCATGAAGAAGGGGTAGAATTTGCTTTCCCTGGACAGACCATTTATATGAAACAAAAAGGTGAGAAACAGCTCGGTGAATAAAGGAGGAATGGTGGTTGGATCAAACAAAAGTGGCAGCGCTAAGAGAGAGATTATCAAAGGCCTCACATATTACAGTCCTTTCAGGTGCTGGGATGAGCACAGAATCGGGAATTCCCGATTTTAGATCAACGGGTGGACTATGGACAGAAGATACTTCTCGCATGGAGGCAATGAGCCGGTCTTACTTTTTATCACATCCTCATCAATTTTGGCCGAAATTCAAAGAATTGTTTCAAATGAAGATGAGTGGAGAGTACGAGCCAAACGCTGGACATGCTTTTTTAGCCAATTTAGAAAAGCAAGGAAAACGCGTGGATATTTTCACGCAAAATATCGATGGTCTGCATAAAAAAGCGGGAAGCCAGCATGTGTATGAACTGCATGGTTCCATTCAAACAGCTACATGTTCATCATGCGGGTCAACATACGAACTGCCTTATTTATTACAAGAAGAGGTGCCGGTTTGTGAGCGGATTTCATCAGACGGCCGTACATGTGGACGAGTACTTAAAACAGATGTTGTCCTTTTTGGGGACATGGTGAAGCACTTTGATCAAGTGGAGAAATCGCTCCAGCAAACGGACATGCTACTCGTCATGGGAACTTCCTTAGAAGTGGCACCAGCCCGATATATTCCGGAAGATGCTGCTCATCATCCTTCCATCTTTAAGGTCATGATGAATTTAAGTGAAACGGAATTCGATCCGCTGTTTGATCTTGTCTTTCACGAACGAATTGGCGAGCTTGTGAATGCTTTATAAATCATAAAAAACCCGCATCCAACAGGTGCGGGTTTGCTTTATTGTTGTAGTGGCTTCATTGTTTCATCAAGGACTTCAAACGTGTAGCCCTTCGCCTTTAATTGTGTGATCAGACTGTTTAAGTATTTTGCGGTAGCTGGCTGATCATGCATTAAGATGATTTTTGGCTCTTTCGGGTACTTGGTTTCAAGTACCTGCAGCTGATTTAATACTTCTGGTACATATTTTGAGCTTTTATATTTCCAGTCAAGACTGTCAATGGTCCAGTCCCAGTATACAAAGCCTTTTTGTTTTAAACGTGTTTTTTGCTGGTCTGTTAAGTTTGGAGAACTGCCATAAGGTGTTCTCACAAGATGTGTATATTCACCAGTAACAGAAGCCAATATACGTTGATCTTCTTTCATTTCATTTACAGGAGAATCACTTTTTTGATAAAAGCGTTTCACATCATGCGTGATGCCATGAAGTCCTAATTGATGACCTTCTTGATGAAGTCTTTTCACAGCTGCTGGGTGTTCTTTGATTTGCGGCCCGAGCATAAAGAATGTGGCCTTCACTTGCTGTGACTTTAGCACATCTAACAGCTGATTTGATGTAGCAGAAGGGCCATCATCAAAGGTTAAAAAGATCGTTTGATCCGTTACATGTTTGTTTGGATTGATCTTAAAATGTGCATCTAATGTTTTTGGCGAATCATCTTTTGCTTTCAGACTTGTACTTGTGTCTCGAAATGGACTGCTCGCAGACACTTCATTTGGTTGATCTGCTGCCTGCATATTGGTTTTAGACATATCCCAAATGAAAAAAAGGATCAATGTCAGGATGACTAGACCAATCGCCTTTGAGAGCAGCATCATGTTTGAAGGTGTCTGTTTTTTCGTAACCCGTTGCATTACAATCGCTCCAATAAATCAGTAGTTTGTGTCGAATCATGTAGTGGATTCTGTCTTTTTTCGCTGTTTTTTGTCGTGCTCATATGGAGTAAGTATACAGGAAAAAAGAGCCTATGAATATAGAAGATGCTAAAAAATTGGAATCTTTTTGGTTATGAATCTATATTTGTTACAATAGAAGGTTATCCTGTCAAATGGATATGAAATAATTCTGAATAATCATTGAAACGTTTACATTTATCCGCTAAGATAGCATCAGATTCAACCATTAAGCAAAGCGAAGGGGAGATTCCATATGAAAGTATTGTACAATGGGGATTTTATTGAAAAAAAAGATGCACATGTTGATATTGAAGACAGAGGCTATCAATTTGGCGACGGAGTCTATGAAGTCATCCGCGTATATAATGGGACTTTGTTTACATTAAAAGAGCATACTGAGCGTCTATTCAAGAGTGCAAAGGAAATCGGCATTCATCTGCAAGGTACAGTATCCGATATGGAAGAGAATTTGAAGAAGCTAGTCGCAGATAATCAAGTGATTGATGGCGGCGTGTATATTCAAGTCACGCGAGGCGTCGCACCTCGTAAACATCAATATGGTGCACTTACCCCTCAGATTACGGCATATACATTTCAAGTAAAAAAGCCTATTCAAGAGCAGACAGCTGGTGCGAAAGCTCTATTGTCTGAAGACCTTCGCTGGTTAAGATGTGATATTAAAAGCTTAAACCTTTTATATAACGTCATGGAAAAGCAGAAAGCGTCTGAAGCTGGTGCGTTTGAAGCGATTTTAATAAGAGACGGCTTTGTGACAGAGGGGACGTCCTCGAATGTATATGCCGTCATTGACGGTGTCATTCGTACACACCCAGCAAATCACCTGATTTTAAACGGCATTACACGTAGAAAGCTGCTAGAGGTTTGTCAGGAAGAAGGATATCGTGTGGAAGAAACCCGCATGAGTAAAGACGAACTTTTGCATGCACAGGAAATTTTCATCAGTTCAACGACAGCTGAAGTGATTCCAATTGTAGAGATAGATGGTCAGCCAGTTGGGGAAGGTGTTCCAGGAGAGATCACGAAGCGTGTACAGGAAGGGTTCCAGAAGAAAATTAAGCATGAAAGCGAAGCATCTATTTCTTCGTAAGAAGAAAAAGGCTGTAAACCAATGTTTACAGCCTTTTGTGATGACATTTATTTCACGATCAGTACAGGTATATCTGATTTGGACGATAACTTTTCACTCACACTGCCAAAGAGCATCTTTTTCAATCTGCTTTGGTCACGTGCTCCCATGACGATGAGGTCTGCTGAAATCTCTTCAGCGTATTCGATAATCGCTTCTGCAGGCTCCCCTTCAACAATTTCAATCGCAGCTTCAAACTGCTCTTCATTTAACAGCATTCTTGCTTCTGCAACGACCTCTTCTGTATGGTCTTCAAAAATCAAGGGACTTTGCTGTTCATCATGAGGTACATACACAGGGGGTGTTTGAAGGTCTGCCATGCCGCCTCCGATATAAGCGCCGCCAGTCATTGGGCGAGGTGCATCAAACACCTGTCTGCTGGATTTCCCATCATGAGCGTAGGCAATGGTCAGCTTGGCATGCAAAGTTTTGGCTAAAGCGATTGCCTTCTTTAATGCTTTCTTACTGTCTTCATGTCCATCAAACGCAACGACCATCCGATCAGCTTGAAACAATGTCCTCATTCCTTTCAAAAGGAGTCTATACGTTCATGGTATACCCGATATCTGAAAAAGATACACATAAAGGGTGTGAACTTTTTGTTAGAAAATTTCATTTATTGAAAAATATTTATTGACAAAATAGTGACAGCCACTATAAGATAAAAAAAGATTCAAGAGCCAAAAGGAGGAAATGTCATGTGCAACATCATTGGAAGAATGAAATCAAACTACATGAATGGGTTGATTCACGTGACAATTACACCTTCATTGGTCATTGAAAAGGGACTCGTATGTTCCAATTGATCGGATGAATCAAGGCGTATGTTGCGTATTTGTCAACATGCGCCTTTTTATCATGTATAAAAGAGGCGTACCAGTCAGCTGGTTGCCTCTTTTTTTGTTGTATACATTTCGCATCTCGAAATAATGGAATGCATCAACAACTAAATGAAGAGGAGTGAAAGCATGTGAACATGCCAAAGGCAAGACAAATGACAAAAGCTCAAAAAACGAAACAAGGTGACAATCAGGAAAATATAGAAAGCGGCTAGCTTTAAAAGGAGAGACAAACATGTTTTCAGTATTTGTGAAATTAGGCTGGTTCTTTAAACAAGAGTGGAGGCGCTATACAATCGCCATTACTCTGCTGCTCATTGTGAATGTGCTTGAAATGCTACCACCGAGGTATCTAGGTCAAGCAGTTGATGACATTCGGTCTGGTCAATTTACAACATCCAGTATTCTGTTTTACGTAACCATTTTTTGCTTACTTGGTGTCAGTGTCTATGCGCTCACCTATTTTTGGATGTACCAGTTATTTGGCGGCGCGAATGTCATGGAGCGTGTGATGCGCGGAAAATTAATGCGCCACTTACTTAAGATGACACCCACCTTTTATGAAAAGAAAAAAACCGGAAATTTAATGGCGTTAGGTACAAATGATTTGAATGCTGTGGCTTTAACAACAGGCTTTGGCGTTTTAACATTAGTCGATTCCACTGCTTACATGCTGATGATCTTTTTTACGATGGGACTGACGATCAGCTGGAAATTAACTTTAATGGCCATTATTCCGATGCCACTGATGGCGATTTTGATAGCGTTTTATGGCAGTAAAATTCATGAACGCTTTACAGTCGCTCAAGATGCATTTGGTGATATGAATGATCGTGTATTAGAATCAGTTGCCGGCGTTCGGGTGATTCGGTCTTTTGTACAGGAAAAACAAGATGTGAATCGCTTTCGAGAAATGACAGATGATGTTTTTCAAAAAAATATGAGAGTAGCGATCATTGATTCATTGTTTGAGCCGACGGTGAAATTGCTTGTGGGGATCAGTTATTTAATCGGTATCGGTTACGGCGCATATCTTGTGTTCCAAAGTGATTTAACCATTGGTGAGCTTGTTGCATTTAACGTCTATCTGGGGATGATGATCTGGCCAATGTTTGCCATTGGTGAATTGATTAATATCATGCAAAGAGGAAATGCCTCATTAGACCGGTTGAATCATACACTCAGTTATCAACCGGATGTAACTGACGCAGCCAAACCAAAAAGATTACAAGAGCCTGGCGATATTCAATTTGAACATGTGACATTTAGGTATCCAACTTCCTCTAAAGATAATCTAACGGATGTCTCCTTTACTGTACGAAAAGGGCAAACGATTGGTATTACAGGAAAAACGGGAAGTGGAAAAACAACGATTGTCAAACAGCTTCTTCGTCAGTATCCGACAGGTGATGGGAAGATCTTGCTTTCAGGTGTTCCAATTGAGGACATTGAATTGGATCAACTGTTCCAATGGGTTGGCTATGTGCCGCAAGATCATGTCCTTTTCTCTAAAAGTGTAGAAGAGAATATGCGTTTCGGTCATAGAGACGCGAGAGAAGCTGAATTAGCACAAGCGATTAAAGATGCTTACTTTGAAAAGGATTTACGCCTTTTACCAGAAGGCTTGGAAACCATGGTTGGAGAAAAGGGAGTGGCGCTGTCAGGAGGACAGAAGCAGCGGATTTCCATTGCACGTGCTTTATTAATTGATCCAGACATTTTGATTTTGGATGACTCGTTATCTGCAGTTGATGCAAAAACAGAAACGGCTATTTTAGAGAATTTAAGACAAAATCGTCATGGAAAAACGACATTTATTACAACCCACCGTCTATCAGCTGTAGAGCATGCGGATCTCATTCTTGTCATGGAAGAAGGACGTATTGTTCAAAAGGGAACCCATCAAGCGCTTATTCAGCAAGATGGATGGTATAAAGAGCAATTTCTGCGTCAGCAGCTGACAAATCAGCTGGAAGGAGGGGATGAGGCATGACAACAGGGAGAAGACTTCTTGCCTATGCACTCCTATATAAAAAAGTATTGTCTGTTGCTTTGATCTTTCTGATCATTGCAGTTGGTGCTGAGTTGACAGGACCTTTCATTGGGAAAAAAATGATTGATGATCATATTTTAGGTGTAGAAAAACCGTATGTTGAGGTAAATGAAAAAACAGATAAAACGGTTTATTACCAGGGAAATAACTATATAAGAAGTGACCGGCTACAGAATCAAAATGAAGCTGGAAAGCAAATCAATGTCGTGCAAGTCGGATTTGGGTACTATTTTGTGAATGAACCGATTCGATTTGACGGGAGCCGGACAATAGAAGGGGATCAGCTCACCATTGAAAATGGGAGCGAGCGTGAGACGTATCAGGTACAGCGTTTATCCAAAGAGGAAATCTTCGCTTTTTATCAGCCGGAAATCAGTGGTTTGGTGCAGCTTGTTCTATTTTATTTTGGGATGCTCGTCATTGCGATTTTCTTTCAATATGGGCAGCACTATTTACTCCAGCGTATTGCAAATCGCATTATTCAAAAAATGCGAGTGGACGTATTTGAACATATTCAAACGCTTCCGATTCGGTATTTTGATAATTTACCGGCTGGAAAGGTTGTCGCGCGGATTACCAATGACACAGAAACCATTCGTGATTTATATGTCACAGTACTAGCGAATTTCGTCACAAGTGCCATTTACATGATTGGCATTTATATCGCCATGTTTTTATTAAATGTGAAGCTGGCGCTCATTTGTTTAGTGGCTGTTCCGATTATTTTCCTATGGTCGATGACTTACAGAAAGTTTGCGTCGGTTTACAATCATCGCATTCGATCCATCATCAGTGAAATTAATGCCAAGCTAAATGAAGCTATTCAAGGAATGACGATTATTCAAGCATTTCGACATGAACAAGCAACGAAAGAAGAATTTGATGAGCTGAATAACAATCACTTTCGATATCAGCGAAAGATGCTTCATTTAAATTCACTGCTCTCACATAACTTGGTGAATCTGCTTCGGAACTTAGCATACGTCGCACTCATTTGGTATTTTGGCGGCGCGTCCTTAAGTGCGACGGGCATTGTGTCGATTGGGGTGCTCTATGCATTTGTCGATTATTTAAATCGTTTGTTCCAGCCGATTACAGGCATTGTGAATCAATTTTCTAGATTAGAATTAGCAAGGGTTTCATCTGAACGGGTCTTTCGATTATTAGATGAGCCTGGTACTGAAGTGGAAGAACCGGTTCAGAAGAAAATCGAGGGGCACGTTCAATTTCAGGATGTTACCTTTGCGTATAATGAAGGGAAAAATGTATTAAAGAACATCACCTTTGAGGCGAAAAAAGGTCAGACGGTGGCACTCGTTGGACATACCGGTTCTGGGAAAAGTTCGATCATGAATTTGCTGCTGCGTTTTTATGATATTCAGCATGGGGATATCCTCATTGATGGAAAAAGCATCTATGATCAGTCGCGCCAAACGTTGCGTAAGCAAATGGGCATTGTACTGCAAGATCCTTATTTGTTCTCTGGAACGATTGCCTCCAATGTCAGTTTAGGAAATGAAGACATTAAAAGAGAAACGATTGAAACATCGTTAAAGCAAGTGGGCGCAGCAGAACTATTAAAGCATTTGCCTGAAGGTTTTGATGAACCAGTTGTTGAAAAGGGGAGTACTCTTTCCTCTGGGGAGCGTCAATTGATTTCATTTGCCCGTGCACTGGCATACGATCCAGCGATCTTAATTCTAGATGAAGCGACGGCTAACATCGATACAGAAACAGAAGCCATCATTCAACGGGCACTAGATGTCGTCAAAGAAGGACGAACCACTTTTGTCATTGCACACCGATTATCTACTATTAAGAAAGCTGACATGATTTTGGTGTTAGAAAAGGGTGAGATTGTCGAGCGCGGCAGCCACGAAGAGCTCATGGAGCAAGGCGGACTGTATGCGCAAATGTACGAATTACAAAAGGGAGCTGTGACGAGCAGCTGATAGGATGAGTAGAAAAAGCCTCTTTCAATTTGAAAGAGGCTTTTTTCATGGCAATGAAAAAAGTCGAGGCTTCATGAAATGATCTCGACTTTTACTGGTTGTATATCATTTACACGAACTAAATGGTCAATAAGCGATACCGACGCGTTGATGCACAAATTCCTTTGAGTTTAACTGCTGATACAAAAAGTGTGCGGTATCTTCAACTGAAATTTTCTGTCCATCTATAGGGAGAAAATTCTTTTCATAGCGATATGACCGTGTCACTTCTCCATCTGGTAAATAGGTTGGGCAAATGATTGTCCAATCTAGTTCAGTTGATTGAAGAATTTCAAATGCTTTGGCATGTTCTTTAGCAGCTCGGGAAGTGGTTCGCCTTGATTCATTTGTTTCAAAGCGGTAAAGCTCAGGCTGCTGCCTTGCTTTTAAAATCCCCGCAGTGCCAATCGTTATAATTCTTGATGTTCCTGTTTGCTTCATGGCTTGTACGATATGCTCCATTGAAACAGATAAAGTATCATCACCATCTGTTGATAGACAGCTCACGACAATATCTGATCCTTTAATCGTTTCAAGCACATCCTCTTGATTTCTGGAATTGCCGGTGACTTGAAACATACCCGCAAGCATTTCTTCCCGGTTTGTCCGAATTAACGAGCGAACCATGTAACGATCATCTTCTTTTACGAAACGAAGAAATGCTTGTCCTACACGTCCATGAGCACCGAAAAGAGCTATTTTCATCTGATCGATCCCTCCACTACATACTATAAGTGAAAAGAACTTAAAATGGTACAGTTTTATGTCATGCTTTTTTTATAAAGATGAAAGGACCGAATACTATGAGCATATTCACATAATAGAGAGAGACCGACAAATTGTAGAAGTTCAAAATTCACACCTGAAATAATGTCCATGAAGATCCGCTCCTTTCTAATACATCATATGAATTCAAAAGGAATCGGTGAGGGATAAAACCAAAAAAAGAAGACACCATAAGAGGTGCCTTCTATGATCCAGATATGAAATTAAGCTTTTGTTCCACCAAGGTTTTGCTGAGCGTAAGATACAAGACGTTTCGTGATTTCTCCACCAACTGAACCGTTAGCACGAGCTGTTGTTTCTGCTCCAAGGTTTACACCAAACTCAGAAGCGATTTCGTATTTCATTTGATCGATTGCTTGCGCTGCTCCAGGAACTAGTAATTGATTTGAACTATTAGAATTTGCCATGATGTGAATCTCCTTTTTATATATGATTTTTTTGGTTGGGTTTGCTGGAGTCGCACCAGCGAAATGATCAAGTCATTTGCCACTTGGCGAAACCCAATGAGGTAACTGCTTTGTACTAAATATTATGGTTCGCTACGAAAAAAACATACGGAAAAAGAACATGGTAAATGTTGTTTTCACATACAAAAAACCACCACCCAATGGTGATGGTTTGTGGAACGTCTTCTTATTCAGCTGAGCGGATGCGCAGCTCAGTCTCTGTATCAAAGAAGTGAGCTTTATTCATATCAATGGCAAGAGGGAGCGTCTGACCTGCCTGAATATCTGTGCGAGAATCAACTCGTGCAATAAACGTTTGACCAGCGAGAGAAGAATAAAGCATCGTTTCGGCTCCCATTAATTCAGCCACTTCTACGTTTGCTTCAATTTTTGTTCCCTCAGAAGCCTCTATAAACACAGGCTCATCATGGAAATCTTCTGGTCTGATGCCTAGAATCACATCTTTTCCGATATAGCCCTGACTGCGTAATACTTTCATTTTTCCTTCTGGTACACGAATGTGCGTATTCCCAATGGCAATGGCTCCGTCAGACAGTTTTCCTGTAAAAAAGTTCATCGCTGGAGAGCCAATAAATCCTCCTACAAAGACATTCTCTGGGTTTTCATACACATCCTTTGGTGCGCCAACCTGCTGAATAAAGCCATCTTTCATGACAACAAGCCGAGTAGCCATTGTCATGGCTTCTGTTTGATCGTGTGTGACATAGATGAATGTCGTCTGCAGCCGCTGATGGAGTTTAGAAATTTCGGCACGCATCTGAACACGAAGTTTAGCATCTAAATTAGAGAGAGGTTCATCCAAAAGAAAGACTTTTGCATCTCGCACAATGGCCCTTCCAAGTGCAACACGCTGTCTTTGACCTCCAGACAATGCCTTAGGTTTTCGATCTAAGTATTGTTCAAGCCCTAATATTTTCGCAGCGTTTCGTACCCGCTCATCAATTTCTGCTTTAGGAAATTTTCGAAGCTTTAATCCAAAAGCCATATTATCGTACACATTCATATGAGGGTATAAGGCATAGTTTTGGAAAACCATCGCAATATCCCGATCTTTTGGTGCCACATCATTCATTCGCTTGCCGTCTAATAGAAAATCCCCTTGTGAAATTTCTTCAAGGCCTGCAATCATGCGGAGGGTTGTTGATTTTCCGCAGCCAGATGGACCAACAAACACAATAAATTCTTTATCCTCAATATGTAGATTAAAGTTATCTACTGCTGTTACTTTGTTATCGTACACTTTATAAATTTGATTCAGCATCATTTCAGCCATAGGTGGTAGCCTCCCAGTCCTTTTTTTGAAAGCGCTTTACTTATAAATGAAGTGTATAAAAAGGAAGGGTGTCTGTAAATGGACAACGTGCACAATATCTTATTTTCATTTTTAGGCAAGGTGCTCATGATAGGATCATTTAAGAAAGATCGAGAAGATTCATCATGAAATAAGCAGCTGACGCTTCTTGAAAATGCCGTATATCTAGTCCTGTCCGTTCAATAAATTTATCAATCCGATACTGAAGGCTGTTTCGATGAACATATAAAGCTTTTGCTGCCTGCGATGCATTTAAATTACATTGCATATAGGTCATGAGAGTTCTGTAAACGTCCCGATCAAAGATTGTTTCTATAAATGCATCTGATATAGCGGCAGAAACCATGTCTGTATCATGGCGAATGAAAGCAGGTAGACATTGATAAAATGTTGCAACCCCTGACCTAAGTTTTCCTTGCTTCAGATGCCATAAAAAGAGCTGATGTTCATTCAATAATCTCTTTTTTAAATTTTCATTTGGCAAATGCAGCTGTCCTTGCATGAAGACAACGTCTGTTAAAAAATCACTTGTGATGGCTTGAGACAAATCATGTAGTTGTTCAAGTTGACCATTTTCTGATGTGGCGTTTGTTTGAATGAGCATAGCTGTTTCAGTGCCTGTCCATATGAAATGAATATGTTCGAGGCTGCTGTTCACAGCCTCTTTTATTTGCTGCCTTTGTTCTGCTTGGTGATCCATTTTAAAAAAATGAACACGGACGGATTGATCGATGGTGATTGATTTGTTTTCAAAGAGATAGCTGTACCATTTCTGTTCTTCTTCCGTTTCCTGCGTATGAGGTACATCAATTGGTGTGAGGAATGAATTGAGAAGAAGCGTTTCCCTTTCTGTTAGCTCCGTTTTGTTTACTCCGAAAATTTCGCCTTCGTCTGTTTGATACCAGAGAGTTTGTTTATCATTTGTTGGTGAACTGATGATATGGTGTCCGTAAACAAGTTTTAGCTTTTCTAACATGGCGAGGCTCCTTAAACAGTTTAATCATACACATGGAATAGCATTAATTCGTGGATTTCTTCTTTTAAGGTTGGTTCAACTTCATGAGGCGGAAGCTGAGAGCCCCATTCAATATCACCCGTTTTGTGATAAATGCCTTCATAGTGTGAACCATTATGAAAAAAGGATATTTTCCAGCCAGGTAATTGCGCTTTTTTAAAGAGAGGTTTCCATTGAAAATGAGAAATCATATCATCATTGCCTCCTTGCTTTTATTGATGAAACAATAAATACACACGACAATACGGAAACAACCTTGAACTTGGTTTTATTGTATCTCATCTGATGAAAAGAGCATAGGGAAAGCACAGATTTCAGAGACATGAAAAGAAATCATCAGTAGGCGTTTGCATGGTCTATAGGACTAAGAGCCATTTGTGTTAGGTAAGATGCGTATTCAACGATTCTTTTCCCAATCAGCCATTCTGAGTTTTTCAATGGTGCATGTAGAAAAATCTCGCGGCCTGGACGAGAATTGGCTTCAAACATCCAGATAGCACCTAAGTGATCAATACCTAAGTCAAAACCAATTTCGCCAATCAGACCGGGCATTTTTTCATCTATCACACGACTAAGTGCGAGGGCAGTATCAGAGAGCTCTTGCAAAACCTTCAAACGTTTCTCTGCATCAGGAAAGATATCATACAGTGTTTTTACTGAACCACCATGCAGTTGATGGGTTGTGACAGTGTGATCTCCTGAAACTTTTCCAGCAGCGGCTGTAACAGTCCAATGACCATACTTATTTTTATTCGTATGAATTCTAAAATCCAGTGGTTGATTGTCTATTTGAAGAAGCTCAATGCCTTGTTGTGCAATCAAGTCTTGAATTGCACAATCTTTTCGCAGTTTTTTCACGAAATGGTCTACGGAATGATATGAAGTGGATTTCTCTTTATTTGAGCAGACAGTGATCCCGTTTTCCGTCTTCTTTAACTGATAAATACCGTCTCCATGACTGCCGTTTGTTGGTTTTAAATAAATGACATGATGCAGATGAAGGAGTGTTTCTATTTTAATTAAAGCATCAACAGGATCTAATCGTATGGAATGTGGTAAGAAAGAGCTTGTTTTTTCATCTGTTAATAGCTGTTCATGAATGTCCCATTTATTAAAAAAATAAGGGTTGAACCAAGGGATATCGTAGTCTTGAGTGAGTTTTCGTTTTGTTTCTTGAATGAATGCCGACTGAGCAGCCTTTCTATTAGGGAGCCGGTCATAAACAACGGATGGGAGGGGCATCTTCTTTTTTACCCAGCGCTCCTCTTGGTAAAGCAAACCGTCTACTATTCCTTTATCCCAATCGATAGAATGAGTACCAAAAAGATATGCGAAACCAGCATGCTGCCTGCAAGATTGCAACAGTTTCATAAAATAGGAAGACCTAGTGCCTAAAGGTGCTGTATTTTGTTCGAATCCTGCAGTGAAAATGCCGATGAGAGGTCCTATATAGAGTGTATGTTGAACTAATATGACCTCAGCTTTCGTTTTGTATGGAATGAGTAAAGCGCGATAAAGGTCTTCTGATAATAAAATCCTTTGTGATTGATGATGATAGGAAATGGTGAAATCATCTACTAAACAAGAACCTAAAGCAATAGATAAAATTGCCCCCTGCTCTTTAAACTGGACAGGGAGATGTACTGTATTTTCACTTGCTGAATGAGGAGCGATGATGTAGCGTTTTCTCTTCATAAGGAACCTCCTTTTCTTCAGCCATCATTGATTTGGCATGTTGAAGTATGGTCTGAATCAATTGCTTCTCTTTCTCAGGATAAGCTTTTAAAAAAGAGGATCGTCCTGGCTTTGATCTTACGTTTGAGATAAAAAGTCTGCCTTCATTTGTATGAAGCAAGTCTATAGCGAATTCAATACACGGTGAGAAAGTTTTGTCTATAAACGCTGGAAGAGATGACTGAATGGAGGCAATATCATCTAACAGCAGCTCCTTGATGTGTGGCTTTAATGAGTTTAAATAGTGATCAAAGGCTACCACATGACCGGAATTTTGTGTATTGCTTAAAAGGCTGTTTTCTACTGATGGTTTTGTATGAATCCCCATGCTATTCCATTGATTTTGTAAGTTTTTTATAAGTAAAATTCTAATTTCATTGAATAAAACGTCTTTTTGATCATTCGTGTTAAAAAATTGAAGGAAAGATCGGCCGATATACTTTTTGCACCAGCGCTCAACCTCTTCTGAATGTGAAAAGGTGATGATTTGCTTAGCGTTTAGCTGCACAGTAATGAGTGATTTGTCTCTTAAAGAAATGAAGCAAGAGGGTACTGCGTGCTGTTGAGAAAGCGGCTGTATTTTACAATATCCGCCCTTTCTGACCAAGTTGAGAAGGTCTGAAGGCTCTGTCAATAGAGAGCAGACAGGTAAGTATGGTTGTAAAGAAGGGAGGAGACGGAGCTGCTCGAATATCCGCATTTTATTTGAAATTCCAGTATTTAAAAAAACGGTTTTTGGATACTTTTTTAACCAATTCATGATAGGTTTTGCTTTTTTAGATTGTGCGTCATGCTGATAAAGACAACGATCATAAATCAAGTCAGGAATCTGAAATTCTGACGCTTCAAATCCTTTGCCAGTCGTAAATTTTTGACCGTGAATGACATTTGAAGCAGGCTTTAAATCTAAAGGTGAAAAACGAACAACTTCTAAATCAAAAGTAGAGGCAGCTTTGGCAAGCTGAAGTGTGAATGCCTCTTCATGCTTCGGAGAAAGAGTGACAATGCCGAGCGTTGACGTCATGAAACAACACCTACTTTTCAAATTCTTTTTTTAACATCTGAAAAACACTTTTTGTTGATTTTACATAAACTTGGCGTTCCTATATCATTACGACAGATCGTTGTCTCATATGTCACATTGAATGCTTCATTTGCTTGGGCTCTTGACAACAACTATAATACGTATAGATAAAAACAATAAACTTCAGGTGTTGTTTGAAAGGTAGATGACGACTTTGGATATATTCACAACGTTTCTCTTTATGATTGTGATAGGTGCAGTGATAGGGGCAGCAACAAACCATCTCGCAATTAAAATGCTCTTTCGTCCGTATAAGCCATATTATTTATTTGGGAAGCAGCTCCCATTTACACCAGGTCTTATTCCTAAAAGGAGAGATGAAGTAGCCAAGCAGGTTGGCGTCATGGTGATGGAGCATTTACTAACGCCAGAGGGTATTCAAAAACGATTTGAATCATCGGAGGCAAGGCAAGAGATATTACAGACAGTGCACCGATATATTGATAAAGGTGCTGATATGGAAATGACGGTTTTCTCCATGTTAGAAAGATACGGTTTTTCAGAGGCTGACGTTAAAGCTGACGCATGGCTTCATCAGTGGACTGATCATAAGCTCCACTCACTGCTTGAAAAGTATGATCAGCAAACGTTGTCTGAGCTGCTGCCACAGGATGTAGAAAATAAGCTTGCATCAAAAATTCCAGATGCCGCAGATTATATTTTAAAGAGAGGCATTCATTACTTTGAAAGTGATGAGGGAAAAGCAAGACTCGGTCATATGATAGATGATTTCTTAAAAGAACGAGGAATGCTTGGCAGTATGGTCCAAATGTTTTTAGGGAATTCAAGCTTAATTGATCGCGTACATCCTGAAATGATGAAGTTCTTAAAGAATGCAGAGACAAAAAGGTTTTTATCAGATTTACTTGTTCAAGAATGGGACAAGGTAAAGCAATTTTCTTTACATGAGCTTGATAAAAAATGGAATGTGAAAGAGCTTCTATTTAGTGTGAAAAAGCAATTACTTTCACATTTTTCTACAAAGATTCTGTTAGATAGACCAGTAGGAGTTTACATCAGTGCAGTAGCGGATGATCTTAAGACCAAGTTTGCTCCATCTCTCATTGATAAAGGGATTGAAGCCGCATCTAATGCGCTTGAGGGACTGCTCGCAAAGCTCCAATTTGAAGAAATTATTCGTGAACAAATTGAACTTTTCCCGCTTGAAAAAATGGAAGAGCTTGTGATCAGCATATCTAATAAGGAGCTGAAGATGATCACATTTTTAGGCGGTCTTTTAGGTGGATTGATCGGTGCTGTCCAAGCGATTTTTGTCACCTTATTCTAAGGCAAGATCGAGAAATTTCGATGAATTTATTGTATATATGTGAAACGAAAGCCATAGTTTGTTATAGTGGAGTGGTGTCCGCCGATCCATATCGGTGATAACGGATAGAAAGGAGACATAACATGTCTGTAAATCTTTATGATGTTGCATATGACCTTGAAAAAGCACTGCGTCATAGCGAAGAATATTCAGCGTTAAGAAATCTTTATGATGAGGTAAACGGGGATGAGTCCTCTAAAAGAATGTTTGAGAACTTCCGTGACATTCAAGTAAACCTTCAACAAAAACAAATGACTGGTCAAGAGATTACACAAGAAGAAGTAGAGCAAGCGCAAAAAACAGTTGCACTTGTGCAGCAGCACGATAAAATCTCTCAGTTGATGGAAGCAGAACAACGCGTAAGTGTTCTCATCGGTGAATTAAATAAAATTATCATGAAGCCTCTTGAAGAGCTTTATGGAAATACAGAAGAAAATTAATTGAAAGGGCGATCATATTCGCCCTTTTTTTCATTCATATCGCCGCTTGTATATCTTTAAAAAAAGGGTTGTCGAAGCTCGTAAATTCTGCGATAATACTTATTGAAAGTGCTTTCAAAAAGCGCTATCGTGATGAATTGGGTGCGTTCCACTTTGGATTTACGACGATGAGTCAAATGAGAGAGAAGCGCTTCTGGGAGAAAAGCAAAGCATAAGGGGATATGATATAAGCAATGCTTTGGTGTGTGAAAGATGAGGGGATCATGGGGAGCTTCATCACGCCATTGTTACGCATCCAAACCATACATAAAAAAAAGCCTAGGGGTAGGCTTTTTTTATTTGCGATTAGGCATAAAACAAGGGCTGCTTCAACTGCATGTTCTAAAGCGATAAGCTAGGGCATATCCTCATCGTAAGTACAGTCATCAAGAAGGGGGATGCCTCAGTGTCAAAAAAGCTACTTGCACTCAATATAGATGGAACGTTACTTCGTTCCAATGGGAAAATCCATTCCGCTACAAAAGAAGCTGTGGAATATGTTAAGAAAAAAGGGGTTTACGTGACGATTGTCACCAACCGTCATTTTCGATCCGCGCAAAAAATTGCCAAGGCGTTGAAAATACCGACTTCAACTCTTGTGACGCATAGTGGTGCATTTATCGCTGATAAGCTCGATGAGCCGCTCCATGTGAAGAAATTAACGGAAGAGAAAACATTTAATCTTGTGCAGATCCTTGAAAGCTTTGATTGTAATGTTCGCTTGTTACATGAAAAATTCTCAATCGGCAATCGGAAAAAAACACAGTCTCAATTGATGGGAAAAACGTTGATTCATCCGTCTGATCCCATTTTCTATCCCGTTCAATTTGTTGAATCATTAAGTGATATGCTCATGGATGAACCGGTGAGCACACCTGTCATTGAAGTGTATTCGACAGCAACACTTCAGCCTGAAATCCATACAACCATTCAACAAGCATTCCCATCTGTTGATCTGATTAAGATCAGTGATGAGAAAATGAATATTGTATGCAAAGGGGTATCGAAAGAAGCAGGACTTTCTCTTTTAACCTCAGCACTAGGTTTTACATTAGAAGATACGGTCGTGATCGGTCACGGGACAGACGACATCCCGATGCTTGAGTTAGCTGGCTTAGGCGTTGCGATGGGGAATGCACCTCATTCGGTCAAACGTAAAGCCGATTGGGTGACACGTTCTCATGATGAACAGGGTGTTGCTTATATGATCAAAGAATACTTTAGAATGCAGCAAAGGGAAGGTTTTTTACATCAATTTGATATTAAACGATAGTATAGTGAAGGCCCTGTCTATTAAGAAATGGCAGGGCCTTCGTCTGTTCTCTTCATTGCTTTTCCTAGATGAATTTTGTAAAATGAAACAAGTTTGAAGATAAAGGTGATACGATGCGAATTTTAGTTAAAGGGCTGTCTGATGAACGATTTCATCGACCGCTTGTCAATATAGCCAATTTATTTGAAGAAGATAGTGAAGTGCTGTTTGATTCCGGTGAAGTGGATGATGGCCTAGTGATGGTGTTTGATTGGAAAGAAACCCATGGTAGGGTGGAGGCTTCTGGCCATATCGCTGGAACAGATATGACGAGTCGTTTTACAAGAGAGATGCCAGAGGGCTTGAATGAAAAAGAGCGCTGGAAGCAAATCAAAAACACTGTGTTGTCTGTTTATTTACATCTGCTTCAGGAACATACAGGAATGACGCAAAAATGGGGGATTCTTACGGGGATACGCCCTACGAAATTACTTCATAAGATGCTAAGAGAAGGCATGACAAAGGAAGAAGCACATGCAGCGTTAAAGCGCGATTACTTGATTCATGATGAAAAGATCCATTTGATGCAGGAAATTGTTGATCGTCAAATCAAAGCCATTCCAGATCTGTACGATCTACAGGAGGAAGTGAGTATTTATATCGGTATTCCTTTCTGTCCAACAAAATGTGCTTATTGCACGTTCCCTGCTTATGCCATTCAAGGACAAGCTGGAAGAGTGGGAACGTTTCTTTTTGGGCTGCATTATGAGATGCAAAAAATGGGCGAATGGTTAAAGGAACATGGGATTAAAGTGACGACTGTTTATTTTGGCGGAGGTACTCCAACGAGTATTACAGCAGAAGAAATGGATTTGCTGTATGAGGAGATGTATCGCTCTTTTCCAGATGTGAAACATATTCGGGAAGTCACAGTAGAAGCGGGACGACCTGATACGATTTCACCTGATAAGCTGGAGGTGCTCAACCGTTATCATATTGACCGGATTAGTATCAATCCGCAATCATATGAGAATGAAACATTGAAAGCGATTGGCCGGCACCATAGTGTGGAAGAAACGATTGAAAAGTATCATTTATCAAGGCAGTATGGCATGAATAATATTAACATGGACTTAATCATCGGGCTGCCAGGAGAAGGGCTAAAGGAATTCCAGCATTCCTTGAACAAGACAGAAGAACTGAAGCCTGAATCTTTAACGGTGCATACACTTTCCTTTAAGAGAGCGTCTGAAATGACCCGCAATAAGGAAAAGTATCAAGTGGCAGACCGAGAAGAGATCACACGTATGATGGATGAAGCGGTTGCTTGGACAAAAGCACATGACTATCATCCGTACTATTTATACAGACAAAAAAACATTTTGGGGAATCTCGAAAATGTCGGGTATTCGTTAGATGGACAGGAAAGTTTGTATAATATTATCATTATGGAAGAGGTGCAGACGATCATTGGCATCGGATGCGGTGCTGCGAGTAAATTCATTGATCCGCGAACCGGAAAAATTACGCAATATGCCAATCCAAAAGATCCAAAATCTTATAATGATCGTTATGAGCACTATACGGAAGAGAAGATTCAGTTTCTTGAGTCATTATTTGTTTCTCACATGTAAACACTGCGGTGACGCAGTGTTTTTTTCATTTGTAAAAGGGTATATAGGGGGTAAAAAGATAAAGCAGGTGTACATATGATGGATGTGATCGGAATTGGGATTGGGCCAGCAAATTTAGGATTGGCCGCTTTATTAGAGGAGTATGAAGATGTGACATGCTGTTTTTTTGAACAGGAAACCGAATTTGCTTGGCATCCTGGTATGCTCATCAAAGGAACGGACTTGCAAGTTTCCTTTCTAGCGGACCTTGTGACAATGGCTAATCCAAGGAGCAAGTATACATTTTTAAATTATTTACATGAATCAAACAGGCTTCACCGCTTTTATACATTTGAACAATTTGATATCCCCCGGAGAGAATTCAATGAGTATTTATCCTGGGTTGCAGGTGAATTAGATAGCTGTCAGTTCGGGATGAAGGTGGAAGAAGTGACCGACTGTGAAGACGGGTATCTTGTAAAAGTTCGGCGGTTGAAAGATGGGGTGCTTTCTGAATATCGTGCAAAGCATGTCGTCCTTGGTACTGGAAGCAAGCCGATGATTCCTGTCGATGTGCCAGAAGCTGCGTTGCCGCATGTGACCCATAGCAGCCGTTATGTGGATCAACAAAAAGAACTTCATGAAGCTGAAACGGTGGCGGTGATTGGATCAGGTCAGAGTGCAGCTGAAATTTTCTTAGACCTGCTTCAGCATCAGAAGAAAGGACAGCAGCTTTCATGGTTTACACGTTCAAGTGAATTTAGAGAACTAGAGACAGCGGAGCTTGGTCAGGAGCTATTTACACCTAAGTATGTTGAATATTTTCATTCCCTTCCTTATGAAGAACGGATGAACACATTGCCTAGACTGGCAGGATTAAGGAATGGCATAGATGCATCGACGCTTTCTCGTATTTATCAGGAATTGTACCATCGCTCCGTTTCAGGAGAAGAGCCTTCTGTACTCATTCAGCCAATGACGGAGCTTGAAGCGATACATATGGAGGATGAGCAGCAGGTAGAGCTGCATTTGAAACAATGGCAGCTCAAGAAAGAAAAGAAAATCACAGCCGATCATGTGGTATTGGCTACAGGATATACGCCTAATATTCCGGAATGGTTTAGCGCATATGAACCATTGATTGAATGGGAGAGCGATAAGCATTTTAAAGTGACAGATGACTTCAGGCTTGTGTTTAAAGACAAACGGTCTCATCATCTCTTTACATTCACGAACCTCGATCACTCTCATGGAACAGCGGCGACCAATTTAAAACTATCGATCTACCGCAATCAGAAAGTCATCCGAACCATTCGCGGGGATACGAAAGAACAAGTGAAGCAAGAAACAGCATTTCAGCAATTTGAATAGATATAAAAAAGGGCCCCTGCACAGGGCCCTTTTCAATTAAATGGTTGTTTCTCTTTTTACTTTTGGTTTTTCAGTTTTCCATTTGAAGATTTTGTTTAGGATTTGATAGATACGCTTTGATTCTTTCGTCACTAGCGGTCCTAAAATCGCAAGGATTAATACATATAATGCAGCAAATGGCTTCAATGTAGCGGCAAGCCCGCCTGCAATCCCAAGTTCGGCTACAATGATGGAAAACTCTCCTCTTGATACGATGGTTAATCCAATATTAGAAGAGGCTTTATGAGAGAAACCGGCTCTTCTTCCAGCAAACATCCCGGCGGTGAAGTTCCCGATCAAGGTGAGAATGACAGCACCGATCGCAAGCCAGAAGGCATCTCCTAATGTAAATGGATCAATACTTAGTCCAAAGCTGAAGAAGAACATGGCGCCAAAGAAATCTCTAAAAGGAACAACGAGATGTTCAATGCGGTCTGAGTGCTCTGTTTCTGAAAACACAAGACCGAGTAAGAGAGCGCCAATGGCCTCTGCGACATGAATCGTCTCTGAAAAACCAGCCACGAAGAACAAAGCGGCAAAAATGACAATGATAAATACTTCATTTGAACGGATATCGAATAGTTTGTTTAATAGTTTTGGCAGCTTACGCGCGATGATAAAGAAAATCATCATGTAACCAAAAGCGATTAAAATAGATAATAAGGCACCGCCAACGGATGTGGCATCTCCAAGGACAAGACCTGATACGACAGATAAATAAACGGCGAGAAAAATATCCTCAAACATAATAATCCCAAGAATTAACTCTGTTTCAGGGTTCGCTGTCCGTTTTAAATCGACAAGGACTTTGGCGACAATGGCGCTGGATGAAATGGTGATAACGCCTGCCATAATGAGAACTTCAAGGAATCCAAAGCCTGTGATAAACCCATAAAGCAATCCTAAGCTAAAGTTGATCAAAATATAAATAGATCCGCCGACTGCAATGGATTTACCCGATTTTATGAGTTTGCCGACAGAGAACTCAAGCCCAAGGTAGAATAGAAGGAACAGGACACCCATTCTACCAAAAAATGAAATAATCTCGGTGCTCTCGATAAACTTCAAATCAATGATCCCGATGGTTGGTGCATGCGGACCAACAATCATCCCGAGGACAATGAGAAAAGGAATGATAGAAAATTTAATTTTATTGGCGATTAAGCTGGCAATGGCGATGAGAATAAGCGCCGTTCCAACTTCAAAGACTAAATGATCCATTCATCACTCTCCCCCTCTAGAAAGAAAATCACGTATCAATCGCTTCAAGTGTTTTCTTTCGCCTGAAATGACCATCGTATCATTTGCTTGAATAATCGAATCGGCACCGGGGTTGAGTAATTTTTCATTTGTATGTTTAATGATCGCAATGACGGTGACTTCATAATTTTGTCTCACATCTAAATCGCCGAGTGTATGTCCAACCGCTTTTGCGTCTTTTTCTACCTTAAACCATTCAATGATCAAATCATTGAACGCCATTTCAATCGTTTCAAGTGCTTGCGGCTTATACACCATACCGCCAATAATGGCAGCAATTTGCCGGGCTTCAGCATCATCGAGAGAAATGGTGGACAGTACTTCATCTGGATCTTCATCGTCGAAACGATAAATCTCCCGTCTGCCATCATCATGAATCACAATCGTCATCTTTTCTCTATTTCTCGTTTCAATTTCAAATTTCTTTCCAATCCCAGGAAGATCATTTTCTTTAATGTTCATTTTATCCCTCCGAATATGATAGGTTTTGTTTTTCATATAGTGAGTACGGATGAAATAAAATGAATCAGTCGAGGTAATTTGATTGGTACATAATGGGGATTGCACACTTCATTTCTAAAAAACATAAATCAATGGATAACGCTGTGGTTGATGCAAACTTTACAAGAAAAGCTTTTGAAGCGCCCATTGATAACCTCTGTTTTAACAGAAGAGATGATGCATGTTTTTTTGAAAATGGAGGTGTCTTCACAGCGTTGATTTCTTCATCATAAACCGATGGAGAAATCAGGCTCGGTGTGCTCGCTTCTGCTTGTGAAGCAAAAACGACATTTGAAAAGGGAGAAAACATGACGATGCAGCTAATCAATATACATATGGAACTTCTTATCAAACATTCTCCCCCTTTCATATGATGTTTTATTTCTTATTTTACTATATAAAAATATATTTCTCGTTTCAACAATTATGCTTATTTTAGTATCAGTTGATCTTGAAATTTTTTGTGTAGAGGAAAAGGAATTGCTTGATGGAAATTGAAGTAAGTGATGAGCTTGAAAAGAAAGAGGGGGAATGGATGATGACATATATCAATTGTCAGGTAGATGGGGATATTTTTGAAATCGTTTTCAATAGGCCTGAAGCGTATAATTCGTTTCATGTTGACATGTTTGCTGAATTGAAGGAAGCGTGTGATACAGCGAGTGAGAGCAGTGCGAAAATTGTTGTACTCAAGGGGATGGGCAAAGGGTTTTCAGCAGGCGGAGATATTGGCATGATGCTAAAGCAAGATCGTGAAGAAGATTTTCATCGCGTGATGGATCTGATCGAGGGAATTACACTTTCTTTAGCCAGTATGAAAAAAGTGACGATTGCACTTGTCCACGGGGCAGCGGCTGGTCTTGCTTTTAGCTTTGCCCTTAGCTGTGACTATTTGTTTATGCATCAAGATGCTAAGCTTGCCATGAACTTTAATGGAATCGGGTTAATCCCAGATGGCGGAGGGCATTTTTTCCTCACCAAAAGAGTTAGTGAACAAACCGCTAAACAATTGATTTGGAGCGGACAAAAGCTGCCGGCTGAAGAAGCGCTCAAGCTTCGCCTTGCAGACGGCGTGTTTCAAGATGAGGTGGATACTTATCAGAAAGCGTGCGTCAAGCCATTTTTAAATATGCCGCTTCAAGCCTTTGTTGAAACAAAGATGATTTATTTTCAGCAGTCAGAATCACAGCTGTTAGCCGTTCTTCAAAAAGAGCGTGCTGCACAAGCTAGACTGAGACAAAGCCGTGATCATCAGGAGGGTGTTCAAGCGTTTTTGGAAAAAAGACGTCCTGTGTTTCATTAAATAGAAGAATGAATGGCCGGCGGATGCCGGCTTTTTTAACGTTCAAATAAAAGAAGTTTACCTGCATCATTGACGAGCCGGTGAGAATGCTTTGTGTATTGTTGTTCGATTAAACGATGCCGTCCTAATTCTTTTGCTTTTTCATCACTATCTGTGGTGATTTTTTCGTTTAATAAGGTTTCACCTGACGAATCAAATACAGTCAAATAGTAGGTTTTCTCCATCTCTGATCTTCCCTTTCTTCTTGTTTTTTAATGAATTATACAAGGAGGAAGTTAAAACCTCTTTTTTCGCCCCTAAAAATGTGTTTTTTAGAATGAGAGCGATAGAACGTGCATTCGTAAAAACGGCGTGATAAAATATGGACAACTACAGTAACGTACAAGGAGATAGACGTTTGACGAAGCTCACTTTTATTCATGCCGCAGATCTTCATTTAGATAGTCCGTTTGCGGGAATGTCCAATATACCGAACCGAATTTTTAAAAGGTTGAAAGAAAGTACATTTCAAAGTGCCAAGAACATGTTTGAACTTGCGATTGATCGAGAAGTAGACTTTATGCTGCTTAGCGGAGATCTATTTGACGAATCGAATCGCAGCCTAAAAGCACAGCTTTTTTTAAGAAATCAGTTTCTTCAGCTGCAATCACACGGGATTGAAGTGTTTATTATTTATGGTAATCATGATCATTTAGGTGGTGAATGGACACCAATTGAGTGGCCAGAGAATGTTCACGTTTTTTTGAGCAGTACGCCAAGTGAGCAAGCCTTTTATAGAGAAGGTCAGCTTGTGGCAAGTATTTACGGGTTCAGCTACAAAGAGCGGGCTGTCCATGAAAATATGACACCTTATTATGAAAAAAAAACAGATGCCCCCTATCATATTGCCATGCTTCACGGCACATTAGCAGGTCAAGAAGGGCATGATGCGTATGCACCATTTCAGCTTCAGCAGCTTCTAGCGCGGGATTTTGATTATTGGGCGCTTGGACATATTCATAAGCGGGCTCTTCTGCATGAAGATCCAATGGTGATCTATCCTGGAAACGTGCAAGGAAGACATATAAAAGAAACAGGAGAGAAAGGCTGTTATGTCGTTTACCTATCTGAAGATGCTCAAAGAGCGGAGTTTATGAGCTGTTCAGATGTCATCTTTGAGACATTGACAATAGATATCACACATACCGCTCATATGACCGATCTTGTGACACTTGTGGACAAAAAGATGAGTGGACTGAAAGAGAGAGGTGTTCCTCATTTTTTGAAAATCGTACTAACTGGCGATGCTCCTGCTTATATGGAGCTCACGCAGCTTGAAGTGCTTGAGGAGCTGATGGCTGTTCTTCATGAACAGGAGGAAGATGAAGACTTGTTCGTTTGGGTGATGTCGATTGACTGCCGGACACATGAAGATGCCGTCTATCCAGAAGATTCTTTTTTGACAGAACTAACAGCAGAAATTGCCGAGTTTGATGCGTATGATGAGCTGCTTTCACCGATCAAGCGTCATCCAACCTATAGAAAGGCAGGAAGAGCATTTACAAAAGAGGACGAGATCGATATTAAAGAAGAGGCACAAAGGCTGCTGGCAGAACAGCTGAAGCAATTATGAGAAAAGGAGAGGTATGATGAAAATACGTTCACTCCATATTGCGAATTTCGGGAAATTTTCCAATCAAACCTTCCACTTTTCTGATGACGGTTTTCAGTTAGTTTATGGCCTGAATGAATCGGGGAAAACGACATTGAAGGCGTTTATTGAATCGATGTTATTTGGTTTTTCCAAAAGCCATATGTATAAGCCAAAGCATGGCTCATTTTATGGCGGGTCTCTTACATGTTTAGATGAAGAATTAGGTGTGATTCATATTGAAAGAACATCTGATCATGGCGGACAAGCTCAGGTGTTGCTGCCAAATGGTGAAGTGAAAGATGAAGCGTTTCTACATGCGATGTTAAAGGGAACGGATCGCAGATTATACCAATCGATCTATTCTTTTGACGTGTTTGGTCTGCAAAATGTACAAGCATTAAATCAAGATCAAATAGGGGAATTTCTACTCTTTTCAAGTTTGTTTGGCTCAGATTCGGCATCCAAAATGGACAGCAGGCTGCTAAAACAGCAGGAGCAGCTTTTTAAACCGAATGGACGTAAGCCTGAATTAAATCAGCAGCTTGATCATGTAAAAGAGCTGTCAGGTAAGTTAAAACAGGCCAAATTGGTAGAAAGTCGTTATACCGCAAAGAAAAAAGAACAAGCTGAATTAACCGAAAAGGTAGAAATGCTTCAGCATGAAATGAGACAGACTGAAGAAGAGATTCAGCTTTTGACTGAACATATTCGACTTTATCCTATGATAGAAAACAAGATAGAGTTAAAAAAAGATTTGGCTAGTTATCCAGAACGAGTCAAACGGTTTAGACCGGAAACCGCGCATGAACTTGATAAATTAGAATCACACCTTCACCCAAAAAAGGCGCAAGTGACGGCACTGAAACAAAAATTAGATCATTTGCAAACGTCGCTCACGCAAGTTCAGCCACTCTATGACAAGGATACGGTATTGGAGATGAAGCGAGTCATAGCTGAATCATCTGATGCTGAACTTGTGAAGAAACGCTTAGCAGAAGGGAAAACAGAGCAGAATTCTTTGAAACAAAAAATAGAAGAAGCATCAGCGAAGCTGAAGTGGCAGCGTCCAATCAAGCTTGACCAGCTGGATGATTCACTTGACTTTGAGTGGGAATTAAAAGAGGCTGTGAGCCAATACGTTCGTTTAATGGATAGGAAAACGCAGCTCGATGACCGGTTTGATCATGCAAGACATGAGCTAGAAGAAGCGGAAACCGCTCTAAAAGGATTAAAGGAACAGCCCGTTAAAGAGCAAGATGCAGAAGATGTCAGGGGCACAAGGGCTACAGTGAAACAGAAGCATTCCAGAGTGTGGTTATTCCCGCTGATGTTCGTGCTATGTGCTATCATTCTCACGGTCTTATTCGTTTTAGCAGAGAGCTGGGTGACGTTACTGTTTGCAGGATTTTCCGTATTTATCTTGATTGCTATTTATCCAGTGCTTAAACAGACTCAGATGAAGGAAGCAAACGACAGTAACGCCTATCATTCTTTTCAAGTTCAAACAGCTTCAGCTGAAACGCTAGTGAAGCAAAAGGAGCTTTTATACGAAAGAATGATACAGCAATATGAAGACTGGGAGCGGGAACTGGAACCTGTACAGCAGCAAGTAGAAGATATGAGAAGGCAGCTGGGGTTGTCCTCAGAGCTCTCATTCCTTGTGGAAGCTTTCCATATCTTGAAACAATTAAAAGCGAATACAGCGGCATATGAGGCGCTTAACAAGGAAATAAAGATGCTCACACAGCAGCAATCGACCTACGAGCAAAGAGTTTCAGCGCTCATGAGTCTCCTTCAAAGAAAAGAAGGGACCATTCAAGAGAATATCTCAGCCTTTCAAGAGATATTGAAAGATGAGGAAAAAAGAGAAAAAGAACGTCAGACATTGCACGTATCCATTCAGCATGTAGAGCAGCAGCTGACAACATTAGAAGGAGAAGTTCAATATTATGAAAAACAAACGGACGAGCTTTTTCGAAAAGTAGAAGCAGCGTCAAAAGAAGATTATCATGTCCTGTCTCATCTATCCAAAGAATACCGTGAGCGGCTGTACAATTTGCAGCAGCAGAACCAAGAGCTGCACAAAAGCGGTTATATAGATGAGGAAGAGGTCATTGTCCGTAAAGGTTTACGCACCCTTGAGGAGCAGTGTGCACAAGCAAAAAGACGTCTGAATGACATGCAAGAGAATGTGACGAATATGAAAAAACGCTTGGCAGAATTAGCAGTAGAAATACGCCAAATAGAAGCATCAGGTACAGTGTCTGATTTGACTCATCAGCTTGCTGTAGAGCAGGAGCAGGCAAAGCATCTAGCGAAAAAATGGGCGGCTATTCAGCTCGTTCGTTCCGTCATTCGAGAGAAACTCAATGAGCATAAAGAAACGAGGCTACCAGCACTCCTCCAAACAGCTTCCCGATTTATTCAGCCGTTAACGAATGATCGATATGAAGTGATTTTATTTTCTGCCGAAGATGACCGTCTGATTGTGAAACGGAGGGATGGACGCCTATTCCGCCCGGAGGAGCTTTCACAAGCAACATGTGAGCAAATTTATCTCTCGATTCGTTTTGCACTTGCTTTGTCCCACCAGCAAGATTGTCAGCTCCCATTTATGATGGATGACAGTTTCGTTCACTTTGATCATGTCCGTCTAGACAGGGTGCTGGAGCTGATGAGTGAACTCACTCGTTTTGAAACACAGCTGTTTTATTTCACTTGTCATCATTATATGAAACAAGCAGCGGAAGACGGGCAGATTACGAGTTTAGTAGTGGAATGATTGACAAATTATGACTTATGTTATACTTATATGAGCAGAAACATGGAAGGAGCATTTATTGAATGGCTAAAGGGATCATGACCTATGACGTCGGCGAACAAGTTGACCTGCATTTATTAATTAAATCATCTACTAAAGGGATTGCGAGTAATGGCAAACCATTTTTAACGTTAATTCTTCAAGATCAAAGTGGAGATATTGAGGCGAAGCTATGGGATGCAAAGCAGAATGATGAAATCACATATGCTGCGCAAACCATTGTGAAGGTAGTAGGTGATATTCATCATTATCGCGGAAGGAATCAGCTGAAGCTTAGGAATATACGTCCTGTTGCTGAAAACGAGCAAATCCGCATTGATGATTTTCTAGAAACAGCTCCTATTCCAAAGCACGATATGATGGATACCATCATGCAATATATTTTTGATATGAAAAACCCTAATATTCAGCGTGTCACAAGACATTTGCTGAAGAAATATGGACAGGAATTCGCTGATTACCCAGCAGCTACGAAAAACCATCACGAGTTTGTTTCGGGTCTTGCCTATCACGTGGTATCGATGCTTCATTTAGCGAAATCCATTGTTGATCTATACCCATCACTAGATCGAGATCTTTTATATTCAGGGATCATTCTACATGATTTAGGGAAAGTCAAAGAGCTTTCGGGTCCTGTCTCCACCACATATACAGTAGAAGGGAACTTAATTGGCCACATTTCTATTATGGTGACAGAAATTGCGAAAGCCGCAGAGGAGCTTGGCATTGATTCTGAGGAAATTCTGATTCTGCAGCATTTAGTGCTGAGTCATCATGGAAAAGGGGAGTGGGGCAGTCCTAAACCACCAATGGTGAAGGAAGCCGAAATTCTCCACTATATAGATAATTTAGATGCAAAAATGAACATGATGGATCGTGCGCTTGAGCATGTGAAGCCAGGAGAATATACAGAGCGTATTTTTGCACTAGAGAATCGTTCGTTTTATAAACCAACCTTTCACAATGAATCATCATGATAAAACGCCCGTTTGATGCGGGCGTTTTTTTTCATAACTTGTCTTCTTTTCGCATAAGCATGTAACACGAAGGAAGAGAGATTAGTCCTGAAAAAGGAGGCGAAGACAATGTTATTTTTTCCATGGTGGGTATATGCATGTATCATTGGTATTATCTTTTGTGCCTATAAATTAATGACGACAGCCAAAGAGGAGCAAGAGATTGATCAATCCTTTATTGAAAAAGAGGGAGAAATCTTTATCGAACGAATGGAGCAGGAGAGAGAGCGTAGACGTCAAGGACAGCAAATGAAACGATCCCAGGAAACGGCGAAGCATGAGGACCATTCGATTGCATAATCAATAAGAATAAAAAAACCCCTCTACAAGTTCATGTAGAGGGGTTTTTCGTTCATTATTGGTTTGGTGTTTGTTGTGTGGTTTGCTCAGATTTTTCTTTGAATGTATTTTCAAGTTCTTTATCTTTTACTTTCACATCAGCATCTTTCACCAATTTGTTTAAGATCGTTTGAATTTCATTGTTATCTGCTTGTTTTTGATCAAGCAGTTCTTTTTTCAAGTCTGCTTTCATGTCATCGTATTTACCGCGTTCTTCGGTCTTTTTAATGATATGGTAACCAAATTGAGATTTTACTGGTTTGCTGATTTCATTTACTTTTAGTTTGAAGGCAGCTTTACTGAAGTTCTCATCCATTTGGCCATCTTTTGCGAACCAGCCTACATCGCCGCCTTGTGCTGCTGAAGCAGTGTCAGTTGAATATTCAGATACAAGGTCATCCCATTTTTCGCCTTTATCTAATTTCTTTTCTACTTCATCTGCTGTTTTCTTGTCAGCAACTAAAATGTGGCTTGCGCGGATTTTTCCTTTTAGGTCATCGTAATACGCTTTTACTTCTTTGTCAGTGATTTTGATGTTAGCTTTGGCAGCCTTTTGAGTCAGCAGCTCATATTTTACTTGATCTTTGATGTAATCTTTTCCGAATTCATCTTGAAGTTGTTTTAAACGATCTTCACCAAGTGTCTTTTTATATTCTTCCAATTTCTTATCAATTTCTTTATCTGATACTTTGTATTTGTCAGCAAGAACCTTTTGTTGAACAAGTAGGTTTAAAGCATCTCCACCTGCTTGTTTCTTAAGTGTTGTGTAAAGCTCTTCTTTTGTGACATCTCCTGATTTTGTTGTTGCGATCACTTCTTTGTCACCGCTACTGCATGCGCCAAGAGTTAAAACACTTACTGCTGTTACAGCTGCTAAAGCCATTTTTTTCATTCAAAAAACACTCCTAATCTTTCCAATTTATTTATCATTGCTTGTATCATAACATATTGTGACATGCTGTAAAAAGAAATGCAAATGGGAGGGCATTCGTCTAGTCAAATTTTTGCGACCAACATACACATATATTGATCACAAAAAGGAGGCTGAATTATATGGGAGCAGGATATTCTAATGGGTTTGCTTTATTGGTCGTGCTATTCATTTTGCTGATCATCGTTGGTGCAGCATATCTTTATTAATTAAATCGCTGTAACAGAAAGGAGCCGTCCTGCCATGCGTGCGGGCGGTTCTTTTTTAAAACGATGACAGGTGCCTAAACGTTTTAAAATTTTTTGCATACACTGAGCTTAGAACAGAGGAAGAACTGGCAGGAGGTGTTTTCACATGGGAGGAGAAGTCTTTGCTGGCGGTTTTGCACTAGTCGTCGTGTTATTCATCTTATTGATCATTATCGGTGCATCGTGGATTTGCTAATAGATCATCATACACAAAAAGCTGCCATCAAACAGGCAGCTTTTGCTTTGATCTTAAATAGATATGGTAATTTCAACAAATGATGAGATCAGTAAGATCAGTATCGATACATTGATAAAGCGAAACACCTTATCTTGCCGTTCTTCAGGAATCTCTCTGACAAGGCATAATGTATTAGTAAGCCTGTTTATTGAATACACAATAAACGCGGCAAAGACGATGAAGTAAAATAAAACTATCGGAGATCCCCCCTCTCTATGCTATTCCCATACTACATTACCAAATTTTTTATGAAAAAGATAGAAGTTGGCTTTAAAAACCTCATGATGAGGAAGTTGGGTCAACTAAAATATCAAACTCGTCTTGGGCTTGATCAATAATGCATGATTTTGGCGCTTTTAGCAGTTTCCAAGCAAATAAAAAGTCAGGCAAACAATAGCCTGCATGAATACTTGCGATCATGATAAAATAGTGTGCGTACATTGGAAATGCCATTCCTAAAACAAAGTAAACAGGTGAGATGACACAAAACGGGCTGAGCAGTGAGAAAAGCATCACTCTCTTAGGCACGCGCTGCCAGCAATTTCGTTTAAATAACGTCATTTTTTTCTTATGTTTCATGACTGGTATCAAGTGAACCATGCGGTGGACAAGCAATGTCGCAAGTAAAAGCACGACAAAAAGTGGTGCATTGTGACTGCTGAGTCTCGTTTCAGGATGAGTCAGTTGAAAACATAAAAATGCCATAATGAAAAAAAATACAGTAAGACATATGGCTGAAATCATCATTCTCGTATAACCATAATCCTTTTCAAGATTAATGGTCTTCCAACAATTCATTTTTCATCCTTCCAATCTCAAAAAAACTAATTGAATATCTCAAGATAATTTACTCTTCCTGAGGATAAAAATCAATGGTTTTCATGAAAAAAAATAAATTGTTACATTCATATGGAATAAAGAGAGGAAACTTTGGGTTTTTCAAGAAAAAAAGACATAAGAGGGAGGTTCGTCTCTTTCGTCAATGAGTAATTTCGGCTAAAATAGAGTGACTAAGAGAAAGAGGGAACGTACATGAGTATTGAGGAACGAATGAGCCAGCTCGAATATTATATGGAACTGTTACTGACGGCGACAGATATGAGCCGTTATCCATATTATGCGTTATTGATCCGGCAGCGTGTATCGAAAGAAGAGGCAAAGGACATTGAGCGTATTTGTGCTGAGCTCTCAGATGAAATGGACAAGCAAAAAGCACAAGGCTACGTCATGTTCGACGATCTCCTTGCGCTGTTTGCGGGACAGTTAATTGAAAAGCTGGATGTTCATGAGACGATTTTTGCTTTGCATGATCAAGGGCTGTTTCAGCCGTTAATGAATGAATTTATAAAGATCATTAAACAATTTGATTTGCTTTAGCCGCTTTTTCCTCCGCTGAGTCTTCAAGTTCTTCAGGCTTTTTCGTGACTTTCCCACGTTCATTCAAAAAGTCCTTCTCAATGTTTGAAAACGATTTCTCAAAAATCTCCATGAAATCCTCACCATAAATGTTTCGGATAATACACATCATTTCTAAAATTTCAGGGAACTTTCCGTAAATGTCATGAAGCGGCTGTGCGCCTTTGACAATACCAGTTCGGGCCGGGTCGTAATCTTCGAGTAGTTTATGGAATGTCTCTTCGCCTTTTGGCGTTAGTTCAATATACGTATTGCGTTTATCGTTTAACTTTTTAGAAAATTTTAAAAATCCTCTTTCCTCTAATTTTTTAGAGAAGTTAAACGCCGTTGATACATGCATGACGCCAAACTTTGCAATTTCTGATATTGAAGCTCCTTTTAATTGATACGCAATCCACAAAATATGATGTTCATTGATATTTAGGTTATACGGTTTGATCCACTGCTGCCAGTCCTTTTCAATGGATTTCCAAAGAGCTTTGCTCAATTGGGCCATTCTTTGACTGAATAAAAGTGCTTCTTTTACATCGAAAGGCTGTTCCGAATGATTCATCCATTTCACCTACTTCTCTTTTTCTTGTAATTCTATTATGCCAATAAAATAAAGATTAATAAAGCTGAAAATTCAAGAATTTTTAAAAGTCATGAAAAACATTGACAAAATAACCTTTTTTCAACAAAAAAAGTGCGGGATACGCACCCCGCACACTTTTGTAAACGAATATTTTTTTGTGAGTATATTAGTTTTGTAAGGTTTTCTCCAGTTGTTTGAGCTTTTCCTCAATTTCCTGAATTTCCTTTTGTAAGTCCTGCTGATGAGGTTTGATTTCCTCGCGCCATTGCTGTATCGATGTTTGTAATTCAGTTCCGACCTCTTTAATGACTTCAGCACTTTCTTTTGCGGTTTCAACAATCTGCTCTTTTAAAGCTTGTCCATCTCTTTTTAATCTTGTCAGCGTATCTTCGAATTTGTCATAGCCGTCTTTCATCTTTCCGCGTACATCTCTGCCAGAAGAGGGAGTCGTCAGGAGCACTGCCGCACCTCCGAGGAGACCGCCTACAAATAATCCTGTTAATAAAGAACGTCCACTAGCCATTCCAATCACCTCTAGTCAAATTTTACACATTCGCATGTTCTCTCTGAGCTGACGATCAGCTTCATTGAACTTCCATACATAGCTTGCTTTATTTTAGCATACTTTTGAAGAAAAGGGAGGGGAGAAGGTTGTCTGTCTTTCTGTTCGTTTTTACGTGTATGTGTGTGATTTTCGCAGGTGGTTCTATTCATTATGTAAGGCAGCTTGGGTATGCGGGGTCTTATCCGCCAAAACATGTATTAAGACAAAAAGCAATTGTGTGTGCAGCAGGTGCAGGGATTTCGCTCTCCATTTTGCTGCTTACCCTTTTTCTTTTATAGAAGCATGAAAAAAACCTCTTCATCTAATGAAGAGGTTCCAGCATTTAGACAAACCCTCGCATTCGTTGTCAGTCCTGCGTGCATGTGCTCACGAATGTCAAATTCGCTCCGCGCCAGTACTCGTCCTTCCTAGACTTCAAGGGCTTTCAATCATGCTGAAAAGAAGACAAAGGGCTAAAATAAAGAATCATTTTAGCCCTTTGTCAACAATATGAAAAAAACCTCTTCATCTAATGAAGAGGTTCAGTTATTCGTTAAGCGACTTCAATCATTCTTGCGCGCTTTAATATGGACTGAGCAATCGGGAAGACAAATACCATTGCTATCGTATTTATCACAGTTGCTGGCAGGACAACACCTACAAGAAGTGCTGGTAACGCAGCCGGCAGTCCAGTAATCAGTAAAGCGGCAGATAGGAAAATCACGCCCGATACGACGGTCCCAACAGCGGTGAGTACAGCGGTCAGAACGACTTTGTTCTTGATCTTCTGGCAAGATAAGAAAAGGGCTAAGAAGATAAAGGCTGTCACCGGTTTATCAATCATATTTGGAATTTGTCCGCCTGGAAAACCTGTTGTCAAAGCGGAAATGACCCCAGTGACTAGGGCGATCACAACGACATGCTGTACCTTCGGAAAAAGGATGATGCTTAAAAACATCATGACCAGCATCATATCAGGTTTCATTCCGAAAAAGATGGGCGGGAAAATCGTATGCAAAACAGCTCCCATTGCTGCAAGCAATGACATAATCACTAATTCTTTTGTTTTCATTTCTATGCTCTCCTCTGCTAAGCTCTTAGAACTCTCCAATAATATGGCTGATCATTTATTGCAAGAGTCATGACTTTATATTTCTTGTTATTATAACAAATTTATTTCACGATAGAAAAGCCTTTTTACTCATTTTCTTGCTGGAACTTTTTCATAAAGTCCGCAAGCTTTTGGCAGTCTTCTATAGAGACGGCGTTGTAAATCGAGGCTCTGCATCCGCCAACAGAACGGTGGCCGGCAAGTCCAACCATTTGTTCTTGTTTTGCTTTCTCCACAAAGGATGCAGTGAGTGCATCATCACGCAGGGTAAACGTGACATTCATATGCGAACGGCTGTCAGCACGTGCATGCCCTTTGTAAAAACCGCCGCTTTGATCAATCGTATCATACAGAAGCGCTGCTTTTTGTTCATTGCGTTTTTCTGCTGCTTCTACGCCGCCCGCCTGTTTCACATGCTCCAGGACAAGGGACAGCATATAAATCGCAAAAGTCGGTGGTGTGTGATAAAGAGAATTGGCTTTGGCATGTGTTGAATATTTTAAAATTTTAGGTGTGCCGCTTTTTTCTTTCTCTAATAAACGTTTGCGCGCGATCACAATCGTGATACCAGAAGGCCCTAGATTTTTTTGTGCCCCGGCATAAATGAAATCAAATGAAGACACGTCTATTTTTTTGCTGAGAATATCACTGGACATGTCGGCAATAAGCGGGAGTGACGTGTTCGGGAACGTTTTCCACTGAGTACCGAAAATGGTATTGTTCGATGTGATGTGCAAGTAAGCACCGTCATTTAAAACGGAAGCATCTACATCTGGAATATACGAATAGTTGTCGTCTTCACTTGAGGCAAACACTGATGTTTCACCAAACCCTTTTGCTTCTGACAAGGCTTTCTCTGACCAAGCACCTGTTTGGATGAAATGAGCCGTTTCGCCTTCATGTAAGAAGTTCATCGGAATCATTGCAAATTGAAGACTTGCCCCGCCTTGTAAAAAGAGGACCTCATAATCTTCTGGAATGTCCATCAATTCTACCAAGAGTGCTTTCGCTTTATTGTGGACTTCTTCATACTCACCACTGCGATGAGAAAGTTCCATCACAGACATTCCGGTTTGTTTAAAATCAACAAGTTCTTCCTGTGCTTTTTGAAGCACTTCTAGCGGCAGCGCCGCCGGACCAGCATTAAAATTCGTCGTTCGCTTCATCACAATCTCTCCCTATTTCTCGCGTTAATGGATCAAAAGATAAAACCATCCTATCACAAATTTGAAGCATTTGGACAAAAAATTTGAATCGTCCTAAATATCTTACGATTCACAGGATAAGCACAGAAAAGAGGTGAAAAAAAGAAAAACCTCATCCATTAAGATGAGGTAAGGCGCGTATGAATGGCAGAAGAAATGTCTTTTAAATCCTCTGATGTATATTGATCTTGGTGAGATTTCCATACGGCACCAAAGCCGTCGCCTTTGCCATAACGCGGAATAATGTGCATATGGTAATGGAACACAGATTGTCCGGCTTTTTCACCGTTGTTGTTCAGAAGGTTTAAACCAATTGGTTCAAATTCTTGCTTAATCGCTCTAGCAATTTTCGGAATCGCTTGGAAGTAATGATTAGACACTTCTGGTGTCATGTCATAAATGTTTTCTTTATGTATTTTCGGGATTACTAGGGTATGTCCTTTCGTTACTTGGCTAATATCAAGAAAAGCCAATACGTGCTCATCTTCATATACTTTTGCACATGGAATGTCTCCATCAATGATCTTGCAAAAAATGCAGTCGCTCACGCCATGTCACTCCTCATTATTTTTCCTTTATCGTATCACAAAAAGAAGCAAAAAAGAAAACAGGACAAGCGAACTCCTTTGGTCGCTCATCCTGCTCCTGCAGAAGAAATGCTGATGCTTTCATTTGATATGCCTTTTGAATTCTCTATTTACTGAAATAAAGAATTCATATGCCTGCTATTTCTGCCGTAAACACCTCATTTGACGTTTTGGTTCGTCGTATACATATTTGTATAGGACACAAAAATCAAGAATCAGTGAAGCAAAACAGAAGCTAAGGTTTTTAGATGAAAAACCAATTTGTCATGCGGTCATTGCCTTTAACAAACACCTCATTTACGTATTGGTCATCAAGTTCATTTCTTCTACATACATTATGATGACCAGTATGCCGATGTTTTATTCATGAGTTGTCTATAGGTAAACATTTCAAATTGTCTTTCGTTTTTGGTACTATAAAGGAAAAAAGAAAGAAAGGAACGAACTGATGTCCCTTCTAACTGTAAAAGATGTAACGGGTGGATATACAAAGAATCCCGTTCTGAAAAATATTTCATTTGAATTAGAAAGAAACCAAATCGTTGGTCTCATTGGCTTAAACGGGGCGGGAAAAAGTACAACCATTCGTCATATTATTGGATTAATGAAACCTCATAAAGGGGTCATTGAGCTGAACGGACGAACCCTTCAAGAAGATCAAGAGGCGTATCGTTCACAATTTACGTTTATTCCAGAGACACCTGTCTTATATGAAGAATTAACGTTAAAAGAGCATTTAGAGCTGACAGCGATGGCTTACGGCCTTTCAAAAGAACAATTAGAAGAACGTCTGCCGTCTTTGCTGAAGGAATTCCGAATGGAGAAGCGATTGAAATGGTTCCCTGCTCATTTTTCTAAAGGGATGAAGCAGAAGGTGATGATTATGTGTGCGTTTCTTGTGGAGCCAGAGTTGTATATTATCGATGAGCCGTTTTTAGGGCTTGATCCGCTTGCGATCAACGCACTATTAGAACGTATGAATGCGGCGAAACAAAATGGCGCAAGTGTTCTGATGTCAACGCATATTTTAGCCACAGCGGAACGTTATTGTGATTCCTTTATTATTTTGCATGAAGGGGAAATTAGAGCGAAAGGAACACTGACAGAACTAAGAGAGCAGTTCAACATGAGAGATGCGACACTCGATGATCTTTATTTGGAATTAACAAAGGAAGAAAGCTATGAGTAAAACAACGCAAACCATTTGGAAATCAAGATTAGAAGAACACGTACAAGAAACAAGAAAATATTTAAAATATATGTTCAATGATCATCTTGTGATTGTGCTCATTTTTTTCCTTGCAGGCGGGGCGAGCTGGTACAGTAATTGGCTGAAGCATATTCCAGCTCACTTCCCATCCTATTGGGTCATGGCAGTTGTTTTCTCATTGGTACTGACTAGTTCTTACGTGCGAACGTTGATCAAAGAGGCAGATCTTGTGTTTATGCTTCCTTTGGAAGCTAAGATGGACCCTTATTTAAAACAAGCGTTTAACTTTAGCTTCATTTCTCAGTTATTTCCTTTGATTGCCGTGTCCATTATTGCACTTCCGCTATATTCGGCTGTCTCCTCAGGCGATCTGATGCTATATGTGCTCATTTTGGCGCAAATGATCTTAATAAAAGGTCTGAATACAGCGATTCAGTGGAGAATCACTTATTTTCAAGGGAAACATGTCAGATGGATTGATGCAGTGATTCGTTTTCTGCTCAATACAATGTTAATGTATACCGTTTTACAAGCAGCTTATGCCATTGCCATCGTTTTTTATCTTTTATATGCTGTCTATCTCATTTACTTAACAAATGCAGTAAAAAAACAGCCTTTTCAATGGGAATTGCATATTTCTGATGAGTTAAAACGAAAACAGCGTTTTTACCGCTTGGCAAACTTATTTACAGATGTCCCTCATTTAAAGAAACAAGTGAAAAGAAGGGCGTATATGGACTGGGTCTTGCAGTTTGTCCCTTATGAACAGCGTAAAGCTTTTTCTTATATGTATGTGAGGGCGTTTTTACGTTCAAATGACTATTTTGGTCTTGTGTTTAGGTTAACGGTCGTGTTTGTGCTCATCCTCTTGTATACAGGTGCAGCAGGTTGGGTGGGGGCATTACTTGTCTTGTTTACAGTCTTTATCACAGGTGTACAGCTTGTCCCGTTAACAAAGCACTTTGCTCATCTGTCGTTACAGGCACTTTATCCTGTGTCTCAGCAAGAAAAAGATCGAAGCTTTTTTGTTCTCGTACGAAATGTACTCATCATCCAGTCATTTGTACTGAGCTCCGCCGTTTTCCCAGCAGGTGGATGGAAGGGAAGCGGACTTGCTGTTCTCATTTCATTGGTATTTGTGCTTGTCCTATTTAAGCCTTACGTACAAAGCAGATTAAAAAAGATGAGATAAGCGGAGATTTGTTTTTTACAGCGAGCGTATGATGTCACCAAGGAGGGAACTGGGATGAATGCAGCTGAACGGGAACTGTATGAAGAGGCCATTTTTTTTCAAATGCGTTTTTTAAGAAAACCATCCAAGATCGAGCGGTTTTCAAAAGGCGTTCAGCAGCAAGTGAATCGCCGAATCCCTGCTCGATTTCATCAAGTCATCACAAGTGCGGTGAAAACAATGGTTGAATCCACCGTATCAGGAAGCCATTTTACTTCATTTACAGTCATTGATGAACAATTGTCTATTGTAGAGCGAAATGAGCTGGCAAAGGAAAAGGTGACATATTATCAAAAGGCCGCTGCGATTGAAGGAATTGGCACAGGTGCGGGTGGATTGTTTCTCGGAATGGCGGATTTCCCTCTCCTTTTGAGTATTAAAATGAAATGTCTATATGAGCTTGCTTGTATATATGGATTTGATTTGTCTCAAAAAGAGGAAAGGCTCTTTTTGCTTTGTATTTTTCAACTCGCCTTTTCAAGCAGTGCACACCGTCAAAAAATGATGAAACTCATTGAAGAATGGGAAACAACCCGGGAAGAAATGGATTGGTATAGCTTTCAGCAGGAATATCGAGATTATATTGACCTTGTGAAGCTGTTTCAATTAATGCCTGTGGTCGGTGCCGCTGTTGGCGGGGTGGCAAATCATCAGCTGACAGGACAGCTTGGTGAAGTCGCACGCCATGTGTTTCACTTGCGTGTGTTGAAGGAATTGAAATAGAAAAGCCGCTGCCTAACAGCGGCTTTTTTTCATTCATCGTAGGAAAGGACGGCATGAGCGAGTACCTTTGCTGCGACAGGCATTGCGTTTTCGTTAATATCAAATTTTGGATGGTGGTGTGGATACACATCTTGGCTGTTTTCTGGCATAGCGCCTGTGTAGAAGAAAGTACCAGGAACATGCTGAAGGTAGTAAGCAAAGTCTTCTCCGCCCATTTGGGTTTCGGCTTCTTTTACTTCTGTGACTCCTTCTGTCTGTTTGGCTATTTCTGCTATATATTCAGTTGGTGCAGGGTGATTTTTGACTGCAGGATAGCCTCTTACATATTCATAAGTATAAGAGGCATCGTGCATGTGGCAGACACCTTTCACCACCTGTTCAATTTCACGTTCAATGATATGGCGTGCACTCTCTTCAAAGGAACGTGCAGTACCTGTCAGCACGGCCGAATCTGCAATGACGTTAAAGGCATTTTCAGCGACAAATCCCCCTACAGATACCACCGCAGAATCAATCGGGTTGACTTTACGGGCCACGACCTGCTGAAGATTGGCTACAATTTGTGAACCGATGAGTACGGCATCTTTCGTCATGTGCGGCTGTGCGCCATGTCCACCTTTCCCTTGCACTTGAATAGAGAAACGATCGGCGGCTGCCATAAAGTTCCCGCTTTTATAAAGAACAGTGCCGCATGGCTCTGAGGACCAAAGGTGGGTGCCGAAAATGACGTCAACACCGTCTAAACAGCCATCTTCAATCATTGGTTTCGCACCGCCGGGGGCATATTCTTCAGCATGTTGATGAATAAGGACGATTTTTCCTTTTAATTGATCTCGGTGCTCATGTAAGATCTTCGCTAAGACGAGAAGTGTTGCTGTGTGGCCATCGTGACCGCATGCGTGCATGACGCCAGGTTTTGTTGAACGGTAAGGTACATCCTTTTCATCATGAATGGGAAGTGCATCAAAATCAGCTCTCAGTGCAATGGTCGGTCCAGGGGAAGCTCCTTCAATAAAAGCGAGTACACCATGTCCGCCTACATGTGTGCGTGTTGGGATATGTAATCTGTCATAATATTGAGCGATGTAAGCAGCTGTTTCCTCTTCCTGAAAAGAAAGTTCTGGATTCATATGGAGATAGCGTCTAATTTCAACCATTTCCTCATAATGTTCATCAAGACGTTCATTGATCCTTTTGTGTAAAGTGGATACTGTCATTGATCCGAAAACCTCCTTTAGGCTCTTTTACTGATTGTATGGTAATTGTTAGAATCTTTCAACAGAAGAGGATGTCGAGAATGACAGAAAAGGTCATTTTACATAAAAGTCGAAGGTTAAGTATGAAGCTTGAAAAGGGGGAGTGGCATTGGGAAGCTGTCCAAATTGTTCAAAAGCATTTTCTTTCGTCGAAAAATTTCATTTATCGCATACGAGAATGATGCTTTGTCCAAGCTGCCGGCATCAAATCAAAGAAACGTTCGTTTCGAAGATGAGCTTTTTGATGATTTGTTTGATTCCACTGTTGGTACTACTTATTCAGATGAAAGGTGCTTCACCTATGCTCAAATGGCCAATCTTATTAGGATGGATCTTGCTGAATTTTTATGTACTTCAGCCAATCATTCATCGGTACGAGCTTAGAGATAAGCGTTGAAAGCCCAGCAGAAGGGCTTTTTTTTATGAAAAAAAGAAGTGCGAAAAGCAGCACCTCCCAGCGTGTAGCCAAACCCTCGCATTCGTTGTCAGTCCTGCGTGCTGGTGCTCACGAATGTGAAATTCGCTCCGCGCCAGTACTCGTCCTTCCTAAACTGCAAAGGTTTTCTATCACGCTGAAAAGAAGACAAAGGGCTAAAATCAAGTTCATTTTAGCCCTTTGTCAACAATCTGAGAAGTGCGAAAAGCAGCACTTCCTTAATGGTCTATAACTGCATGATAGGATGTCAGATAGGCAGGACGAGAGAAGATGGAGCCAGTATCCTCGTGCGGCTGAAAGAACGCTTCTGACTCTTGGAAGTCTTGAAATAAGTCTTCAGATTCCCAAAGGGTCAATATCAAGTACACTTCTTCATCCTTTTTTGGTCTTAACACACGAAGCGCCTGAAAGCCGCGCTGGTGCTCTGACATGTTTGTTTTTTTCTGAAAGGTGGATTCAAAAAGTGCTCTGCTTTCGAGCTTTACAGGGATATGATTCAGCGTGACAAAGCCAGATTGGACGAGCTCACCTTTTGTATAAATCACATCATAGGCATGGGGTGCTTTAAAGACTGTCTCACCCTCCGTTTCATGAAAAAGAGCCGCTTGTTCCTTACCGACCGTATAAAGCAGATTTTCAAGATGATGTTTTTTTGCGATTTTTTGCAAAAAGTCTGCTGTTCCATATGTAATATAGAAATTCATCTAAACCGCCTCCTGCTTGATAGTATAACAAAAGAATGATATATAATTCTTTGATAGTCAATCCATAAAACATATTATGAAGCAATACATCCCATACTATCCGTATAAAGGAATGAGGTGACCTAATTTGAAGAAAAAGAAGATAATCATTCCATTAGTCATTGCAGGAAGTACAATCGTGCTTTCATTTATTGGCTATCTGACCATTTTATTTTTAGGACATTATGTCATAGATGAGAAGAAGCTCGTTTTTCACGCTTCCTCGAAAATCATTGATCAGAATGGAAAAGAACTCACAAGCATGTATTCAGAAAATCGGGACCCTGTGTCATTAAAAGAGGTCCCAGATAAAGTGGCGAAAGCTTTTGTTGCTGTAGAGGACAAGCGCTTTTATGAGCACCACGGAATTGATGCACAATCGATTTCAAGGGCGGTTTATCGAGATATATTAGCAGGTGGAAAGGTAGAAGGCGGCAGTACCATCACCCAGCAGCTCGCCAAAAATATCTTTCTCACAAATGATAAAACGTTTCTTCGAAAAACAAAAGAAGTCATTATTGCGATCAATTTAGAAAGAGATTATTCAAAGGACAAGCTGCTTGAAATGTATTTGAATCAGCTTTACTTTGGTCATGGCGTCTATGGGATCCAAGCAGCGGCCAATTACTATTTTAGTAAAGATGTAAAAGATCTCACTGTCAGTGAAGGAGCTACACTTGCTGCCATGCCAAAGGCACCTTCAACGTATTCCCCTGTTCTACACCCAGATAAAAATAAACAAAGACGGGATACCATCCTGAATTTAATGAATGAACAAGGATATTTGTCTTCTACAGAAACAGTTGAAGCAAAAGGAAGAACACTTGGTATTCATTTAAAAAAGAAATCAGAAACCCCTTGGGTGGACAGTTATGTAGATCTCATGATTAAAGAAGCAGAATCACAGTATTCGATTTCGCATGAACAATTGCTTCAAGGCGGCTATACCATTACGGTACCAATCGATATGAATTTGCAAAAAGTTGCCTATGATGCGATGAAAAACAATCGTTATTTCCCGGGAAAAAGCGGGTCACCTGAAGGCAGCGCTGTGTTTATTGACAACGCATCTGGTGGTGTAAAAGCAGCAATAGGCGGACGAGAATATCAGGCAAGAGGCTATAACAGAGTCACAGCTGTTAGACAGCCTGGTTCTGTCTTTAAGCCGATCGCAGTATATGGTCCAGCGATGCAGGAGAAAAAATTCAGACCGTATTCACTGCTTGAGGACAAGGAAAAAAGCTATGACGGCTATTCTCCAAAGAACTACGATGGACAGTACGAGGGCAGGGTCACGATGGTAGAGGCTCTCATGAAAAGTAAAAATACATCTGCCGTATGGACGTTAAGCCAGCTTGGCATCGATACGTCTAAATCCTATCTTGAGAAAATGGGGATGGATATTTCGGATAAAGGACTTGCCATAGCGCTTGGCGGGTTAGAAAAAGGGGTTTCTCCATTGCAGATAGCTGGAGCATTTCATACATTTGCAAATGAAGGCGTCTATAAAAAGCCGTTCTTCATTCAGAAAATCACGAATGATGATGGTGAAACCGTTGAAAAAAATCGAAACAAAGAAGAACGAGTGTTTAGCGTACAAAATGCTTGGAATATGACAAGAATGCTTCAACAGGTCGTCAAAGGCGGAACCGCTCAGAGCGGATCATACGCTGGAGATTTGGCTGGTAAAACAGGCACAACTACGTATTCCGGTGTCAAAGGGGCAACGAAAGATGCTTGGTTTGCTGGCTACACACCTAGTACAACAGGGGCAATCTGGATGGGGTATGACAAAACGGATAACAGTCATTATTTAACTGGCGGCAGTCAGTATCCAGTGCAGTTAATGAAAGATATTTTAACGACAGCCCAAATAACCAATGAAACATTCCAAAAACCAGAGGGAATTAAAGAACTTCAATCGCCAATCCATTTAGAAGGACTGTCAGGCTTTGAAGCACGGTATGCATTTAAAATCAAAGGGCTCTTTACATTGGAGCTGTCATGGGATGAACAGGAAGACAAACGCGTTGAATATCGTATTTATGAAAAGAGAAATGGAAGCGAGACCCTGATCGACTCAGTAACAGGAACAAACAGCTACACAATGCCGTATGCGAATGTGTTTTCAGATGCGCAGTATAAGGTTGTTCCATACAATACTCAAACACAAGAAGAAGGCGAAGGCAGTGCTTATATCAAGCCAGAGGCTTTTGGACGTTAATATTCGGCGATTTTTTGAACATTGAGCCGCTTTAGTATACCGAGCCCTGAAAAAGCGGTATAGTAAAAGCAGTGTTTGAGCCTTATACAAAGAGAGTGTGAGGCGAAAGGTGGAATGAAAGGTAATGGGAAAAACGAAGGCTTTTAATGACACGTTCTTAAAGGCGTGCAAAGGGGAAAAAACAGACCATGTACCGGTTTGGTATATGAGACAGGCAGGACGCTCGCAGCCTGAATATCGTGCCCTTAAAGAAAAATACGGGCTATTTGAAATTACGCATCAGCCAGAGCTATGTGCTTACGTAACAAGACTTCCTGTAGAACAATATGGTGTAGATGCCGCTATTTTATATAAAGATATTATGACTCCGCTTCCTGCTATTGGAGTGGACGTTGAAATTAAAAATGGAATTGGACCAGTGATTGACTCGCCTATTCGGACAAAGGCAGATATCCAGCGTCTTGGAGAGCTTCATCCTGAAGAAGACCTGCCGTATGTGCTTGATACGATCAAGCTGTTAACAGAGGAGCAGTTGAATGTTCCGCTGATTGGTTTCGCAGGTGCACCTTTTACGATGGCAAGCTATATGATCGAAGGCGGTCCATCTAAAAATTATCATAAAACAAAGGCGCTCATGTACAGTGAGCCAGAGACATGGATGCTTTTGATGAATAAATTAGCCGATATGACGATCACATACATACGCGCTCAGGTAAAAGCAGGCGTCCGAGCATTTCAAATCTTCGACTCTTGGGTTGGCGCTTTAAATGCAGCAGATTACCGGACCTTCATTAAGCCTGTCATGCAGCGTATTTTCACAGAGCTGAAGTCTGAAAACGTACCAATGATTATGTATGGTGTCGGTGCGAGCCATCTGGCGAAAGATTGGCATGACTTGCCGCTTGATGTCGTTGGACTGGATTGGCGTATGAGTATAGACGAAGCGCGAAAAGAAGGCTTAACAAAAACGTTACAAGGAAACCTTGATCCAACGATTTTACTTTCTCCTTGGGAAGTGATTGAAGAAAGAGCAGCAGCGATTTTAGATCAAGGGATGAAATCAGATCAATTCATCTTTAACTTAGGTCACGGGGTATTCCCTGATGTCTCACCAGACACGTTAAAGAAGCTGACTGATTTTATTCACGATTATTCAGCTAAACATAAAAAGACATCCATCTAAATGATTTCAAATGATCTGAAGGAGTGTTGGTTGTGGAGAAAAAGAAAATGGGGCTACTTGTCATGGCATATGGCACCCCATATAAAGAAGAAGACATTGAACGTTACTATACACATATCCGTAGAGGCAGAAAGCCAGAACCGGAGATGCTGCAAGATTTAAAGGACCGCTACAAGGCAATTGGCGGCATTTCTCCTTTATCAAAAATTACAGAACAGCAGGCAAATGGTTTGTGTGAACATTTGAATGAGATCCAAGACGAGATTGAATTTCATGTATACATTGGGTTAAAACACATCGAGCCTTTCATTGAAGATGCGGTCGCTGACATGCACCGAGATGGCATCACAGAAGCGGTGAGTATTGTCCTTGCACCGCACTTCTCCACATTTAGTGTGAAATCGTATAACAAACGTGCACAAGATGAAGCAGAAAAGCTTGGCCATCTGAACATTACTTCTGTTGAAAGCTGGTACGATGAACCGAAGTTTGTGGACTATTGGGTGAAACAAGTGAAAGAGACGTATGCATCCATGAGTCAGGAAGAAAGAGATTCAGCAGTGCTGATTGTGTCTGCACACAGTCTTCCTGAAAAAATTATTGCAGCAGGGGACCCATACCCTGAACAGCTTGCACAATCTGCAAAAATGATTGCTGAAGGTGCAGGAATTGAGCATTATGAAATTGGCTGGCAAAGTGAAGGCAATACGCCTGATCCGTGGCTTGGACCAGACGTACAGGATCTCACGCGTGACCTATTTGAGCAAAAAGGCTATAAAACTTTTGTATACGTGCCTGTTGGATTTGTCGCTGATCACCTTGAAGTGTTATACGACAATGATTATGAATGTAAAGTCGTCACGGATGAAATTGGTGCAGCCTACTATCGTCCAGAAATGCCAAATGCGAAACCAGCATTTATTGATGCACTGGCAACAGTCGTATTAAAGAAGCTTAATGAAAGCAAGTAATCATATAAAAGAAGGCGATCCTATGCATGACAATCAAAAACACCTTGTCATCATTGGCGGTGGCATCACGGGTTTGGCCGCCGCCTTCTATTTGGAAAAGGAAATTGAAGAAAAAGGCCTTCCTATCCAAATATCTCTTATTGAAGCGAGTCCTAGGCTAGGTGGAAAAATTCAAACATTATATAAAGACGGTTATATCATTGAACGTGGACCCGATTCATTTTTAGAAAGAAAGGTCAGTGGACCCCAGCTGGCAAAAGATGTTGGCCTATCTGATCAGCTCGTCAATAATGAAACAGGGCAAGCGTATGTATTAGTCAATGAAACCCTTCATCCGATGCCAAAGGGGGCTGTCATGGGCATTCCAACTCAAATCAGTCCTTTCATTACAACTGGGCTTTTTTCAGTTGCCGGAAAAGCACGTGCAGCGATGGATTTCGTTTTACCAAAAAGCAAACAGACAGAAGATCAGTCTCTGGGGGAATTTTTTAGAAGACGTGTGGGTGATGAAGTGGTGGAGAATTTAATTGAACCGCTACTATCAGGCATTTATGCTGGTGACATTGATCGCCTGAGCTTAATGTCTACCTTCCCGCAGTTCTATCAAACAGAACAGAAGCATCGCAGTTTGATTCTTGGGATGAAAAAATCACAGCAGCATGCAAAAGCGCAACAAGTGACAGCGAAAAAGCAAGGACAGTTCCAGACAATCAATCAAGGGCTGCAAGCACTTGTTGAAGCGGTCGAAAGTAAACTCAAGCTGACGAAGATTTACAAAGGGACAAAAGTGACCCAGATCGAAAAAGCAGAGGGAGGCTATGGCGTTCAATTAGACAGCGGTCAAACGCTTTTTGCAGATTCTGCCATTGTGACAACTCCTCACCAATCGATCTATTCCATGTTTCCAAAAGAAGCAGGGCTTGAGTACTTGCATGACATGACATCGACTTCTGTTGCAACAGTTGCACTCGGATTTAAAGAAGAGGATGTTCACAATGAATATGATGGTACTGGTTTTGTCATCTCAAGAAATAGTGATTTCTCCATTACAGCATGTACGTGGACAAATAAGAAATGGCCTCACACTGCACCTAAAGGAAAAACATTGCTCCGTGCATACGTTGGGAAAGCTGGCGATGAATCAATTGTCGAACAGTCTGATCATCAAATCGTGAGCATCGTGCTGGAGGATTTGAAGAAAATCATGGATATTAAAGCAGATCCAGAGCTGACGACAGTGACTCGCTGGAAAACAAGCATGCCGCAATATCATGTGGGTCATCAAAAACAGATTTCGACTATGCGAGAAACGTTTAAGCAATCATATCCTGGTATTTATATCACGGGTGCTGCTTTCGAAGGTGTTGGGATTCCTGATTGTATTGATCAAGGAAAAGCTGCCATCTCAGAAGCTGTATCTTATCTATTTTCATAAAAAACAAACTCCCTTTTCTGTCATGGAAAGGGAGTTTTTCATGTTTGTATGTTTAGAAAAGAGTGGTGAATAATAAAATTGAACAAAGTTGTTGCATCTGAGGAAAAGGATATGGTATATTACTTTCTGTACTTAATGACCGAAACGTTCAAATAGTCATTTTGGGAGTGAGATCATGAGTGTTGATAGGAGACAAATGATTTTAGATGGAGCAACAAAGGCATTTACTCAGTTCGGGTATAAAGCCACGACAATGGACCTTGTAGCAAAGCTTGCCAACGTCGGAAAAGGAACGATTTATACCTTTTTCAAAAACAAAGAAGAGCTGTTCGATGAAATTTTCACATCACTGTTAATGGAGATGAAGAAAATTGCAGATGAAGCAATAGATGAGAAGAATAGTTTCTCAGAAAACCTTCATTTAGCACTCTTTGCAATATTAGAATTTCGAAAAAACCACCAACTTACAATTAAAATCTTTCAGGAAAATGCGGAGCTTGGCACGTCAGCAGTGAAAGAAATGATTGAAAAAATGGAGCAGATGATCATTCGCTATATTAAAACAAAAGTAAAAGAAGCGATTGAAAAAGGCGACATTAAGCCCTGTGATCCTGAATTGACGGCATTTGTGATGGTGAAACTATATATTGCACTTATTTTCGACTGGGAAAAGCGATATGAGCCTTTAACAAAAGAAGAGGTCGCTGAATCGCTCGAGCTTTATGTACTAAAAGGACTGTCTGCAACAACATAATTTTTTTTGAGTTCAAATGACCGAATTCTTAATTTAGTCATTCATCAATGGGAGGAAAACAGCAATGAATTTAATTCGGAATCAATGGAAAGACATTGTGACGAGCAAAAAACTACTGATCCCGATTTTAGCTGTCTTATTTATTCCACTGATTTATAGTGGTGTATTTTTAAAAGCTTACTGGGATCCATATGGTACAGTTGATCAATTACCTGTAGCGGTTGTCAACTTGGATGAAGGCAGTCATTATGACGGCAAAACCCTTCAAGTGGGCGATGATTTAGTGAAGGAATTAAAGAAAAACGATAGTTTTAAATGGCATTTTGTTGATAGTGAAGAAAAGGCCATCAAAGGGTTAAATAACGAAGACTATTATCTCGTCGTCGAGATTCCGAAAGATTTCTCGAAAAATGCGAGTACAGTACTAGACAAACATCCGAAAAAATCGAATCTGAAATATTATACGAATCCAGGCGCAAACTATGCTGCGTCTCAAATTGCGAATAACGCCATTATCAAATTAAAAGATTCGGTTTCAAAGGAAGTCACAGAAAATTATGCAGAGGTCATCTTTGATAACTTCAAAACGATTGCAAAAGGATTAGATCAAGCAAGCGATGGAGCGAAGAAAATTGATGACGGAACAAAAAGCGCAAAAGACGGTAGCCAAAAGTTAAAAGACAATCTGGCGAAATTGGCAGAAGGAACGTTAACGTATAGCGAAGGTGTTCATCAGTTTGCAGGAAAAATGGGTGAACTGAACACTGGAATTCAATCTCTTGATAGCGGTCTTGGTCAGCTCTTAACAGGCTATCAAACGATTGATCAGAAATTTGGTGAGCTTGGCACAGGAATTGATACATTGACCGAAGGGTTAAACACAAGCCGTGAAGGACATGAGCAGCTTTCTTCTAAAATGCCGCAATTCACAGCAGGCATTGAGCAGCTGAACAATAAAGCACAGTCATTTTCAGAAAAAATCGCTGCTGTGGAGAAAGTATTGTCTTCACCTGAATTAGCGAATCTTGAAAAGATGGCGCCTAAGATTGATCAGGTGAAAGAAGATGCAAAAACGTTTAGTACCAAACTTGCTTCTTTAAAAGAAGCATTATCTAATCGAGATGCAAAAGTAAAAAGTATTATTCAAAACAGCTCGATGACAGATGAAGAGAAAAAGGCGGCAATGGATCAGCTAGACAGTCTTCCTAAAATTGAACTGCCTGATTTGTCTGGTCTTGAGCAAAGCTTAGCGGCGCTGCAGGAACTGCCTGACGCAAGTGAAGTTCAGTCTGCGGTTGCATCTGCAAAAGCACAGCTACAGCAAGTCAAGCAGCTGCCAGAGAAAACAGAACAGCTGTATACATCGACAGTCGCCATACAAAATGCGATTGATCAAATGACATCCGGTACGAATAAATTGTATCAAGGTGCACTGAAGCTTCAAACGGGCCAAGGGAAATTACAAGATGGCCTGCAAACAGCAAATGGAAAGCTTGATACAGCGAAAAGTGGTGCGGATAAACTGGCAAATGGTTCAAGCCAGCTTAGTGCAGCATTGAATAAACTAGAAAGTGGATCAGCGAGTATCCAAAGCAACTCATCTAAACTGGCTGAAGGGTCAAAATCCCTTGATAAAGGATTAGGTGACTTAAAAAGTGGAACTGGAAAGCTTTCTGATAAGCTAAAAAGCGCTGCAGATGAAACAGGAGACATTGATGCGGGGCAGGACAACTACAATATGATTGCAAGCCCAGTCAAAACAGAGAATGATACAGCGAAAAAAATTGATAACTATGGAACAGGGCTCACACCATATATTTTATCAATGGGACTCTTTGTTGGAGCTCTTATGCTGACTGTTGTATTCCCAATGAAAGATCCTGCAGGACGCCCTAGAAATGCGTTTGAATGGTTTGTCAGCAAATATAGTGTGCTTCTCTTAGTCGGTATCTTGCAGGCAGTGATTGCAAGCTCCATGCTGATCTTTGGACTTGGACTTGAAGTGGAAAGCCTCTGGCGCTTCTATCTCTTTGCGATCATCGTCAGTCTGACATTCCTAGCGATCATTCAGCTTCTTGCGACGACGATGGGGAACCCAGGACGCTTTATTGCCGTCATTATCTTGGTTCTTCAGCTTGCAGCAAGTGCGGGTACATTCCCGCTTGAGCTTGTACCAAAATTCTTCCAAGTTATTCACAGTCTGCTTCCAATGACGTATACCATCAACGGATTTAGAACGATCATTGCAAGCGGTGATAACAGTTATTTATGGCACCAAGCAGCGATTCTTGGAACAGTAGCCATCATCATGATGGCTGCAACAACAGCATACTTTGCTTGGAACATAAGAAAAATGAAACAAGAAGAAGCTTAATCAAAAAAACCTTTCTCTTTCATGAGAAAGGTTTCAGCGTGTAGACAAACCCTCGCATTCTTTGTCAGTCCTGTGTGCCGGTGCTCACGAATGTCAAATTCGCTCCGCACCGGTACTCGTCCTTCCTAGAATTCAAAGGTTTTCTATCACGCTGAAAAGAAGACAAAGAGCTAAAATCAAGTTCATTTTAGCCCTTTGTCAACATTCTGAAACCTTTCTCTTTCCTGAGAAAGGTTTTTCTATTAGAAATTAGACATCAGGAACCCGAAGCGATATATTTTAAGAAGGATGCTGAAAAAAGGCATGCTTGGAAAGAATTTCTTTTAGATGAAGGAGGATATGCCGAATGACAACGGAAGTAAATGAAACGATTCAGCTTATTCAAAAGCTTGTGTCGATCCCAAGTCCATCAGGAAATACTGAGAAAGTGATTGGCTTTGTCGAACGTTTTTTACAAGATTTAAATATTGAAACGAAGCGAAATCGAAAAGGCGGATTAATTGCCACCCTAAAAGGAACAGATGACAAGGAACACCGCATGCTGACAGCACATGTCGATACGCTCGGTGCGATGGTCAAAGAAATTAAATCAAATGGCCGGCTGCGTCTTGCACTCATTGGAGGCTTTCAATATAACTCGATAGAAGGCGAGTATTGTGAAATTGAAACAGTAACAGGCCGTACATACACAGGTACCATTCTGATGCATCAAACGTCCGTTCACGTATATGAGGATGCTGGAAAAGCGAAGCGAAATCAAGAAAATATGGAGATTCGCTTAGATGAAAAAGTGAAAAATGCAGACGATGTGCAAGCACTTGGCATTCAAGTAGGAGACTTTATCTCATTTGATCCTAGAGTGGAAGTGACATCTTCAGGTTTTATTAAATCAAGACACCTTGATGATAAGGCAAGTGTGGCGTTGTTGCTGAGATTGATTCACCGCATTCAAACAGAGAACATCACATTGCCGCATACGACACATTTCTTAATTTCAAATAATGAAGAAATCGGATACGGTGGGAACTCAAATATCCCGGAAGAAACGGTGGAATATTTGGCTGTTGATATGGGAGCCATCGGTGACGGTCAATCAACTGATGAATACAGTGTGTCAATATGTGTGAAGGATTCTAGCGGTCCTTATCACTATGGGCTGCGCAAACATTTAGCAGCATTAGCTGAGGCAAATAAGATCGATTACCGCCTTGATATTTACCCTTATTATGGCTCAGATGCGTCGGCAGCGATTCGAGCAGGGCATGATATCATTCATGGACTGATTGGACCTGGCATTGACTCTTCGCATGCCTTTGAAAGAACCCATGAAGACTCATTGATTCATACAGCCAATCTTCTGTACCACTATGTTCAAAGCAAATTAATCACAGTATAAAAAAGAACCCCGATCGCGGGGTTCTTTTTGATTAGCTTGAAAGTTGTGTTGGCTCAGGTACATCTTGTCCAGTCATCACGCGGTGTCCTTTTTCAGGGTCATATTGCCCTTCCCATTTAGACATCACGACAGCTGCAAGTGCATTACCTGTTAAGTTGACAACGGTTCTTGCCATATCCATGATACGATCAACACCTGCAATAAAGGCTAGACCTTCAGCAGGAACACCGATTGTTCCAAGTGTTGCAAGTAATACAACAAAGGATGTACCAGGAACGGCAGCCATTCCTTTTGATGTCACCATCAATACAAGGATTAGTGTGAGCTGCTGTACGATCGTGAGGTCAATGCCATATACCTGCGCTAAGAAAAGCGCCGCAATGGCTTGATACAAGACGGAGCCGTCCAGATTAAACGTATAACCAATTGGGATAACAAAAGAAACAATTCCTTTTGGACACCCGATGCGCTCCATTTTATCCATGACTCTCGGTAAAACTGTTTCAGAGCTGGATGTACTAAAGGCGAGAAGCATTTCGTCTTTCATGTAAGCAAGAAATCTGAAAATATTGACGCCAATCATCTTTCCAATAATTCCGAATACAACGATAAGGAAGAGAGCGAGCGCAAAATAAACAAGACCTACCAGCTTACCTAATGAAATAAGAGATTCAAGACCAAATTTTGAGACAGTCACACCAATGAGTGCGAAGACACCAAATGGTGCAGCTTTCATCACAACATTGACGACATGGAACATGGCGTGTGATACACCTTCAAAGAAGGCGAGCACTGGTTTGCCGCGTTCACCAATGGCTGAAACGCCAAGTGCAAATAACACAGTAAAGAAAATAATCGCAAGCAAATCACCTTCCGCCAATGATTGGAAGAAGTTCGTTGGAACGATATGAAGGAACGTATCAGCAACTGATTTACTGCTTTGCTCTTTTTCCGTTTCAACATACTGGCTAATGTCCTGTTTTTCCGTATTTCCGAAGTCAACGCCTGCACCAGGTTGTACAAAGTTTGCAAGCACGAGACCAAGAATTATCGCAAATGTTGTGATTATTTCAAAATAAAGAATGGTTCTAAAACCAAGCTTCCCTACCTTTTTACCATCACCGGCACCTGCAACTCCTAAAATTAAGCTAGATACGACAATTGGTATCACAATCATCTTAATGAGTCTTAAGAAGAAGTCTCCAATTGGTTTTAAATAAGTCTCAACGCCTGGGTTACCGAAAAAGATTGCCCCAACAACGACACCGAGAATAAGACCGATTAGGATTTGTGTAGCTAATCCAAATTTTAATTTTTTCATAGATTTCCTCCCTAGCATATTCATTAAAGGAATATTCCCATCATATTAAGTTTTAATATATGAATTAAAGTATAACTAAAATTAAAGAGGTTCGTCCACGATTAAATTATATTAAGAAAATACAAAATTATTTGAAAAAATGGACACTTCGAACCCCCTTCGTTGTTTTAAGTCAATAAAAAGTGCCTTCCGAACTAAAAGTCATCATATGAAAATACTAAAAAACCCTTCTGTACCAAGGGTTTTACCTTTTTACCTATTTTTCAGAAAAAATAAAAAGCACTTTTGACTCCAACTGACGAAGGAGGAAAAAAGTGCCTTTTTATTCTATTTATTTCCTTATTTAAGATAACTTACTTGTGAGCATTCCTCACATTCATTACCGTAACACTCGTGCTGTTCCATTAAATCATTTCCACATTTTGTGCATTTTTTTGAAGGCAAATTTCTAAAAAACTCAGTGATTTTTCCTAGCATTTGTCATCCTCCAATACGTTTTATTGTTATCATTGTATTATAACAGATTTATAATTGTCAATCTGTTTTGTAACAATAGGCAAGAAGAATGCTTTTTTTATGAAAAATGGGTATATTGTAAGAAGGGGATTTTTTGAAAAGGAGGAAATATGACGATGAAATTAACCGTGATTGGCTGCTACGGAGGATTTCCAGCAGCTGGTGAAGCCACATCAGGTTATCTTTTTGAATCAGATGGTTTTCGTCTGCTTGTCGACTGCGGGAGCGGAGTTCTGTCAAAGCTTCAGCAATACATTGATATAGAAGAACTAGATGCTGTACTCCTTTCTCATTATCATCACGATCATGTTGCAGATATCGGACCTCTCCAATATGCGAAGCTAGTGGGTTATCATTTAGGAAAAAGCAGTGGTCCGCTGACGATCTACGGACATACCGGGGATCAAGCAGCATTTCAGCGGCTCTCTGATGATGTACATACAAAGACAAAACCTTATCACCCGGAAGAGGGCATTCAAATTGGACCATTTCAAATTGATTTTTTGAAAACGGTTCATCCGGCAGAATGCTATGCGATGAGAATTCAGGCAAATGAGGCTGTGGTGGTGTATACAGCTGACTCCAGCTATCAAGATGCATTTATCCCTTTTAGCAAGGATGCAGACTTACTTATTGCCGAAAGCAACTTTTACGCCGGACAAGACGGATCGGGTGCAGGACATATGAACAGCACTGAAGTAGGGAAGCTGGCAAGTGAAGCAAATGTTGGAGAGCTTATCATCACCCATCTGCCTCATTTCGGTCGGCATAAAGACCTAGTCAATGAAGCACAGGCGTTATATACTGGCAATATACAGCTTGCCCAATCAGGGCTTAGATGGAACAAGGAAGGAAGATAGAGATGCTGTTTATCGATAACGAGCAACATTATGATCCAATGATTAATTTAGCCATTGAAGAGTATTGCTTAAAATATTTAGATCCAGAAGAAACGTATTTGCTGTTTTACATCAACCAGCCGTCTATTATTATTGGAAAGAACCAAAATACAATAGAAGAAATCAACACAAAATATGTGGAAGACAATGGCATCAAAGTCGTTCGCCGGTTATCTGGCGGTGGTGCGGTTTACCATGACAAAGGAAACTTGAACTTCAGTTTTATTACAAAAGACGATGGGGACAGCTTTCATAACTTTAAAAAATTCACCGAGCCAGTCATCAAAGCGCTTGAAAAGCTTGGCGTCAAAGCGGAATTAAGCGGCAGAAATGACATCATGGCAGATGGGCGTAAAATCTCGGGGAATGCTCAATTTGCTACACGAGGACGTATCTTCAGTCATGGCACCCTATTATTTGATTCAGAAATCGAACATGTTGTCTCGGCATTAAATGTGAAGAAAGAAAAGATCGAATCAAAAGGCATCAAATCCATTAGAAGCAGGGTTGCGAATATTAGTGAACTGATGGATCAAAAGATGACAACAGAAGAATTTAGAAAAATTCTTTTAAGCTATATTTTTGACACGAACGGAGACGTGCCTGAGTATCAGCTGACAGAAAAGGATTGGGAGAAGATTCATGAGATTTCTCGTGATCGATACCAAAAATGGGAATGGAACTACGGCCGTTCACCTAAGTTTAACTTGCAGCACTCTAAGCGTTTTCCAGCTGGATCGATTGATCTTCGATTAGAAGTGAAAAAAGGCATCATTCAAGACTGCAAAATTTTTGGTGACTTCTTCGGTGTAGGGGATATTGCTGATATTGAGAAACGACTCATTGGGCAACAATATGATCGCAAAACCATTAGTGATGTATTAGAAGACATGGATATGCGCCATTATTTTGGTAACGTATCAAAAGAAGATTTTCTGGATTTGATTTATTAAGCAAGGACAAGCACGGCTAGAGATAGCGGTGCTTTTTCTAATGAAAGAGATGAAAGCGGTTTACATTTGATCTTGTGAATTTTTTCGATTGTCTATTATAATAGAAAGGAGGAATGTTTGGTCATAAAATGAATGGCTATTCATTCATTGATGAAGTATAAGGGGTGGGAGAATGGATTTGATCAAAAATCTTGAGCAGACTGCGATGACCAAGGGAGAGAACGTCGCACTGATCTTTGAAGGGAACAAGTGGACCTATCAAGAACTGATGACAAGTATCGAACGTTTTGCAGATGGTTTAGTGAGCGAAGGGTTTCAAGCGGGAGATCATATCGCACTGATTTTAGGAAATTCACCGCATTTTGTGATTTCATTTTTTGGTGCATTAAAGGCAGGACTTGTTGTTGTACCTGTCAATCCAACATATACGCCAAGTGAAATCGGCTATATGCTGGTCACTGGTGATGTAAAAGGGATTGTTGCACCGGATCAGCTTCTGCCGATATACGAGCAGGTGTATGAACAGCTTCCATCTATTGAACGAGTCATTATTTGTGCACAAAATGAATCTGCGTGCAGGTCAAGTTTAAAAGAAGTATCTGATCGTCTTGTTTTCTTCGGAAAGCTTGTGTCTGGAGATGCGCCGGAAACTGAGCATCCTGTCATACAACCTGACGATACGGCCGTTATTTTATTTACATCTGGCACAACAGGAAAACCAAAAGGGGCAATGCTCACTCATGTTAACCTATATTCAAATGCAAGAGACATTGCGGAGTACCTGTCAATTGATGAGAAGGACAAGGTGATTGCTGCTTTACCGATGTTCCATGTGTTTTGTTTGACCGTCTGTATGAATGCCCCTTTGATTCATGGAGCGACCATCTATGTCCTGCCGCATTTCAGCCCATCAGAGCTTTTACGAATGATGGAGAAAGAAAAACCAACGCTATTTGTTGGTGTTCCAACCATGTATAACTATTTATATCGTCAGGACGGTCATGAGGAAGCGATGAAGTCGGTGAGGATTTGTATATCAGGCGGTGCGTCCATGCCTGTTGCTTTACTTCACGGTTTTGAAGAAAAGTTCGGTGTCACGGTGTTAGAGGGCTATGGATTGTCAGAGGCTTCCCCAGTGACGGCATTCAATCCCCTTGATGGAAAAAGAAAACCAGGCTCGGTCGGCACTGATATTATGAATGTGAAAAATAAGATCGTGAATGAACTTGGAGAAGAAGTTGGACCAAACGAAGTCGGAGAACTGATCGCAAAAGGGCCAAACATTATGAAAGGCTATTATCAAATGCCAGAAGACACAGAAGCAGCACTGAAAGATGGCTGGCTGTACACAGGAGATTTGGCGAGAAGAGATGAAGACGGATATATTTATATCGTCGATCGAAAAAAGGATATGATTCTCGTAGGCGGGTATAATGTCTATCCAAGAGAAGTAGAAGAAGTGCTTTATCAACATGAAGCTGTAGCAGAAGCCGTTGTCATCGGTGTGCCCGATCCAAACACAGGAGAGGCTGTTGTCTGTTACATTTCCCCTAAGAAACATGCTCACATCAATCAAGAAGACATCATCACACATTGTTCACGCTATTTGGCGAAATATAAGCAGCCCCAAACGATCCATTTCATTGATGATATTCCAAAAAACACGACTGGTAAAATTTTAAGAAGAGCGCTAAAGGATAAGTACCAAGCAGAAACAAGTAAATAAAAAAAGAGTCTCTTCTTATGAGGAGGCTCCTCAGCGTGTAGACAAACCCTCGCATTCTTTGTCAGTCCTGCGTGCTGGTTCACATTCGCTCCGCGCCTCCTAGACTGCAAAGGTTTTCTATCATGCTGAAAAGAAGACAAGGGGATAAAATAAAGTTCATTTTATCCCTTTGTCAACAATCTAGGGAGACTCTTATGAAGAGGCTCCTTTTTGAATCGCTTCTTGTACCTGTTTTCGAAAGGAATTTGACTGTTTTTGATTTAATTCATAATAGGTGCCGTCTACTAAAAAAACAACTTGAGAGCGGTTGGTCCATAGCTGAAAAGAAGTGCCATTTGTCCGTCCGAACATGACCTTGGCGATATAATCTGGCTTCTTTACATTCTTTTTGAGATGGCTGCTTGTTTGTTTCCCTTTGTTTAATTGTTCAATTAGATCCTCAGTTGTATCTTTATCATCTATTTCATAAGAAATGGACTGGTTCGTGGGTGAAAGCAATAATTTCTCTGCTCGATTTTCATCGAAGATGTCACTTGTCCGGCTGAACACATAAAAGAAGGTAATCAGTAAAAGCCCAAAGATCACAATTCCTGCAAGGATTTTCTTCATGATGAACCTCCAACTCACTTTTTTATGGTTAGTTTCTCCGATTTTTGAACAGCATAATCATTTTTTTCACTCAAGCTTTTTCAGATAGGGCATGCTATGATGGAGCCACATGAGACAGGTTCTAAACAAAAACGTGCGTGATTACAATAGAGAGAGAAATGGAAAGGAGGCTGACCAGTGCGAGTACGCAAATGGGTAGCTCTTGCAACGGTAGCATACATATTGTACGGTCTTTTTATTTATTCTTACTTATTTCTAATGGGGGATTCATCTGTCCCTGACAGTGTGAAAGGGACAAGTGCAGACCCGCATACATTTATGACAAGCCATGAGCTTGTGATTAGTGGAAGTTACTCGAACATTCGTAACCTGTTGTACTTTATGACAATTCCTTTAGATTGGTATGTCTTTTTCCTTTTGCTCATTTCAGGGTTTTCAAGGAAATTAGCAGATTGGAGCTTGGCAGCAGCTCGTTTTGACCTTTTGAGCAAACTTGTGTATGTGTTTGTGCTGTCACTTTTGACGATGCTGATCACATTGCCGGTCAAGTGGGTGAGCTACCAGTTGTCCTTGTACTACGGTGTTTCAGCACAAAGTACGACAAGTTGGCTAAAAGACCAAACGCTTGATTTTTGGATTCAATATCCACTGCTTGTTCTATGCGCCATTGTGTTCTTTTGGCTCATTCAAAAGAAAAGGAAATATTGGTGGCTGTATGCTTGGTGTTTAACCGTTCCAGTTACACTGTTTCTCTTCTTTATACAGCCGGTCGTTATTGATCCACTCTACAATGATTTTTACCCATTGAAGGATCAAGCGCTTGAGAAAAAGATATTAACTCTTGCAGAGAAAGCACACATTCCAGCAGATCATGTATATGAAGTCAACATGTCAGAGAAAACAAACACGATGAATGCTTACGTCACAGGAATTGGTGAAAATAAGCGTATTGTTTTGTGGGATACGACACTTCAAAAGCTGAAAGACCGTGAAATCTTATTTATCATGGCGCATGAGATGGGACATTACGTGATGAAGCATGTGTATATCGGTTTAGCAGGATATTTAGTGCTGTCTCTGGTTGGATTTTTTGCCATTGACCGTCTTTATTTTTACCTTTACCAAAAAGGCGCTTCTCCATTTCGTCTGAAGGCACCACATGACGTTGCTGCTCTTCCGCTTCTGTTGATCATTGTATCTATGCTGTCATTTGTTGCTTCTCCTTTTACAAATGCTGTGTCAAGGCATCAAGAACGTGCAGCTGATGAATACGCCGTGAACTTGACGAAAGATGGAGAGGCGGGGGTGACGTCATTTCAAAAGCTTGCAAAATCAGGGCTTTCCCAAGTCAATCCGCCACTTTTAGTGAAAATCTTCCGCTATGGACACCCGACGATGATGGAGAGAATCTTCGATATGGAAAAAGCCGCAAAAAAAGAGGAAACATCGAAAAAGCAATAAATAAAAAATCCGGCTCAGTTCGCCGGATTTTTTTGTCACACTTATTTTAGTTAGAAGCCGCTTGAACGTTAATTAATCCTTTTCCATAATAGAACGAATTACCAAGCGGTGTTGCCGTATTTTCTAAGCGCTGACGAACCTGAGACGTTGATAGATTCGGATACTTAGAAAGGATAAGCGCTGCTGCTCCTGCTACATGAGGAGATGCCATTGATGTTCCCGTATAAGACGTATATCCACTGCTTGGTACTGTACTTAAAATCGATGTACCAGGTGCAGAAACATCTAATTCAGGACCTGCGCTAGAAGACGAGTTTCTGACATTGTTGCTGTTCACGTTGGCAACAGCAATTGTAGAGTCGTATTTTGCAGGATACCCTACGGTGCTAGTAGAGCCAGTTGAACCTGAATTCCCTGCTGCGGCAACGACAACTACTCCGCGGTTATTCGCTGTGTCTACAGCATTTTTAAGCGCTGTGGAGCCGTTTGGTCCGCCTAAGCTCATATTGATGACATCCATGTTATTGGCAACAGCCCATTCAATACCGCTGATAATCCAGCTGTATTGTCCATCGCCGTAACGATCTAATACTTTAACGGCATACAAGGAGGCGCTTGGCGCAACCCCAAGAACACCAATCGTGTTATCAAGGGCAGCAATGGTTCCGGCTACATGAGTTCCGTGTGATTGAAAGTCTTGTGTGGCATTTGGCTCTGAAGGGACGAAGCTAGCACCGCCTGCAACATTTAAGTCAGGGTGTGCGGCGTGGATTCCAGTATCAAGGACAGCTACTTTGACGTTAGCACCTTTATAACCTTGAGCGTGTACGGCTGGAGCTTTGATTTGAGGGATACCATAAGGGACGGTTTGGGCATATGCTTCTGCTTTGTGGTCTTCTTCTACATAAGCAATGCTAGGGTCGTGTTCAAGTTTTTTTGCGGCTTGTTCAGACATCTTCACTTGTGCAGCATTAATGAGGCGGTATTGTTTTTCTAATTTCCCACCATTTTGTGTCACTGCCTGTTTCTTAGAGCTGTTTGTGGTGGCAGAAGCTTTAAAGCCAACGATATAGCTTTTTTCGCTTTCTGACTTTGAGGCAGTTTCGGCATTTGCCATCGAGCCTCCAAACCCTGCTGAAAACAGAAGAGGGACAGCCAATAAAACACTTGTCATCACATTTTTCTTTTTCACGCACATTCCACATCCCTTTTTCTTATTTCAGAATAATCATCCGTAGTCTATTAGAATGATCCGTTTGATTATTCTGTATTTTCAGTTTAATAGAGATAGGCAAATAAGAGTAGACCTGAATTTTTGTGGAAGTCCTAGCGAAAAATAGGGAATTAAGTCACTTGGAAATGATGGTAAAATATGTTTATTTTATATTTCCAACGGTTTTCTATTAAAAAGGAATCGTGCTTTTTTTCTCATGATCCATTTGAGGATAAACATTCGATACCCGAAATGCCATAAAATAGGTAGAAAAGGCTATCATCTATTTCGAATTTCGATATAAAAAAATATTATTTTATCATTGTTTTTGACATGAAAAAGAACCTGCTATGAAAACAGGTTCTTTAAGAAGGGGCAGATTGTGTTAAATGGCTGACCACGTTGTAATCGTTCACCTTCCATTCACCATCTGTCCATTCCACATAATTTAAGCAGGCATTCTCAAGTCTTGTATCCTTAATACCCATATGTTTGTCAGCTAGTGAGGTGAGTAAGGCATGGATGGCAGCACCGTGTGCTACGATTAGTACCCGTTGATCTGGGTAGGTTGCTCTCACTTTTTCAATACCTTCTAGCATTCGATCTTGAAGTGCCGATAGTGGTTCCATATTTGGATACTGTTTATTTGGAAACAGTTTCTGACGTTCCTCAAATGACATGCCTTCAGCGTCGCCATAGTCACGTTCAATAAAATCGTCCATGATCACGAGCGGTGCATGTACATGCTGTAAAATCAAATGAGCTGTTTCTTTTGCCCTTGATAGCGGACTGGAAATGACAACATCCCAGTGGGCATTTTTTAAGTAAAGACCGGTTTGTTCCGCTTGCCATTTACCAGTGTCATTTAAAGGGATATCTGTTCGTCCTTGAATTCGTTTTGCTGCATTCCAATCGGTTTCTCCGTGTCTGACTAGGCAAATTGCTGTCAATCAAATCCCGCCTTTTCTATCTTTTCCTCTATTATACTAAAACAGAAGAAGAATGACTGGATCAGTGATTTGTCAGACTCGTTAAAGACTCGACCGAACTTGCCACTTGGGACACTGTTTGTTTGACTTCTTTCAATTCGTTTAGGAATGTTTGCAAATCTATTTCAATTTTTCCGTTTTGGTTTTTGCTTAAGTTCATGCTGCTGACGATATCATCGAATAGCGAGTTGATTTGGGTCATTTTTTCTTTACTGTCTGTCACAAGTAAATTCACATCAGCAATATGCTGTGACACAATGGCGATTTGTGAATTTGTGTTGTTGACGAGCTCAGATACAGTTGAAACCGTTTTCTTTGTATCCTCTGATAATTTGCGAACCTCATTTGCAACGACAGCAAAGCCTTTGCCATGTTCACCTGCTCGAGCTGATTCGATTGAAGCGTTTAAAGATAGTAAATTCGTTTGCTCCGCAATACCTGTGACGATCCCAAAAATTTGTTCAATTTGTTTCGCAATTTCTTCTAAGCGTTTAATTTCTGTTTCAATCTTTGTCATACTGCCGTCAATTTGGTTCATTTGCGTCTGCTGAATTTCTAACTCTTTTTTACCGCCAATTGATTTCTCTTCAACTTGTGCTGAGATCTTTGTGCCAGCCTGTGACATATCCGCCATCTCATCAGATTTTGATACAAGTTTGTCCACTGCATTTGTTGTGTTTGAGAAGAGAGAAGCAAGTGAATTAGATGTTTCTGTAATTTTTGTATGAAGCTCTTTTTGCTGTAGTTCTGCTTCATCACGAACTTTAGAGTATTCATTTTGGAACGTATCTAGGACAAGCTGTTGCTCTAGATTTAAAATTTTCGTCGTCGCCTTCACTGCCGTCTGATATTCTTTGAAATCTTGGATATGCTGGGCAAATAAATCCATTATGGATAGCAATAGGTCTTGGAAGGCTGCCATATACCATTTAGGTTGAAGTCCAATTCTTAAATGAACTTGTGCAATTTTAATTCTTTTGGCCACATAAGATTCGTCAATCACACCGGCAAACATTTCACTAATATGAATGCGTAGTGTTTTCTTTAGACGCTCGACTGAGCTGTTATCTTGAATGATGTGCATCAAGGAAGACTCGACTTCTAGGTTTTTATAAAATTTATCGACGATATGTTCAATTTCATCTTGAACGATTGGATTCAGCTGTTTCAAGATAAAAAGGTCTTGCTGCGTCAAATCAATCATTTTAATTTGTTTGGCAATGTCCGTATTCTCCGGAAAATTGATTCGTTTTATCCCATCATCCTGCTGTGTGAAAAAAGCAGTGTTTTTCTTTTTACTCTCTTTTTTAAATAACAATGTGTTTGTCCCCCCATGATCATCAAAAATATCAGACTTTATGTTTTTTATCGGATAATATTGGATTTTTTAAAGGGGAAACAGTGAAATTTTACTGTTCTTTATATGACCTTTTTAGTGGTTTTTTCGCCGGACCTTCTACTACTTCTCCCGTAATGGAGAAACGAGACCCGTGACAAGGACAGTCCCACGTGCGGTCACTATTATTCCACGCGACTTCACAGCCTAAATGAGTACAGGTTGTATCGACAAGAAAGATATCGCCGTCCTCTGACTTAAAAGCGCCACATTTTTTATGCTCATAAGACACAATCCCGCCTTCACCCGGTTTTAAATCATCAATTGTTTGATCAGCTCGCTTTAATTTACCGCTGATCAGCTTCGCTGCAACATTGGTGTTTTCTTTGATAAAGTCTTTTACGAATGCGTCTGACACGAGTCTTGATGGAGTAAAGATGGATTCGTAAGGATTCGATTTTCCTTCGATCAAATCTCCGATCAGTGTTGCTGCTACGTGGCTAGTGGTCATGCCCCATTTTCTAAAGCCTGTTGCCACAAAAATATTCGAATGATGTGATGTCAGGCGGCCAATGTATGGGATTTGATCCATTGTGACCATATCATGCGTGGACCAGCGGTAAAGGACTTCCGTTATGCCAAGGGTCGCTTCACCAAACTTTTCTAGTGCTTCATAGTGTGCGGATTCATCTCCGCCTTGTCCGGTTTTATGGCCTTGTCCACCGATGAGCACGACGTCTTCTCCATGGAATTTTGCTGTTCTTAATGAATGGGCAGGCTGATCAATTCCTAAGTACATGCCGTCTGGAAGCGGTTTTTTTGTTTTGGCTGCGACGACATAAGATTGCTCAGGATGGATTCGCGTGAAATACAGTCCTTTGCCATCGTAAAAAGGAAAGTGTGAGCATGAAATGATAGAGCGCCCCATCAGATGATGGCCACTTTTTGTGATGACAGCAGGGTGTTTTCCTTCTTTTACATCGACTGCCGTTGTCTGTTCAAATATGCGCACGCCTCTGTCAATGAGCTGATCGATCAGTGCATGAAGATAATGAAGAGGATGAAATTGTGCCTGCTGCGTCATGGCGAGGGCTGCCTTGATGCCAGCATCAAACGGGAGCGCTGTTTTCCATTCGCGATCGATACCGAGCTGTTTGTACGCATCTAATTCCTTCTTTAACTTTTTGACGCCGTTTTCTTCTGTTGTATAAAGATAAGCATCTTTTACCTCAAGATGACAATCAATGTCATACTCTTTCACACGTGCTTGGATGAGTTCCTTAGCTTTTTCATTTGCTTCTACATATAAACGGGCTTTCGGCATACCAATATGTTGAATCAGATCATGATAGTACACATCATGCTGGGAGGTAATTTTCGCTGTTGTATGTCCGGTGGTTCCTTGCAATACTTGATCAGCATCTATGATGATGACATCCAGTCCGCGTTCTGTCATTTCAAATGCAGTAGCGATACCGGTAATACCAGCACCGACAATGATGACATCTGCTGTAAGATCTTCGCTGACAGTAGGAAAAGAGGGCTTCTCACTATCAGCTAGCCATAATGACTTTGCTTGTTCCGATCCTTTATGTTCTTGTTCCATGTTGTCGCCTCCAGTCACTTGTTGTGTATAATTTTTCCACGATGCTGAAAATCATACATTTTAATGAAAACAAGAGCGAAATACATAAAAAAATGAGCAACACATAAAAATAAACGAGATAAAAAGGAAGGAGTGGTCTGACGTGTCAACAAAGCAGCCAAAGAAAACGTTACCGCCTCAGCATCAGAACGAACGTCCAGGACTTGAATATAAAATGAACCCTAGACCTATCTTTGATCGAGAGGTGCAAGGCAAAAAGCTGACAGGGAAAACGGCGATTGTCACAGGTGGAGACAGCGGGATTGGAAGAGCAGTATCTGTCTTATTTGCGAAAGAAGGAGCCAATGTAGCGATTGTTTATTTGAATGAACATCGTGATGCGGAAGAAACGAAGGACTATATTGAAAAAATGGGAGGTCGCGTTATCTTAATAGCAGGCGATCTAGGCGATGAAGCTTTTTCACACGAGGTCGTCAAACAAACAAAAGATGCTTTCGGTTCGATTGATATTTTGGTCAACAATGCAGGTGAACAGCATCCGCAAAAAAGCATTGAACAGATTACCTCTCACCAGCTTCTTCGGACATTTCAAACGAATATATTTGCCATGTTCTATTTAACAAAAGCGGTGCTCCCTCATTTAAAAAAAGGAAGCAGTATTATTAATACAGCATCGGTCACTGCTTATAAAGGTCATGAAACCTTAATTGATTATGCATCGACAAAAGGGGCGGTTGTAACGTTTACAAGATCATTATCTCTATCTCTTATCAAACAAGGGATTCGGGTAAATGGGGTAGCGCCTGGACCGATTTGGACACCGCTGATTCCATCCACATTTACGGAAAAGGAAGTGTCTGAATTTGGTGGTGATGTCCCAATGGAGCGGCCTGGTGAGCCAGTAGAGTTAGCACCGAGTTATTTATTTTTAGCGAGCGAAGACTCTTCTTATATGAATGGACAAATGATTCATGTGAATGGCGGAACCATATTAAATGGATAAAAACAAAAAACTTGCGGTAAAGAGACAAGTTTCTGTCTCTCTGCCGCAAGTAAAATCATCATGATTGATGTAAGCAATGTTCTGCATATTGAGCTGACAGGTCATTAAAACGCTTTTCATCACGCTGATCTAGCGCCTTGTCAATCTCTTCTCTAAGGAAGGTTAAGCGCTGTTTATAAAGCGCCTCATCTAAAACCATTTGAATATAAATGTCTAAAATAGTAACGCCATTCTCTTCGGTTTTTTGGGTGTTGCGGGACTTCATGAGCTCAGCATACGTTTTTTTCTCTTTCATAAAGAATCCCCCCGATGCCTTTTTTATAGTATATGGATTGGCGGAGAAAAAATCAACAAGGATTTATAATTTTTAGACAATTTATTTTTGAGCCATATCGACACCACTTGTCCAGTCGACAAGATGCGATATATCTTTAAAAATGGCTTTTAGATAGATCGAATGTACTAAAAAACATGATAAAAAGATAATTTTAAATAAATATTGAAAAAATCCTGTCGTTTCTTATACGTTGGTGATAGATTAATAGTATCTAAAATAACCAAAAATTAACACAGGAGGAAATGAAGTGTCAGGAATTAGTGAAACACCATTAGATTCATACGTCATTAATCAAACAACAATGGCGGTCCTTCCGGTTGAAGAAGGAAAACGAGTATATTCAAAAGTGATCGAAAGAGAGACAAGCTTTTACGTTGAATTAAAGCCGCTGCAAATTATAGAACGCAGTTGCAGGTTCTTTGGCTCAAGCTATGCAGGCAGAAAAGCGGGAACATATGAAGTAACAGGTATATCACACAAGCCTCCCATCGTGATTGACTCATCCAATCATCTGTATTTCTTCCCAACCTATTCATCCAACCGCCCTCAATGCGGATGGATCTCCCACAAATACATTCATATCTTTCAGGAATCATCCCTCGGAGACACGGTTGTTACTTTTACAAATGAGCAATCGGTCAAATTAGATGTCTCATATAAGTCATTTGAGAGTCAGGTACACCGAACAGCGTATCTCCGAACGAAATTTCAAGATCGACTTGATGGAGGTCTTCCTAAGAAACAAGAATTTATGCTGTATCCAAAGGAACAGCAGCTCAACCTTGTGTATGATTTTATCTTAAGAGAACTTCGTAATCGTTATTAGTGAGAGACCAGCGGCAGACAGCCGCTGGACTGCTTACTCATCGTCATCACTTTTTTGCAGAAAAAACCATTGATTATCGTATAAAAAAATATATAATTTATCTATATCATATAATTTTTTATATAACGAAAGGGGTCATGGGGATGATGTATGAAGAACTGGATACGCCGGCACTACTCATTGATAAACGGGTGATGATGGAGAATGTAGTGGCGATGCAGCAATACGCAGACCGTCAGCATGTCAAATTGCGCCCTCATACGAAAACTCATAAAACGCCTGCACTTGCCAAGCTGCAGGAAGAGAAAGGTGCATCTGGCATTACGGTGGCGAAAGTAGGAGAGGCTGAAGTAATGGCAGCCCATGGGCTCAAGGATATTTTTATCGCCAATCAAATTGTAGGTGAGATTAAACTCAAGCGGATTCGTAAACTGGCAGAGTTGATACAGATTTCATTCGGTATAGATTGTGTTGAGCATGTGAAGCAGATTGAGCAAGTCTTTTGTGAATCAGAGAAAAAAGCGGAGGTTTTAATTGAGATAGAGGTTGGAGAGGGAAGGTCTGGTGTCATTGAAGAACATGATTTCTGCCACATATTAGAGGCGATTCAAACAAGTGATGCCGTTCATTTAAAGGGGATTTTTTCTCATGATGGTCATACGTATCAAGCGGAAAGTAAAGCACATTGCCGGACATTATACAAGGAGGCTGTAAATCGAACGCTCCGTTTTGCGCAGATTGCAGAAGAAGCTGGTATGCCGCTAGAGGTCGTCAGTATTGGATCAACACCGCCATTTTTATTTCAATTTGATATTCCAAAAGGAGTCACAGAAATACGGCCAGGCACATACATCTTGATGGACGCTTCCCAGTCCAATGTAATCGGCACATATTCACATTGTGCAGCATCTGTGCTGACAACGGTCATTAGTAAACCGACAGAGCGCCGGGTGATTACAGATGTAGGGGCCAAGGGGCTGACGGCACAAACACGTACAAAAGGGCTGACCAAAACAGAGGGCTTAGGCAAAGTGAAAGAATATGATGATGTATTTGTTTCAAGCGTATTTGACGAGCATGCCATTATCTATCATGAAGGCTTTCGTCAAAGTGTACAGATCGGTGAGAAGGTGCAAATTATTCCGAATCACATCTGTCCTGCTGTGAATCTTCATGAAAAAGCATACCTCATTCAAGATGGCGAAGTGGTAGAAGAGCTGGAGATTGCTTGTAAAGGAAAGCTGCAATAAATGGGTAGGATCATAAAAGGCGCCGAAAGGGGTCTTTTTTATTGGAGAAAAAATGGCGAAGATGAATTAGATTGAAACCAAATGTGCCTTTCTCGTCGTCTATTGACTGTATCATCATGAAATGGCAGGGAAATGTGAACCATTAGAAGGATTTTCATTCATTTCCGCATAAATCACAGAAGTGATACATGCGGTCTGTTACAATAAAAATAAGTCATTTCTTGCAAGGTGTTCGTATGAGGTAAAAGTTGATCATATTTGACCGATATGAACAAATGGGAAAGAGAAATGGGGGCCGTGTATGAAAAAACGATGGCATTTGATGCTGCTATTTACCGTGACAGTGACACTACTCACAGCCTGCAATCAAGCAGGTCAGCCGCCTTCAAAACAAAACACAAAAGAAGCTGCGTATGAACAATGGGTTCAGCGTTATATGGATGAGTTAAATGAAGCATATGAAAACATGACCGATCAATTTATTTCAGATGGACACGGAAAAATTCAAGTGAATGAAAAATTGACAAAAGCGACGAAAGCATTCGACCGTGTCATTCAAAAAGGGCTTACTCATCAAGAAGTGCCAGCTGTGTATCAAAAGGCAGACAAACAATTAAAGACAGGTCTTGCTTCATTTGAAAAAGGAATGAGCAAGGTAGAGCAGCTGTTAAAGCGTCCTGATCAAGAAAAGCTGTTTATGTCAGCCACTCAACATTTTCAAGATGGATTGCAAGAGACAGCCTCTTTCATTGAAGAAGTGGGAAACGTTCAGCAATCACAATGAAAAGCCTGGAAGAGAGACTTCCAGGCTTTTTTAGATGTGCAGTGTTTGCTTTAATCGGCGAACACCTTCTTGAATCATGGCTTCATCCGTACAGGCAAAACCAAGCAGCAACCCTTTCCTTTTGCTTTCATAACAATAGGGGCTTAATGGATAAATGCCGACACCTGCCGCTTTTGCGGCCTCAATCGTACCTTGTTCATCAAAGTCTGGTGTTCCTTCCAAAAAGACGTGAAGGCCTGTATCAGTTCCATATAAACGGAAGTGTTTGTCAAAGTGATATGTCAAAAGAGCATCCATCATCGCTGCCTGCCGTTTTTTATACACCTGTCTCATCCGCCTGACATATCGCGTAAACTCTCCTTCTCTGAAAAAAGAGGCAAGAGTGATTTGCTCCATGATCGGCAGCTGTCTTTGAATAAGTGATTGCAGTGCAGCGATTTCTTTGATGACTGCTTTGGAGCCGATGATGGCAGCAAGGCGGATGCCTGGAGCAAGTACCTTGGAAAAACTGACAATATAGATCACATGATCGGGTGCTTCTGAAAATAAAGAAGGAAGCGGTCCGCCATGATAACGATAATCCCCATCAAAATCATCTTCTAATATGTAAGATTGAGCCTTCGCAGCAAACTGCAGCAGCTCCCGTCTTCTATTGACGCTCATACAGACTCCGGTTGGCCGCTGATGAGAGGGCGTTACAGCGATCAGTTTTGTACGTTCTGGCAATGTATTCACCATCATTCCTTCTTCATCGACTGGTGCGGGGTAAATATTCATTTCGCGATGTAAAAAGGACAACCTAGCTCCAGGAAAACCAGGATCTTCAACTGCTACTGTATCTCCTTTTTTGAGCATGACTTGTGAAATTAAGTCAATGGCTTGCTGTGTGCCCCCTGTTAACACCATTTGGTCTTCTTCTATATCAATGCCGCGTTCAACTGATAAGTATTGGCGAATTTCTGAACGCACTTCCCATAATCCATGCGGAGAAGAATAGCCCCAATCTTTCATATTTAAGCGCTGTAATGCTTTTAGAAGCGAGCGTTTCCATATGTTTTGAAAATGGTCGTCGATGGCTGGTTCTTGATGGCGGAAATCAATCTCAAGTGTGTCATGAAATTGATTGGCCGAGAGCCAGTGATCCATTTGTTTTTCAGCCTCGTCAAAGTGAGGTCTTATCGGAAGTGCAAAAGGCGGTTCGTTTTGATGTGGGGGAGAAGCAGCATAGTGATTACTTGAAATGACCTTTGTCCCGCCTCTTCTAGAGGTGCTGACATAGCCTCTTGCTAGCAGTTCATCATAGGCAAGCTGTACGGTGGATCGAGATACGTTGAGCTCTTGTGCTAATACTCTTGTTGGAGTCAACTGATCATCAGGATTCAGTGTGTTTGTATGAATTTTTTGAATGATGCCATTGACGATTTGCTGCCAGAGCGGGGTAGAGCTGGAACGGTCTAAATGAATGTACACAGTGCACCTTCTTTCCTTTGTCATGTCATCATTGATGATGACATGGAATTATGGACTGGTCAATAGCTTCATTTTTGGATGTGGGAAGAAATCCAAATGATGTGTACACTGGTTCATATCATTTACACAGAGGAGAGAGTCCCATGATTCCTGCATCAAAAGAAGAAACAGCACAGCTATCCATGATTCCGTTTGTGTTCGTTTTATTTAGCCTTTTTATGATTACAACAGCAGTGAACCTGCAAGTCCCTCTTTATACGGAATATGCAGAGCAGGCAGGATACGGAAAGGCGTCAACAGCCCTTGTGTTTGCTGCGTATGTTTTCGGACTGATTCCAGTATTACTGTTACTTGGCGGCATGTCTGACCGGGCAGGACGAAAACCGATTTTATTGATTGCACTTTGCTTTTCATTATGTGCCACCCTGCTCATGATCGTGCATCCGACCATACAAATGCTCTTTGTCGCCCGGCTGCTGCAAGGAGTGGGACTTGGGTTAAGTGTTGGCACATGTACTGCCTACTTGATTGCTTTATATCCAGAGAAATCGGGCTGGATCCCAACGTTTATCGCGTTATGCAGTTCAATTGGATTTGGGGGAGGTGCTCTTTTTACAGCGATTCTTTCTTTTGAGCAAGTGTCACTGACGCCTCTTAGCTATTGGATTGTGTTGGTCTTGATTATGTTGACGATTGTTGCTGTATTCTTTTTGGTGCCGCCTGTACAAGGGGAGGCAAGTAAACCGCTCATGAACATGCCGAGGTTTCCAAAAGGAACAATGCCAGCGAACATAGCCATTGCTATCGCATGGTCTGTGTGCGGTCTTGTCATTTCGATTTTGCCAGCACAGCTTAAATTAAATGGCTATGAATTGTGGGTAGGCCCGGCACTGTTTTTTATTAATATGGCAGGTGTTCTGATGCAGCCTTTTGTCCGAAAGATGAATAGCAGTGCAGCGCTTCATATCGGTTTTATTTGTCTTCCATGTGGATATGGCCTGCTGTTATTCGGTGCTAATAGCGGGTCCATATTCCTTGTCCTTGCTGGAACTCTTTTAGCGGGCACAGCTTGCTATGGATTTACTTACTTAGGCGGTCTCCAGCTGATTGTTGAGAAAGGGAAGAAGGAAGCGGCTAGAGCCGTTGCTGGATATTACTTGTTTGCGTATCTAGGTCTTGGCATACCAAGTGTGTTTGTGGGTCTCTTTGCTGATATGTACGGTACTCAGACAGTGTTAACGCTCTTTTTCATGCTCGTGCTGGCTGCCTGTCTGATCTTGTTTAGTCTAAGTTTCAGAGAGAGGCAAAAGTGAAATGGATTCTTTCTCTTTCCTCTCCAATTCGTTTAAAATAAAGACAGAAGAGGAGGAGGGAAATGAAAAAAGTACAGCTAAATGGTGCGATGTGCAGATCACAAGAGGAGCTTCATGATCAACTAAAAACAGTGTTACAACTTCCTGATCATTACGGGGAAAATCTTGATGCCCTTTGGGACTGTTTAACAGGAGAAGTGAGTATGCCTGTAGAGCTCACGTGGATTCATTATCAAGTTTGCAAAGACGAGCTTGGTGGTTATGCAGAGAATTTGCGGCAGTTATTTCAAGAGGCTGAAGAGGAACTGCAAGGGCAGTTTCAATTGAATATTGAAGCGTAAAAAAGCAGCTGATCCTAAAAGCTGTTTTTTTATGCAGTTTTCACCCTTTCTCATTCTACTATTGAATATTTCACTAAATATGATAATATATGAACTGCCGTTAATTGATAATGATAATCATTTGTGGCAGAGAGCTTGATAGAAAGTGTGAACCCTGTATGAAGTTGTACCAATTAAGTTTGTTGTTTGTGTGTTTGGCATGTGCGTCGCTGTTTGTCGGAGTACAGGACCTGCCTCTTTTACAGTTGTTTCATCTATCAGATGAACAAATGAACACCTTATTTTCAAGTCGCATCCCGCGGCTGATGAGTATTGTGCTTGCTGGCATGAGCCTGAGCTTATGCGGTTTTATCATGCAAAGCATGACGAGAAATAAATTTGTCTCTCCAACGACTGCAGGAACAATGGATTGTGCCAAGCTGGGTATTTTAACCGCTATGCTTGTTTTTACACAGGCAAGCCCGCTGATGAAAATGGCGATTGCGTTTTTATTTACGTTAGCTGGCAATCTATTATTCTTAAAAATTTTACGCCATATTAAGGTGAACGATACGATCTACGTACCGTTAGTCGGCTTAATGTTTGGCGGAATTATTAGTTCAATTTCCACGTTTATAGCCTATAAATATGATTTGATCCAAAACGTATCCGCATGGCTGCAAGGGGATTTTTCTCTTATTGTTCAGGGGCGTTATGAACTGCTCTATGTGAGTGTTCCTCTATTGATCATCGCGTATTTATATGCTGACCGCTTTACAGTGGCTGGTATGGGTGAGAGCTTTGCCGTCAATTTAGGTTTAACGTATAAACGTGTCATGGCAGTTGGTTTGGTGATTGTTTCGATGATTACTTCTGTAACGATTTTGACTGTTGGCATGCTACCTTTCCTCGGCTTAATCATTCCGAATATTGTATCGATCTACCGAGGGGATCACTTGAAAAAGAGCCTTCCGCATACGGCTTTATTAGGGGCCATTTTTGTGCTCATATGTGACGTGCTCGGACGAGTGATCATTTATCCATATGAAATATCTGTCGGGCTTATGGTCGGCATTATTGGAAGTGCGATCTTCCTGTACATGTTATTAAGGAGGAAGCGCTATGCATAAGAAACGAACATTATTTCTCATTGCAGCCATTGCAGCCGTATTCATTGTCATCTTCGTCACCTTTCAAATGGGGTACTGGGAGTACACAGTGCCGAGCCGTTTAAAAAAGGTGCTTGCCATGACTTTGACAGGAGGCGCGATTGCCTTTTCCTCTGTTGTATTTCAAACATTGACCAACAACCGAATCTTAACGCCAAGTATTTTAGGGTTAGACGCGCTTTACTTGTTTTTGCAAACGGCGATTATTTATCTTTTTGGATCGACCAATTTGATGATCGCGAATAAGAACCTGAATTTCTTTCTCTGCGTTGGATTAATGATTCTGTTTTCTGTGCTGCTCTATACGGTCATGTTCAAGCGCAAAAACAAGCATATTTTCTTACTCCTGCTTGTCGGGATTGTGTTTGGAACATTGTTCAAAAGTCTTTCTTCCTTTATGGAAATGCTCATTGACCCGAATGAATACCAAGTCGTACAGGACAAGTCCTTTGCCAGCTTTAATCACATGAACACAGATATTTTACTCTTCGCTTCTCTTTTATTTGCGGCACTTTGTCTTTATATATGGACCTTCCGCGCGAAATTAGATGTCATGTCGTTAGGAAAGGAACAGGCTGTGAATCTCGGGATTGACTATGACAGGATCACAAAAAAGATGCTGATCGTCATTGCCGTCCTTGTTTCTATTGCGACGGCCCTCGTCGGCCCGATTACGTTTCTTGGCTTACTCGTCGTAAATGTGGCAAGAGAGCTGTTTCGTACATATCGGCACACGTACTTGCTATTAGGCTCGTTTTTCATTAGTGTCATTGCGCTTGTAGGCGGGGAATTTCTTGTGGAAAAGGTATTTACGTTTCAAACACCGCTTAGTGTGCTAATTGATTTAGTCGGCGGACTGTATTTTATTTATCTACTTTTAAAGGAGAGTCGTTCATGGTCGTGATGAAGGGAGTCAGTAAGACATATAACGGAAAAACAGTGCTTCACGAAACAACTGTCAGTGTAAAAAAAGGACAGCTGACCTCTCTCATTGGTCCAAATGGCGCAGGCAAAAGTACGCTTTTGTCCATCATGAGCCGCCTGATTCAACCTGATACTGGGGAAGCTTATTTAGAGGACAAACCTTATCGTGCGTACTCTCCTCAGGAGCTTGCGAAAAAAATGAGCATCTTGAAGCAGTCGAACCACATGAGTGTGCGTTTGACCGTTCGTGAGCTTGTCAGCTTTGGCCGCTTTCCTTACTCTCAAGGGCGCTTGACAAAAGAAGATGAGAACATGATAGATGTGTCGCTTCAATACATGAGACTCATCGAAATCCAGCATCAATATTTAGATGAACTAAGCGGCGGACAAAGGCAGAGAGCCTTTATTGCCATGGTGCTAGCTCAGGATACGGATTATATTTTCTTAGATGAGCCTTTAAATAATTTAGATATGAACCATTCAGTTGAAATGATGAAGCTGTTTCAGCAGCTCGTGAAAGATCTTGGAAAAACGATTGTTGTTGTTCTCCATGATATTAACTTTGCATCTGTCTATTCAGATCACATCGTCGCCTTAAAAGAGGGGCAGGTGATCAAAGAAGGAAGCGTTGATGAAGTGATTCAAACAGAAGCACTTGAACACATTTATGACATGCGCATACCGATCGAAGTCATTCGTGGTGAGCGTATTTGCTTATATTTTTCTTGAAAAAATGAAGAGGTGATCAATCATGAAAAAATGGATTTGGATGATAACAGTATTAACAGCGATTGCTGTCCTTGCTGCCTGTGGTAACCAAGGAAAAACAGCGGGAACGAATGAGGAAACCGTAACAGTAAAGGATATGTTGAATAAAGACGGTGTGAAGGTCAAGAAAAACCCGAAAAAAGTCGTCGTCTTTGATATGGGAAGTCTCGATACACTTGATAAGCTTGGTGTCAACGTGACAGCATTACCAAAACAAGTAATTCCTCACTATTTATCTAAATATGAAAGTGACAAATATGAAAATGTCGGCGGGTTAAAAGAGCCAAACTTTGAGAAAATTGCAGAGATGAAGCCTGACTTGATCATTATTCAGCACCGTCAAGCAGATGCATTTGATGAATTTTCTAAAATTGCTCCGACGATTTATATGGATGTAGATAACGCAAACTATATGGAATCATTTAAAAAGAATGCTGAAACATTAGGAAAGATTTTTGATAAGGAAGACAAAGTCAAAAAAGAACTTTCTGCCATTGACCAAAAAGTGGCTGCATTAAAGAAACAAGCCAAAGAGTTAAAGAAAAATGGACTCGTCATTATGGCAAACGACAGCAAAATGACGGCATTTGGTCCTAAGTCAAGATATGGTCTGATCCATGATGTATTTGGCATCACACCAGCAGATCAAAAGCTAGAGCCATCTGATAAACATGGACAAAGCATTTCGTATGAGTATATGGTCAAAACGAACCCAGATTACTTATTTGTCGTGGATCGAGGCGCGGCAATTGGAGAAGAAACGTCTGCGAAACAGCTTGTTGAAAATGATTATGTGAAATCAGTCAAAGCGGTTAAAAACAATCATGTGGTGTATTTAAACTCTGACATGTGGTATTTAGCAGGCGGCGGCCTTGAATCATTGAATGCGATGATTGATGAAGTGAAAAAAGGAATTGAACAAAAGTAATGGATGAAAAGCTGCTCATTTTGAGCAGCTTCAGCGTGTAGACAAACCCTCGCATTCGGTGTCAGTCCTGCGTGCTGGTGCTCACGAATGTGAAATTCGCTCCGCGCCAGTACTCGTCCTTCCTAGACTGCAAAGGT
>NZ_JBQENU010000001.1:208705-413103 GCF_052044605.1 Bacillus sp. 22483 | reverse complement strand
TCCTAGACTGCAAAGGTTTTCTATCACGCTGAAAAGAAGACAAAGGGCTAAAATCAAGTTCATTTTAGCCCTTTGTCAGCAATCTGAAGCTGCTCATTTTGAGCAGCTTTTTTATTGTGGATACATAAAAATATGTTGCATGCAGGAAACTTTCATCAAAATATGTTATAGTGGAACCTACATTGTGAGACTAAGATAGAGTGAGGGTTCGGAAAGGATGAAGGAGAAAACAAGATCAAAAAGAAGGCTAAGACCTTGGGTGAAAGTCGTGCTGTTTATCATGGCATTTGTCATGATCATGGCAGTATCTGTCACAGGATACGCATACTATAAAATTTCAAAAGCGTCGAATAAAGCGCAAGTATCTTTAGAAAGAGGAGAGACCTCGCAAAAGCGTGTGAAAGCTTTTGATCCAGGAAAAGATAGCTTTTCGGTGCTGCTCTTAGGGATTGACAGCCGTCCAGGTGAAACGGTAGACGAAGCAAGAAGTGATGCGGTCTTACTGGCGACGGTGAATCGAACAGACAAAACGATTAAGCTCCTAAGTATTCCTCGTGATTCTTATGTTGATATACCGGGGAGAGGATATGATAAAATTGCTCACGCCCATGCGTTTGGGAGTGCAGATTTATCAGTCAAAACGGTAGAGAATTTGTTAAACATCCCGGTAGACTATGTGATTGCAGGAAACTTTAAGGCGTTTCAAGACATTGTCGATGAGCTAAATGGAATTGACGTAACGATTGAAGATGAAGGCATTGCAAAACAAATGGAAAAGGATTCAAAAGGAAAAGTTCATGTGGAAACAGGCACGCATACGCTCAGTGGTGAAGAAGCATTAGCGTTTGTGAGAACGAGAAAGGCAGATAGTGATCTCATGCGCGGAAAGCGCCAAATGGAAGCACTTCAAGCCATCTTTGAAAAATCCAAATCCATTTCTTCCATACCGTCTTATGACAACATCATTGATACACTTGGGGATAACGTCTCCACCAATTTATCCATGAAACAGTTGATCGGTCTATTCCCTTTACTGAGTTCATTAAAATCAGTGGATACCATCCAGTTAAAAGGGCACGATTACCAGCCTGGGAATGTGTATTACTTTGAGTTAGATGGACCAGGATTAGAAGAAGTGAGACAAGAGCTGAGAAAACAGCTCGAATTATCATAATGGAGAAAGAGCCTGCCACTGTGGCAGGCTTTTTTTAATAATAGAGGGTTGCAGGCATCGTTGGGTACCACACACCATTTAAAGCAAGCGCCCAGCCATACACCTTTTGACCTGATTCAATCTTGTCCTTTACCGAAGTGAGCGCTTCGTATGAAAAGACTTGATAAGCCTGTCCGGTTTTTTTAGCGATAATGACCGATAGAATATTGTCATTGAATACACTTGGCTCTTCGTCCGTACTCGTCCAAGCAATTCGATTATAGTAATTCATGTTAAAAGGATTTTCGAGTGCTTTCACTTCAAACTTCACTCGTTTTCCAACGATAGAAACCGTTGTATAGGCTACACTTGTTATTTGTGCAGATGCTGCTGGGGCTTGTTTTCCTGTTTGCAGTGGTTCTAATGCCGAAACGGTACTTGGCACAAGTAATCCTGCTGCTAAGGTAAGTGCTGTTATTTTTTTGAACATGAGTTGGAACCTCCTAATTTTTGGTATAACAATCAATTCGCCAAAAACTAAAGAGTTCCTTCTGTAAATGTAAAATATAACCATATTATTTTCCTGAATGGAGAAAATAATGGGTGAGCATTTCCTCTACACGATGACGTATACGGGGATTAAAATATTTATGCTTTTCTTCATAGCCATTTATCAGAAATAAATATGTCGTAAATCCTTCATCGTGTTCAATTTGTTGTACGTTCATTTTTTCTTTACGTAACTGTTGTTTCAGTTGATAAAGGGCTTTTTGTGCTTCTTTTAATGAAGAGGTGACTAGCTGAATATATGGTTCATTTAGTTTGAATGTTTGATGTTTTTTAAGGTGCGTCAAATCACGATTGAGGATGGAGATGACCATTGGAAGAAAGATGGCTTGTTCCATCATCTGAAGTTGTACGTTTGATAATCTCGTCATGTCCATGCCTGCTTTCTTTATATATAGAACACTTGTTCTTATTTATTATATCGGATGAGTTGAAAAATCTCAAGGGGGGCTGAGAGGGATTCATTTGTATATTTTTATGTTTTCCATGTAAAATGAAAGATAGACAAACCTTGAAGGAGTCAAACAAGTTGCCATCATTTCTTGCTATATTTACTCATGAAAATATCACATCATTTTTTGAAAGCTACAAGGCTTTTGGACCCATTGTGGCTATATTACTCCCTTTAATAGAAGCATTTCTACCGTTTTTACCTCTCGTGGCATTTGCGGTGGCCAATGCAAATGCTTTTGGGCTATGGGAAGGCTTTTTATTGACCTGGATTGGTGCAAGTGCAGGTTCTATCCTTGTCTTTTTACTGATCAGAAAATTTGGACAGATGAGGATGTTGAACTTTATTAGCAGACACCCTTCTATTCAAAAGCTAATGCTTTGGGTTGAAAAGCGGGGATTTGGTCCGTTGTTTATTTTACTCTGCTTTCCTTTCACACCTTCTGCTGCCGTTAATGTCGTAGCAGGTCTATCAAGAATCAGCGTCTGGCAGTTCTCATTAGCTGCTTTATCAGGGAAGTGTGTCATGCTCTTTATTATTAGTTTTATCGGCTATGACATTTCTGCTTTAGTAAAGAATCCGTTAAGAAGTGTTTTTGCGGTTCTAGTCATTGCTTTATTATGGTATGTTGGAAAGAGAGTAGAAAATAGGTTGAATATTCGGATGAGTCAGCGTGAGGACAAAGGAGGCTCTTAATGAAAAAGAAGCCATTGCTATGGTTCATGATTATTACATGCATCGTCTTGTTGTTCCAAGTAAAGAATTTCATGTTTGTCACGTACAAAGTAGAAGGGGTTAGTATGGACCCGACATTTACAGATGGAACAGAATTATTAATTAACAAGTTCTCGCCAAAACTCACGAAAATTAGCCGGTTTGACTATGTGTTATTTCATGGCCCTAAAAATCAAATCTTGATCAAACGGGTCATTGGACTTCCAGGAGAAACAATTAAATATGAAGATGATCAACTGTTTGTTGATGGTGTAAAATGGAAAGAGCCGTATTTAAAAGAGCAGAAAAAACATAAAATGGGCAACGTCCTAACAGGTGATTTTCAGCTGAAAGCCATCACCGGTCGTCAGAACATACAAAACAATCATTACTTCGTGATCGGAGATAATCGAATACATAGCTTTGACAGCCGGCATTTTGGAACGATCTCAAAGGATCAAGTAGTCGGTGTAAAAAGGAATCATGATGAATAAAAAAGAGCCGCTCTGCTTATGCAAAGCGGCTCAGCGTGTAGACAAACCCTCGCATTCGTTGTCATGTCTGCGCTCCAGTGCTCACGAATGTCAAATTCGCTCCGCTCTGGTGCTCGACCTTCCTAGACTTCAAAGGTTTTCTATCACGCTGAAAAGAAGACAACGGGCTAAAATCAACATCATTTTAGCCCGTTGTCAGACAATCTGAAAGCCGCTCTGCTTATGCAAAGCGGCTCTTTTTATTTAGCGGTTTTATAATCAGTCTGTCTTTTTGCCCAGACATGATGTAAGAAACGAAAAAACGGTGGTAGCATGGCGATGACCAAAATAATTCTAACGACTTGTACAGCCACAACAAAGGTGGAATCCTCATGAAGTGTAACAGCTGTTGTTGCCATTTCTGCAATACCGCCAGGCGAAAAAGCAAGAATGGCCGTAATGACAGAAATACCTGTTATTTCTGCAATGGCAATTGAACTGAGAACGGTCGCGGCAATCAATCCGGCTGAGCTGACGACGGCCACAATCAAGGTATTTTTTAGCCCGACAAACATTTGTTTATTCATTTTTGACCCGATGGTTGCCCCTAGAAATACCTGTGACGCAATGTTCGCTTGGGCTGGCCAGTAAGGAATCAAATCATGACCTGTCAAGGCGCCTGCCCCTACTTGGAGAGCTGCTACACCTAACATACTGCCGATGAGCCAAGGGGCAGGAAAGTGAAGACGCACGGCTAGGCGTGACATCAGCCATGCCCCTAAAATGAGTGCAGCAGTCCAAGAAATGTTTGATATTGTGAAAACGCCTGATGAGAAGGCGCTGCCTTGGGCGACTACCGCATCTGATTGGCTTTTTGTATTTAAATAAAATACCGTAAATGGAATGGTCAGTACGACCATTAACACACGTATCGTTTGTACGAGACTCACTACAGCTGTATTTGCTCCAACCTCTTGGGCGATGCCCGGCATAGCGGAAAGACCGCCGGGGGCAGTGCCAACAAAGCTGGTCAGCATATCTGTTTTACTCAGCTTCCATAAGACAAACCCGGAGAGCATGGCTAATAAAATAGAAAAAACGAGCATGAAACTCACGGGAAGCCAATTTTCAGCGAAAATGTGAAGGACTTTCATGTTCATTTTTTGTCCTAGTTCGATTCCGAGAATGAATTGACCAAGGAGTAGCCATCTGCTGTGAATACGTAAGGTATTCTTTCCTTTACGCTGAAACAGGGCGGGACGGCGCAGGGCAATAAATGCAGCTGTCATTAATGTGCCAATCATCCAGCCGATAGACATCCCTGTTAGAGACAAAAGGAATCCACCTAAACCGCTTACCGCAATCAAAATGAGATCGGTTCGAAGGCTGTTTCCTTGCTTCATCACATATAAACCTTCTTCCTGTATATTTGTTCAGTAAGTGAAATGTTGTTATCTTCACTATAATACAAAAGTCTCTATAAATAAAATACGAATTTTTTTAGTATTTTCATAAGATTATCTTATGGTTAACTCTGTTAGAAAAAAGATTGTTTTTGATATAAATGACATATAATTTTTGCCAAAAACAAATACAATATACAACGATTTTCCCCTATTTTTGTTATCAGTTGACTATCATTTTCAATTACACTACACTACATAGTGTGAGGTGATGACATGAAAATTCCTTCTTTTAAATATAACGAAAAGGGATTGAACCGCTTTTTCGGTCCTTTAGAAGGAAGGATTATGGAGATCCTTTATCAAGGTGAGGATATGCCGATTAAAGAGGTACAGCAGAAGCTGTCAGATGAGAAGCCAATTAATTTCAACACGGTCATGACGGTACTCAATCGATTAACCGAAAAAGGAATTGTGGAAAAGAAAACAAAAGGGCGTTCATCTATCTATAACCCTGTTTTAACAAAAGAAGAATTTCTAAATGAGCAAACGAAATGGATTACTCAAGGACTGATGGATGATTTCGGCCCCCTTGCAGTCAATCATATGGTGGACGCAATTGAAAGTGCTGATCCTGAATTACTGAAGGTACTCGAAGCAAGGCTTGCATCCAAAAAAGAGGAGAAACGACATGATTAAAATGAAGTCGAGTCTGCTGTTTTTAGGCGGTATATTGATTGGCTTAGTGATCTTTTACCAGATGGGCTATTATGTACTCTCAAGCTTTTTTGGCTGGAATCAAGCATATAACCTGATCCATGTATGTCAATCTGTTCTCGAATTTTATGGATTCACTCCTTTAAAGTATTTTCTGGATGCGTTCGTCTTGTATACGCTTGGTTTTGCCGTTTTCTATATGACAAAGCAGATCAGAAAGTATCTTCATTTCAAAAGAAATATGATGATGGCAGTCGATCAACATTCAACGCAAAGTCTATCAGACAAGTATAGAAATGAGATCATTGTGTTTCATTGCCATGAACCGCTTGCTTTCGCAATGGGGATGCTTCGGCCAAAAGTGTATCTCTCAACAGCGCTTATAGACATGCTGGATGAAGGAGAAATCGATGCGGTTGTCTATCACGAATTACATCACAAATACAGCTACGACCCTTTAAAGACTTTCACTTTCTCTATGCTCACAAAAGTGATTTGGTACATTCCTGTGTTAAAGCATATGAGACAAAGTTACTCCGTTTTTCGTGAGGTCATTGCAGATGACTATGCCATTCAGCAGACAGGGACTGAGCTTGGAGTAGGGCAAGCCCTTTTGAAACTCATTAAAAATAGAACCCAGTTTCAAAAACAAACGAAATTTGCCGTGTCCTTTGGAGACCGAGCATTAAATTTAAGAATCCAAAAAATCTTAAACCCAACATACAACATACCTTTCAATGTACCACTTATCCCAATTGTGACATCAACCATCCTCATGGTGGTCTTAATGATTATGCTCAACTTAAATTACTAATTTTTTTTACGAATGAACATTACATGATGTAGTGTAAAAATAGGAGGAAATCACTATATGAAAACAAATCAAGAAATAGGAACACTTTTTGTACGCGTCATCTTAGGCATTATTTTCTTTTTACATGGACTTCAAGCATATCAAGGTGGACTAGGAGGCACTGCTGCATTTTTTGGTCAAATTGGTGTTCCTGAATTTATGGCCTATATTGTCAAAACAATTGAACTGGTTGGTGGAATTGCCCTGATTCTAGGTTTAGGCACACGTCTTTTCGCAGCTTTATTTGTGCCAATTATGGCTGTAGCCATTATCACAGTTGGTTTTTCAAGAGGATTTGTGGGCGGTTATGAATTTGAACTTTCTTTAATGGTCATGGCGCTTTACTTGACACTTAGTGGCAGCAAGATGCTATCGATTGATGGATTGTTAAAACAACAGCAGCAAAGCAATGAAGCAAAATTTCATTAAATAACAAAAAACTCCTTCTGCGATTTGTAGCAGAGGAGTTTTTTTATGGTCAAAAGGTCGTTTTATCATTAAAAAAGGAAAAGCGAAGAGGCGTTTTGATGATGACAGCCCTTTATTTCACATATTGAATGAGCAAAAAAGCAATTTCATTTTTTGACGGAACATACGATCTCCTATTAAAATAGGGTTATCTAAGAAACATGGTGCGTTAAAAGATATAGAAACCAGACAGCATGCTGCTGTTCATCTTGAGCAATACGCTTCATTAATTCCTTTGTTCCTTGATCACGGACATAGTCTGATACCGTTAAGTAAAAATCGACTGTTTTTTGTTCGTCTTTAAAGGCAAATAAGAGACCTTCCCTAAATTGGTCTGGACAAGGCTCTGTTATGCTTGGTTTGTGGTTTTTACCAGTCAAAGAATAGTATAGCTTTGTAAATAGCTGATAATGTCTGACTTCATCCTGACGTATTTCTTGAATGATTTTTTTCGCTTCAGGATTTTTTGCTTTTTGTGCAAGTTTTTCATAGCATTGGATCGCAGAATATTCGCCATTGATGGCCTTTTCAAGGTCTGCAATGATCCTTGTGTTTTGGCGCATGTCATATGGCGAGTAGTCATAATAACCGTAATACATGATATTGCCAGCCTCCTTTTAGATCATGATGGTTTATGATATGAAAAGAGTCGGGAAAGGTGCCTATTTTCTTTTCAATCGGAGGAGAAAGGGAAGGTGATAGGAAAATAGCTATTTACCTTTATTTTCGCTAGAATATGAGTACATAAGAAAGGTGTTGTGGAACGTGGAGATTCAGTTTTTAGCAGGCAGATCGGGGAGTGGAAAAACGACTGCAATTCTAGAAGAAATCAAAGAACAACTTCGGCTTGATCCGCTGGGTCCGCCAATCATTTTTTTAGTCCCGGATCAAATGACATTTTTAATGGAATATGAGCTTGCAAAAACATCTGAAGCTGGTGGAATGATCAGGGCCAAAGTCTTTAGTTTTACTCGGCTTGCCTGGTCTATATTACAGCAGACTGGCGGTGCGAACCGTCAATTTGTCACAAGCACAGGGATTCAAATGCTCTTAAGAAAAGTAATAGAAGAACAGAAAGACAAGTTTAAGGTATTCAAAAAGGCGAGTGATAAACCGGGATTTGTTGAGCAAATAGAAAAGACGATGGCTGAATTCAAAAGGTACTGTATGATGCCAGAGGATATTGAAAAAATCTCGGCATCCAGCATGCATTCAGAGTATACAGAAGAAAGACGTGCGGCGGAAAAATTGCATGATCTTCATGTTCTTTATCAGCAGATGGAGCAGCATCTGCAAGATGAGTATGTGCATTCAGAGGATTACTTGACACTTCTGGCTCAGCAAATTCCTTTATCAGAAGAATTGAGAGGGGCACACATTTATATAGATGGTTTTTATCAGTTTACCCCCCAACAGCTTCTTGTCATTGAACAGCTTTTGCTACATGCAGAAAAAATAACAGCTGCATTCACAGTGGATCGTTCCTATCATGACACGCAGCCAAATGAACTTGATTTATTTCGCATGACAGGTAAGACATATTCCCAGCTTTATCAGCTGGCCAAAGAGTGCGGAGCGGCTATTTCTGAGAACATTTTGGAGAGAAATAAGCGGCATCTTCATACCCAAGATCTAGCTTATTTAGAAAATCAATATGAACAGAGACCTTTGCAGCCGTATCAAGAAGAAACGCCTCACCTTACCGTATCGAAAAGTGCAAATAAACGAGCTGAAATTGAGGGAGTAGCGAGAGATATTCTTGATTTAGTAAGAGGGGAAGGTCTTAGGTTACGAGACATCTCAATTGTTGCAAGACATGTAGACGACTATAAAGATACGTTAAAAGAGGTGTTTCGAGATTACGATATTCCTTTCTTTATTGATGGAAATGAATCGATGCAGTATCATCCGCTCATTGAGTTCATTCGTTCGAGCCTCGATGTCATAAAAGGGAACTGGCGGTATGAGGCGGTGTTTCGCTGTGTGAAAACGGAGTTCTTATTTCCGCTTGAACTCGCCAAAAACAAAGTAAGAGAACAGGCAGATCAGCTTGAAAACTATTGTATTGCTTACGGTGTAAAAGGTGAACGCTGGACGAATGGTTCACGATTTCATTATCGCCGCTTCCAATCACTAGATGAAGATTTTGGACAAACCGATCAAGAAATAGAAATGGAGCAAATGCTGAATGATGTAAAAGAATGGATTGTTCCACCTCTCTTTCAATTGCAAAAAAGATTGAAAAAAGCGCAAAAGCTAAGAGACATGGTGGAGGCAGTGTATGTCTTTCTAGAAGAAGCCCAAGTGCCAGAAAAGCTTGAAAAGGCAAGGCTTGAGGCAGAAGAAGCAGGCAGGTTAGCTGAAGCGATGCAGCATGGGCAAGTATGGGATGCTGTCATTCAATTAATGGATGAATTTGTTGAAATGCTGGGCGAGGAGGAGCTCTCATTTCCATTATTTCAACAGATGATGGATACAGGACTGTCCTCTCTCAAGTTCGCTTTGATTCCCCCTTCACTTGACCAAGTCTTTATCGGAAGTATGGATTTATCCAGAATGTATCAAGTAAAGTGTACGTTTCTCATTGGAGTAAATGATGGGGTTATACCTGCGCGGCCCTCTGATGAAAGTGTATTGTCTGAGGACGACCGGGAATGGTTAAAACGTGCAGGAGCAGAGCTGGCAGAGACAGGGAAGGAACGGCTGCTGGATGAACAATTTTTGATTTATCAAGCGCTGTCCAGTCCATCGCACTACCTGTATGTATCCTATTCAGCTTCAGATACGGAAGGGCGATCTCTTTTGCCTTCGACCCTCATCAAGTATTGTGAGGAACTGATGCCAAACCATCAGCAAGCCCTCTATGTGTTAGATCCAGAGCAGTTGAATGATCAGGAGCAATTAAAATTTGTAACAAACGAGCATGTCTCGTTATCCTATACCGTTTCGCAGCTGCAACAATGGCTCAATCAATATCCGATCAGCGGCGTATGGTGGAGTGTATATAATCATTTGATGACCTCGTCCAACCGCGACGTATCAAAAAAAATCATGTCCAGCTTGTTCTTTACAAATAGAGCGAAACGTTTAAAGCCGAATGTCACAAAAGAACTTTACGGTGACCATATTCAGGGCAGTGTTTCAAGAATGGAGAAATTCAATGCATGTGCATTTTCTCATTTTGCTTCCCACGGGCTAAAACTAAAAGATCGACAATTTTACAAATTAGAAGCACCTGATATCGGCCAGCTCTTTCACTCGGCTTTAAAACTGATTTCAGATACGCTTGTTGAACAAAAAAAGGATTGGAAAAACTTAACGAAGGAAGATTGTGTGACCTACTCAAGGCATGCAATCGAACAGCTGGCTCCACGTCTGCAAAAAGAAATTTTATTAAGCTCTAATCGGCATGCTTATATAAAAGAAAAGCTCCAAAAAATCCTCATCAGGGTGTCTTCTATATTAAGCGAACATGCAAAAGTGAGCGGATTCTCTCCGGTTGGACTTGAGTTAGGTTTTGGAGGTCAAGGACCTCTGCCGCCGTTTACTTTTCAATTAAAAAACGGCTGCACGATGGAGCTTGTTGGAAGGATTGACCGAGTGGATAAAGCAGAAGGATCAAAAGGACTTCTTTTAAGAATTGTCGACTATAAGTCCAGTGAGAAGGGGCTTGATCTAGCAGAAGTTTACTACGGTTTAGCCTTGCAAATGCTCACTTATTTAGACCTGACCATTACGTATTCTAAAGAATGGCTTGGCATGGAAGCGACACCGGCAGGGATTTTATACTTCCATATTCATGACCCGCTGATTCAAGCGCCTATTCCGCTCGCAGAGGATGCAATTGAGCAGGAAATATTGAAGAAATTTAAAATGAAGGGTCTATTGCTCGAAGATGTGGAAGCAGTGAAGTTGATGGATCAAACACTCGAATCAGGAAGGTCACAAGTCATCCAAGCTGGTTTGAAAAAGGATGGTTCTTTCCGATCTGACTCTGCGGTATTAAGTGAAGATCATTTTCACATTCTCACTAAACACGTTCGGCGAACCTTTGAAGAGGCAGGAGAAAGAATTACAAGCGGTGAGGTAGAGATAAACCCATATAAATTAAAGGATCAGACCCCTTGCCGCTTTTGCTCTTTTAAGTCTATTTGCCAATTTGATGAATCAATAGAAGATAATGAATTTAGGGTGCTCACATCTGAGAAGGATGATGTCATGTTAGACCGGATCAAAAAAGAAGGGGATCAGTATGCAAATACCAAAACCGAATAACAGTACTTGGACAGATGACCAATGGAACGCCATCGTTTCAGAAGGACAAGATATTCTTGTTGCTGCGGCGGCAGGGTCAGGGAAAACAGCGGTCTTGGTTGAACGGCTGATTCGAAAAATGACTCGGCCGGAGCAGCCAGTTGATGTGGACAGGCTGCTCGTAGTGACTTTTACCAATGCTTCAGCAGCAGAAATGAAGCACCGGATCACTGAAGCACTTGAAAAAGAACTATCTAAAAACCCTGGATCACTTCATATGCGGAGACAGCTGTCACTTATGAATCGTGCCAATATTTCTACCTTGCACTCTTTTTGTTTGCAAGTTCTCCGTACCTTTTATTATGAGATTGACCTTGATCCAGGTTTTCGTTTGGCTGATCAAACAGAAGGAGAATTATTAGGAGATGAAGTGTTAGATGAACTGTTTGAGGATGAGTATAAGGCTGGAAAGCCGTCATTCTTTGAACTCGTTGATCGTTACACATCTGATCGGCATGATTTAGATCTTCAATGGCTTGTCAAAAGAATTTATGAGTTTTCTAGGTCACATCCAGCGCCCGAACAATGGATGCGGGCATTCCTTTCTCTTTATGATGTGGATACACAGACAAAGGTAGAAGAATTACCCTTTTATCCATATATCAAAGAGGACCTTTCTCTCGTTTTAAGAAGCTGTCAGGAACTGCTGGAACAAGCGCTCACTTTATCAAAAGAGCCGGGCGGTCCAGCACCGAGAGCAGAGAATTTCATAGATGATTTAGAGCAAGTAAATGAATTAATAAGGCATCAAGATGATTTTGAGACACTTTATAAGCTTTTGCCAAATATCAATTTTAAAAGGTTAAAGACTTGCAAAGGGGATGACTATGACCCGGCTCTGTTAGAAAAAGCAACAGATGCACGCAATCAAGCCAAAAAACAATTAGAAAAGCTAAAAGATGAATATTTTATGCGCAGTCCCGATCAGCATTTAAAAAGCTTGGCTGAAATGAAGCCAGTTGTAGAAACACTTGTAGAGCTTGTGATTCAATATGGAGAGCGTTTCGAAAGAGCAAAACAAGAAAAATCAATCGTAGACTTTTCGGATCTAGAACATTATTGTTTGCGCATTTTAGCGAAGCAGGACGCAGAAGGAAATCTCATTGAAACAGAAGCGGCTAAATACTATCAACAGCAATTTGAAGAAGTTCTCGTGGATGAATACCAGGATACAAACCTTGTCCAAGAAACGATTCTAAAGCTTGTGTCTAAAGGAAAACAACCGGCAGAAGGCAATCGCTTTATGGTTGGTGATGTGAAGCAGTCCATTTATCGCTTTAGACTTGCAGAGCCGATGCTCTTTTTAAATAAATATAAACAATTTAAAGCAGATAGCAAAGAAACAGGTAAAAGAATTGATCTAAATAAAAACTTCCGTAGCCGGGCTGATGTTTTAGACAGTACCAACTTTCTGTTCAAACAGCTGATGGGAGAAACAGTTGGAGAAATTGAATATGACGAACAAGCTGAATTAAAGCTTGGAGCGAGTTATCCGCAAAGCGAAGACACGACGACAGAAATGCTTCTTGTTCATTTAGATCAGCACGACACAGAAAGCGATGAAGAACGAGAAGAGCTAGAGACGGTACAATTTGAGGCGAGAGTGATTGCAAAGAAAATAAAAGAATTGGTAGAACAGCCTTTTCAAGTGTACGATGCAAAACAGCAGCTGACCCGCAACTTGCAGTATCGAGACATTGTGATCTTGCTTCGCTCAATGCCGTGGGCTCCGCAAATGATGGAAGAGTTGAAGAAGCAGGGAATCCCTGTTTATGCGAATCTTTCCTCAGGCTATTTTGAAGCGACAGAGGTATCTGTCATTCTTTCTTTGTTAAAAGTGATTGATAATCCATATCAAGATATTCCGCTCGCTGCTGTTTTAAGGTCACCTCTTGTTCATTTAGACGAAAATGAGATGGCACTGATTAGAACCAGTGATAAAAAAGGCACTTATTATGACGCTGTGAAGGCATTTATGAGTGTGACACATTCTGATCATCCGACATGCAGAAAGCTGGAGCGATTCTTCCTTCAATTACGCAAATGGCGTGATTTTTCGATTCAGCATTCGGTAGCAGAACTGATTTGGGAAGTGTACCGAGATACACAATATCTAGATTATGTCGGCGGGATGCCAGGAGGTAAGCAAAGACAGGCAAACCTTCGGGCTTTATATGATCGAGCGAAACAGTATGAAAAGGCTGCATTTAGAGGGCTGTTTCGATTTCTTCGATTTATTGAAAGAATGCAAGAGCGTGGAGATGATCTTGGAGCGGCAAAAACGTTCAGTGAAACAGAGGATGTTGTCCGCATGATGACCATTCATAGCAGTAAAGGACTCGAATTCCCTGTTGTATTTACTGCAGGACTTGGCAGAAACTTTAACATGATGGATTTAAACCAGTCCTATTTGCTCGATAAAGAATTAGGTTTTGGCAGCAAATATATTCATCCTGAGCTGAGAATTAGTTATGCAACATTACCGCTGATCGCGATGAAAAAAAAGATGAGAAAAGAGTTGTTATCTGAAGAACTGAGGGTTCTATATGTGGCGCTCACAAGGGCGAAGGAAAAATTATTTTTAGTCGGCTCTGTCAAAAATCAAGTGAAAGCTTTAAGTAAGTGGCAAAATGCCGCAAACGGAGACGACTGGCTTCTCCCTGATTTTGAACGTTATCAAGCGAGAACATACTTAGATTTTATTGGCCCTGCCCTTATCCGTCATCAAGCGATGTCTTCTCTTTTAGAAGAATCGAGAAAAGTCGTTCTCTCGCATCCATCATCATTTTCTATCACCTTTCATCAAGCGTCCGATCTTCTACAAGAAGACATGTCACTTGAAAAACAAAAACAAGACGAAGTGCTACAAGCATTAATGGAAGGTGTGCCTGTTCAAGGATATGGCGATTACGAGGAGGAAGTAAAAGAAAGACTTTCATGGCGTTATCCATATTTAGCGGCCTCCCAAGTAGGGACAAAGCAGTCAGTTTCCGAGATCAAAAGAATGAAAGAAATACAGGATGAATACAGTGTGCCTTCTTCCGTTCGAAAAGCTCGTGCGACACTGTACGAACGACCGGCTTTTATGAAGAAAAAAACACTCACAGCTGCAGAACAAGGGACGGCCATGCATACAGTCATGCAGCATATCCCTCTTCCTTCAAATGAACCATATGATGAATCTCGTGTAGAAGAGCTGCTCCATTCTTTAAAAGAGAAAGACTTACTAACAGATGAACAAATCCAGTCCATCAATCGAGAAGGAATTGTGGCCTTCTTTTCTACTGCTATTGGTCAAAAACTGCAGAAAGCGGACTGGGTGAAACGAGAAGTATCGTTTAGTATGGTTTTACCGGTTAAAGAGGTATACAGCCATATTGATGCAGAAGGTGAACCTGTGCTCATTCAAGGAATGATCGATTGTTTATTTGAAGCAGATGGCAAGCTCTATTTACTTGATTATAAAACAGATCGAGTGACTGGCAGATTCTCAAGTGGATTAGAGGAAGCTGAAGCGATGTTAAAAAAACGCTATGAAACGCAAATATCGTTATATACAGCAGCGGTAGAACGTTTAACAAACAGAACATTAGAGGAGAAAATCCTTTATTTCTTTGATGGAAATCTAGAAATTTCTTTATAGGTGGAATGAATGAGAGGTGAATCACATGAGGATTCTGCATACAGCGGATTGGCATCTAGGGAAAACCCTTGAAGGCCGAAGCCGGCTTGAGGAGCAAGCTGAGTTTTTAGATGAATTAAATCAAATCGTCAAGGATGAACACATTGATGTCGTTGTGATGGCAGGCGATGCCTTTGATACCGTGAACCCTCCTGCTCGCGCAGAACAGCTTTTTTATGAAAGTTTGTCTGCATTATCTGATAAAGGAAAGCGTCAGGTGGTTGTGATCTCTGGCAACCATGATAACCCAGACCGTTTATCAGCCGCATCTCCTTTAACGAATGAGCAGGGGATTCATTTAATTGGATATCCGACAAATGATTTAATTCATGTCGATGTTTCTTCTGCAAGTGAACGTCTATCTATTGCCGCACTCGCTTACCCGTCTGAAGCAAGGTTAAACGAGGTGCTGGCTGAAACATTTGAAGAGAAACTGCTTCGTGATCAGTACAATTTAAAAATACAACAAATGTTTCAACATTTAAGCAGCCAATTTCAGGCGGATACGGTCAATATCGCAACAAGTCATATTTATGTGGCAGGTGGCAGTCAAACGGATTCGGAAAGGCCTATTGAAGTGGGAGGTGCATATACCGTTGCGGCCGAAAGTCTGCCTGAGGCGGCTTGTTATGTCGCATTGGGGCACTTGCATCGCCCCCAAACCATTAAACGTGCCAAAACGATTGCCCGCTATTCTGGATCTCCACTTGCATACAGCTTTTCTGAAGCAGGCTACGCCAAATCAGTCACCATTGTGGATGCAAAACCGAATGAAACAGCAAGTTGGAAAGAAGTGTTTTTATCAAGCGGTAAACCACTTATGAAGTGGAAGGCGACTGAAGGGCTGAGCCAAGTACACAGTTGGCTGGATGAAAAGCGGGATCTTCAAGCCTGGATTGATTTAGAGATTCACTTAACAGATCAGCTGTCGATCGAACAAATTCATCAGCTTAGAAAACAGCATAGTGGATTTGTCCATATTAGACCAAAGTTTAAAGAGTTACAGCAAAAAGAAGAACAAAAACAAGTGGAAAAACTCTCGATTGAAGAGCGGTTCGTGAAATTTTATGAGCGTCAGACAGGTGGAGGTCTACCTGATGAAAAAACTGTCAAGCTATTTTTAGAGCTTGCCAATGACATGCAAGAGGAGGAAGCGAATTGAAGCCGATCACGCTAACCATTAAAGGACTTCATAGCTTCAGAGAAGAGCAAACCATTGACTTTAGCTCCTTATGTGATGCAGGTGTGTTTGGTATTTTTGGACCGACTGGAAGCGGAAAATCGTCCATATTAGATGCCATGACACTCGCACTCTATGGCAAGGTCGAACGTGCACTCAATAATACGCATGGTATTTTGAACCAAGCTGAAGAAAAGCTGTCTGTCTCCTTTACGTTCGCTTTGCAAAGGGAACACCATATTTCTTATAAAGTGGAACGTGCCTTTAAACGGGCAGATGAAATGAAGGTTAGAACGACGTTATGCCGATTGATTGAAATTGGTGATACGCAGACAGTTCTTGCAGATAAAGCAAGTGAGGTCAATCGTAAAATAGAAGAATTACTTGGTTTAACCATTGACGATTTTACGAGAGCGGTTGTTTTACCCCAAGGAAAGTTTGCGGAATTCCTTTCATTGAAAGGAGCCGACAGACGCCAAATGCTGCAGCGTTTGTTTAATTTGGAGAAATATGGTGATCAGCTCGTCAAACGTTTACGCGCAAAGGCTCAAAATCACTATGGACAGAAAAACGAACTGCTGGCTGAACTGACAGGATTAGGAGAAGCTGGTCCAGAGGCATTAGCGAAAGCTAAAGAAGCAGCTGCGCAGGCGCAAGCCATTTTTCATGAGAAAAAACAAACGCGGGACGAAGCGTTCACTGCTTTTACAAAAGCACAAGCCATCTGGCAGTATCAAAAGGAACAAGAAGCGTACGAGAAGGAACAACACAACCTCAATCTGCTGGCATCCACAATGGAAGAGAAAAAGAATCAACTTCACATTGCAGAGCAGGCAGAGACATTAAAGCCTTATGCGGATGCATTAACAAAGGCTGAAAAGCAGCTCTCTCAAGCATCAAAAGAGAAGCAGGAAGCAGAAAAACATTTACTTCATCAACGAACGATCTATGATCAAATGACGCAGGAGTATGAGCAAACGCGGCAAAAGAAAATGGAAAATGAGCCAGAGCTTCTTCAAAAGAAAGAGCAGCTTCTTCAATTAAAAGAAATTGAACGAAAAAAAGAAACAGCACTTCAGGAAAAGACCGTACTAGAGCAGCAAAACAATGAAAAAGCGCAGCAATTGACTCAAAAAAAAGCGGAAGCCGAAAACCTGCAATCTTTATTAGAGCGTGCGCTTGCGAAACAAACACAGTTGAAGCATGAGCTGGAACAATTACAAGTCTCTGTCAAAGAGCGGAAACTTGTACAAGACGCACTTCGTTTCAGTGAAAATGTTCAAAGAATGAATGTGAGCATTCAAAAGGAAGAACAAAAAATTGAAGAGCTAAGACAGCGTTCAGCAAAGGCGACACAATCGTATGAAAAGCTTCAAAAACAGCAAAAAGATCATCATGAAAAAATAAATCAATCGTTTCAAGCGATAGAGCAATTGTATTTTTATGTATGTGAATTTGAACGAGGTCTTACAGAATGGAGTCATAAAGAGCAGGACAAAAAACAAGAAAAATTAAAACAGCGTGATGTTGTCAGATCGGCAGAATTAAGAAAAGAATTAGCGGCAGAGCTAGTAGACGGTGAACCATGTCCTGTTTGTGGATCGATTCATCATGATCCAAAGGCTGTGATAGACAATGACCATGAAGAAACGGTTGCCCAAATTGATGAATGGATTGTAAAAATAGATAAAGAGCTCAAGCTGGCAGAGGAATATGCTAGAGACATGTTTGCTGCAAAGCAGCTGCTTGAAACGCATGCCAATCAATTAGTTAAACAGTTCTCCTTTTTATCTCAAAAAGCCCCCGATTCGGAAGTAGCTGCAGCAGTAGAAGCAGTACAGAATCCGCAGTCTTTGCACCAGCTGATTCAAGAATGGAAAGGCGTAAAACAAGATATTCAAGCAATCGAAAGCAAACGAGCTTGTTTAATGGACGTCACTTATGATCAAGCGGCAGAAATGAGCAAAGTAAAAGATCAACTGACATTTGAACAGCAGCGCATGCAGGAATTAGACATGTTGATCAAGGAGCTTCGATCTGAGCTTTCCGATCAACTGACGCAATTTGAACAGACCTTTCCTCACCTGACAATCAACCAAGTGCAGGAAATGCAGCAACAAATTGACGAAAAGGATCAACAAGCGGAAGGTTATCAAGAGCGTATTGAGAAGAGTATTTCTTTTCTAGAGGAAAAACAGCAGGCAAAAGAGCATCTGCAAACAGCTATATACGATCTAGAGAAGGAACTCGATAAGCTGGCGCATCAGCTGGGAAGCCAGCAACACCTGATCGACCAATATGAAACAGATTTACAGCGATATCCTTTAAAAGCGGCTTCTCTTTCTGATGAACTGGACGAAGTTCAACAATCTATTGCTCATCTAAATGAAAAAGAACAGCAATCGTACGAGCAATTTAAGCATGCACAGCAATTATTTAGTGAGGCGCAAAGCCATTTCTCAAGCAGTGAACGTCAGCTCCAAGAGGCTAAGCGGCGAAAACAAGAAGCTGAGAAAGCGTGGCAAAAAGAAACAGCATCTACTCCTTTTGCTCATCCTCAGGAGATAGCACCTGCTTTAATGGATCGATCTGTACGTCTTACAGTCAAACAGGAAATTGAAGAATTTGAGGATAAAAGAAAGCAATGTGCAGCAAACTTAAAGCGAATTTCTGAACTGTTAAAAGGTGAGTCGCTGGATGAAGACGAGTGGACAGACATTCAACTAAAAAAAGAAGCGGCGGAAAAAGCGCTTGAAGAAGCGACAGCGCTGAGTGGATCTGCACAGGAGCATCTGCGAGTGATTGAAGCAAACCATCAGCGCTTTGCAAGCATTCATGAACACCTTGAAGAACTGCAGCAAGAAATTGACCGGCTGGATAAGCTTCAAACGGTGTTTAAAGGGAATACATTTGTTGAGTTCCTAGCAGAAGAACAGCTAGAAAGTGTCAGCCGTGATGCTTCTCATCGTCTTGGGATTTTGACAAGACAAAGGTATGCCATTGAAGTCGATTCAGAGGGCGGTTTTGTGATACGGGATGATGCCAATGGAGGTGTCAGACGTCCGGTATCCAGCTTGTCTGGGGGAGAAACTTTCCTGACGTCTTTAGCCCTTGCCCTTGCTCTGTCTGCACAAATTCAGCTGAGAGGTGAGTTCCCGCTGCAATTCTTCTTCTTAGATGAAGGATTTGGTACACTCGATCAAGACTTGTTAGATACGGTGATTACAGCATTAGAGAAGCTACAATCTCAAAATTTAGCTGTTGGTGTGATCAGCCATGTGGAAGAATTAAAGATGAGACTGCCAAAGAAACTGATTGTCCACCCAGCAGATCCAAGCGGGAAAGGAACAACAGTCTCGATGGAATTAATGTAAAGTGAGGTGATCTCAGGATGGCAAAGCAAACGATTGGATTATGTGAGCTGTGCGGAAGACAAGAGGTCGTCCTTACAGAACATCACTTAACGCCAAGAGAAGAAGGAGGGGCCTTTCTACCGACTGCCTTCCTGTGTATCCCTTGCCATAAACAGGTACATGCTCTTTATACAAACCAGGAGCTTGCCGCACGTTTGAATACGCTGGATGCCCTAAGACAAGATGAAAAGCTTGTTCCGTACATCAAATGGATTCGAAAGCAGCCGGCAAGCAAGCTGGTCAAGACAAAGAAATCAAGACAACGCAGAAAGAAATAAGCATAAAAAAGCGCTCCTCTAAATGAAATGAGTGTAGAGGAGCCGCTTTATGCATTGCCTACCATATTCTGATCATTTAAGTCAGGATCCACATAGTTGGTGGCGCTAATGCCATTATTTAAAATCAAGAAATCTCCGGTATTCCCCGCTCCAGAGCCTAAAGCAGATTTTGAAGAACTTTTAGGCGAAAGATAAAATGAGTCACCGACGTTTACGACGCCCCCAGAAATCGAGTTAATGTAAATGGGTCCGACAATTGCTGGCATAATCGACATCCTTTATTCGAAGTCATATCACCATCATATGCGCAGGTAGGTCCAATTGTGAGTTTGGCGGATGTTCGTCATTGTTGCTAAATAACTCTCGAATATGCTTCACTCGCGCAACGGCATTTATTCCGCACGTAGAGCCAATTTGATAGATAGAGGAGGAAGAGACCCCTTCTACATGAATGGACGACACTTTAATGAGAGGCTTTTCATGATAAAAGGCCGTTCTAACCGCTCGTTCTGGCAGCATCAATGGGATCGGCTCATAATACACTTCAAATTCTTTTGCATCTAGGTTTTCAGCTTCATTTCCATAAAATAAACTAATCGTTCGCTGGACAGCTAGCACCTTCACGTTCGGGCAGAGCTCCTGTGTATCACCAATTTGAACAACACTTGAAATCCCGACAGAATTCACCTTCGAGAACTTCACTTGAGATGTGCGCTTAATCATTATCGAGGGGCTAGAGGAACAAACGGGCCAATAATTAATGATTCTGGCGGTGTATCGAAAATCGATGACAGTTGTACATGGTCCGTGTCCCCGATAATAAATAGGGAGGAGGACGATACCCCAACTACTTTAATGCTTCCAGTTTCGATGTTGCGGTTGACGACTGTGAAATTCATCCGTTTTCCTCTCCTTTCGTTTCATTTGGAATATGGGCTAAAAAGTGCTCGATTGCCCGTTTGACATCATGTTTCACGTATTCAGCAATTTGCTCGGAACGTTGAAGCGGGGTCATATCTTCCCTTTGTGGCAGCTGCCCGGCATAATATTTGATTCTGCTGTCTATTTGTTTTCGAATGTCCTCAATGATATGGTGCTTGTTGCTTTCATCAAGCGAGCCTTCGTATCGCTGCTCTAGTTCTTCAAGAAGCTGCGGTGCTTCTTCATTTAAGAATGCATCGACAAGCTGGCGTGTTTGATTGAAAAATTGATCAGCCATTTCTTGCTGCATCATTCCAATTCCCGGGGTTGTTGTTTGGCCCACTTCAAAATTTTGAACACTATTTGGATCAGATGGATTGAGGCCGATATTTAATGTGCCTTCCAGCCGCTCGATTTTCAGTTGATCAAATTGATAATCAATCCGTTCAATCGTTGTTGTCGGTTTATCTTTGATCATTTGCATTTCCTGCTGAAGCTCGTTAAGCCTTTTTTCAAGCATCATGATTTGCTGTGTTTGCTTTTGAATGATGCCATACATTTGTGAAGCGCTGTTTTGATAGTCATACATATGCATACACCTCCGGGGATTGCAGATGAACTTATGTTGTTGGTGACTGAAGCGGTACAAAAGGTGCCGTGCTTGCGCCTTGAGACTCTTCAATTCCTTGTGTGCCTGCTGCGGCAGGTGCTGACTCTACATAGCTTCCGGTGTTATACAGATTGGAGAGTGCCTTGATTGATCCGGCACTGCCGATTTGCAGAACGGATGAGTTACTCACAGACTCCACACGTAAGTAATTAATTTGTATCGCTTGATTAATATAGAAGTTCAATGGATTCTCACTCCTTACAAGTTACCAACAAGCGGTTGATCAATGACATCACTATCATACGTATTTGTCACACTTTTATAGTTGCTAATGCGTAATTGATCACCAGTGTTAAAACTGCCTGCGCCGGCAAACGTTTTAACCTGACTATTTGGAGAAATGGTGATGCAGTCTCCAACATGAACGACTCCGCTCGTTCCGACGGCATTTACTTTAAAGGCTCCAACAATAGCCGGCATAGCGGTGCACATCCTTTAGAAAAATAGGGCACTTCGTTTTTGGGCGTTTCACCATAGCTTATGATGGGTCTTTTAATATGTGATTGTCTTTTTGAAGAACTTTGATGAGAGGAATGAAGTGTATGGTTTACCCTTTATTCGAGCATTCTTTAGAGGTGGTTTTGATGCCTTTATTTAAGAGTGTGTCAAGCTCTTGACTGCACCTGATGGTTTCTTCGGCATTCATTCCGAATTTTTTTGCGGTCTCAATCAAATGTAATCTTTTTTGTTCAATTTCATAATTGATCATAACGGACGCCAACTCTCACATTTTTTATCAAATAGAAGGATATGGTTAGTATACCCTATTTTTCTATAAAAAAAGCTCTTTCGTCAATATGAGAACTAAAGTGACAAAATTCGAAAGTGTGTTTACAGGCGCGATGTCTCTTTTTTAATCTCAGTTTGTAAATAACGTCGTCTTTTGTTGATATACTGTCGGATTAATTCTCGCTCTGAACGCAGCATGTCTTGTCGGTTTTTCGTATATGGATCATCTCCAATTCGCTGCTCAATCGAAGCATGCCATGTCTCAATGATGGGGAGAAGCCGTTTTTCTAAAAAATGTGTATCTAGTACGTGCTGGAAAAGGGCATAATAGTCTCTTTTAAATGCAGGGATGTCTAGTAATCTAGCGGTTAATGTATTGAAACCGCTGACTGGAATATAATCAAACGCCATTTCTTCTCCGTGAATATCACGACCCCAAGTCGCATCATAATCCCAAGGCATTACTTGAAACCTTCCTTGATCATTCACATAAAGCGCATAGTTATGAACAAAGCCATCAAAATTTTGGGTACACACGACACCAATGAGCCAGCGGAAATATTGTGTTACATCAAGATACTGCTCAATCTTATTTGCAAACGTGTCGTCCCTTGCGGTGTTCAAAAAGTAAATAAATTCACTCAGCTGCTTGTCGTGTTCAGAAGTTCCCGTTTTTTTCTCATAACCGAGAAGAAGATGTTTTTTTGGCTTTTTATCAAATGAACTTAAAAGAGAGAAATTGGCGTCATCATCTACAGCATAATAAATGCCGCCTCCATGCAGCTGTCGTTTTTGGAGGAACAGCTCATCTACAGATTCTATTTTTAAATAAATGCCTTCTTTTCTTCCATTAATGGTCAGAAACACATGAGAAGCGGACGGGCTGAACACACCCATTTGTTCAAAGAAATAAAAAGACAACCTGTTGCGAATGAAAGAAGGATCATTGTACTCTGCATTTAAGTGAAAAAGGGATTCGCCTTGTCTTAGCTTTGGTTTTCGATATTCAATTTGATAGGATTTTTTCTTGAGCTTTCGGATGTGTGATCCTCGGTATGAGGCATAAATATGTGACTTCGTTTGGCCGGTTTTCAGAATGGCCTCGACGGGTTCATCGTTCCATACGTCCTTTTTTAATTCCATGAGATCTTTTGGATGAATCCAGATATCCAGTTGTTTTAAAGGTTCTGTGTCCATGCATTCATCACCCTCCTATTCTCCTCCACTATATGAAATTGAAGGAATGTCCTGTACCTTCTGGTAGGTATTCATGGAGTTTTCTAAGAAAGAGGCATTCGCCAAGAACACTTGTCTATCGAGTCTCGTAACATAAAGCAGAGAAGATAAACAGCTTTGTCTGTTTGTTTTGTCAGAGCACAGTTTGGGAGGGGAATTGTTCGTGAGCACATTTGATCATTCGCATATTGAACATGCAGTTGATTCACTTCGAAGTGAGGGGCGTGATCAACACTTAGATCGTGAACCAGAATCGGGACATTCGCACAAATCATCTCGTTCTCGTCATTCAAATCGCCGTCACTGGTTCTTTGGTGGAGGAGGCTGCCGTAAGTCACATCGCAGCAAAAAAAGCCATAAAAGCTATCGCTCTAAAAAAAGTCGCTGCTCAAAGAAAAGTGTAAAGAGCGAGAAACCATGCAAAAGCAAAAAGTCGTATAGAAGCAAGAAATCATGCAAAAGCAAAAAGTCGTATAAAAGCAAAAAGTCATACTGCAGTAAAAAGAGTAAACCAAAAAAATCATGCCGCAGCAAACACAGATCACATCATAAGAAAAGCTGCCGCAAATCACACCGCAGCCATCGATCTAAACGTTCTCATCACCATAAACGGAGTCACTCTTGCCGAAGATGCGGAAAGAAAAAACATCATTCCCGCTATCAAGGAAATGTTGATCGTAAATGGGATCAAGGGAATATGTGGGAGTATCGACGCTACCGCTAAATGTCAGGTCTTCATTTTTGAAACCCTTTTTAAAAGAGAGTATGATAAAAAAGGGTTTTTTTTATTTCGTAGAGAAATAAAAATGAGACATCATAATGTAGTGAAATGAAGATTGTGAGGGGAAGACATGAAGTTTTTTACAGGTGAGATACATAACAGATTGTTTATCGGGGTCGTCATTGATGATGAATGGGTGATGGACGTCAAAAAGGCAGAAGCAAAACTATTTGAGCTAGAAACATTGCCAAACTCTTTATTTGAATGCATCAACATGGGGGACAAGTTTGTCGAACACGTCAAACAGCTTCTTGATTGGGCGGAGAAAAAAGAAGAAGACCGCGGCTCTTATGTCTATCCGCTTTCGGACGTGACACTCCATGCACCGATTCCAAATCCAACGAAAAACATCATGTGTGTTGGGAAAAACTATCAAGATCACGTCATGGAAATGGGAAGTGCGGCAGATATTCCTAAAGACGTGATGATCTTTACAAAGGCGCCTACCTCTGTTGTAGGGCATGAAGCGGACATTCTTCTCCATGAAGATGTGACAAGTGAATTGGATTACGAAGGGGAGCTTGCCATTGTCATTGGCAAAACAGGAAAGAATATTGCTCCAGAAGAGGTCCACGATTACATTTTCGGTTACACCATTTTAAATGATATAACGGCAAGAGATTTACAGAAAAAACACAAACAATTTTTCATCGGAAAAAGCTTAGATACAACTTGTCCAATGGGACCTTATATCGTTCACAAGTCAGTGATCGAGGATCATGGAGCACTCCATGTGGAAACAAAGGTAAACGGAGAGGTTCGTCAGTCTGCCAGTACGGAATTAATGATCTTCCCAATTGAAGACATTGTGTCAACTCTTTCAAAAGGGATGACGCTGGAAGCGGGAGACATCATTGCAACAGGTACACCTTCTGGAGTCGGCAAAGGTTTTGAACCGCCAAAATTTTTAGCCTCAGGCGATCAGGTTGAAGTAACAATTGAACCAATTGGGACGTTATCAAATCGTGTCAAATAAAGGCGTGTTGACACAGGATTGTCGCTTTGTGTTCGACTTATTTCGTGGTACGATGAGAAGGTAATTGTTCTGATAAAGGGGGAAATCACAAATGGGAACACATTTACATATTACAGCGTGGGTGCTAGGTATTATTTTATTTTTCGTTGCCTTTGCATTAGCAGGTAAAAACGATAAAGGCGCTAAAATTGTGCATATGATCGTACGACTGTTCTACTTGATTATTATTGCAACAGGCGTAGAGCTGTATGTTCGCACAGGAATGAAAATCCCGGGTTACGGGGGCGAGTATGTTGGAAAAATGATACTTGGTATTCTTGTGATTGGTTTCATGGAAATGGTCCTTGTACGCAAGAAAAAAGGAAAATCGGTAACGGGTGTATTCATTGGTTTTATCGTGGTTGCTATTGTGACCATTCTGCTCGGCTTACGTCTGCCGATCGGTTTCCATATCTTTTAAGATAAAAAGGGCATTGCTTATCAAAAGCAGTGCCCTTTTTATGTGAGATCAAACTGAGACATCATCCGGTGACCGTCAGACGTCGTCCATTCCAATTGAACTTGATTTGTACCCGAATGATGGTGGCATTGAAGGGCAAGTGATTGCATGTCTCCTGAAAACTGAAAAAAAGACACGCGATGAGAAGGATGGAAGGAAGAGAAGATACAATCATAGACGGAAAAGCCAAGCTGTTCTACATAGTCAATGATCTGATAAAAGACGCTTTCCGGTACGAACATGAGCAAATCAAGCCACCCTTTAGAAAGAGACGCTGTATATTGAATGCGTTCACCGCCTTTTACCTCCATCAACTTCCCATTCTCACAAAGAACGACAGACCCGAGCAATTCTCCTTTTGTCCATCGATCCTTTTCTTTCAAACAGATCATAGAACTTTGAAGGCTTTCAGGCAGCATGATGTCTCCTTCTTCGTCTTCAATCAGACAATGACCGTTTTCCATCAGTAAGTACCCGTTACACCATTTTGGGTGGTTTTGCTGAAGATATGTCATTCGGTTCTCCATTCGCAAAACCTCCTTTCCTCTTTCTTTTCTTACCAAATGAAGCTTGTCCTATACACAGGGGGAAAAAAGGACAAATCAACTATCAAGGAGCCGATGCATAAACTAAGAAAGGCTAAATGAGAACACTTGATGAAAAACGGATGGGAGCTGATGATGATGTGTGGAATAACAGGCTGGGCAGACTTTAAAAAGCAGCTCATCCAACAGGATCATGTAATCAATCAAATGACAGATACATTATCTAAACGAGGGCCGGATGATACAAATACGTGGAAAAGTGAGCACGTTCTTTTCGGCCATAAACGGTTAGCCGTTGTCGATGTTGAAGGCGGAAAGCAGCCGATGACATATACCCATCAACACCATGATTATACGGTGGTATACAATGGAGAACTCTATAACACGGAGGATATACGAAAAGAATTATTCAAAAGGGGGCACCGCTTTCTTGGGCATTCTGATACAGAGGTTCTTCTTCACGCCTATACAGAATGGAAGGAAGAGTGTGTGACCCATTTTAATGGAATTTTTGCATTTGTCATTTGGGATAGTGAGCGTGAATTATTATTTGCAGCGAGAGACCGGCTCGGTGTCAAGCCATTTTTCTATACAGAACGTCATCATTCCTTTTTGTTTGGCTCAGAAATCAAAGCACTTCTGGCTCATCCTGAAATGAAAGCCAAAGTGGATCATGAAGGGTTATCAGAAATCTTTGGTTTAGGGCCGTCTAGAACACCAGGGCAAGGCGTATTTAAAGGGGTGAAAGAGCTGAGACCTGCTCATGCCCTAACCTTTTCAAAAGATGGTTTGCGTGTGTGGAGGTACTGGAATGTCAAAAGCAAGCAGCATACAGATTCGCTGGATGACACCGCTCAGCACGTGAAGGAACTCTTTACGGATGCTGTTACAAGACAACTTGTCTCTGATGTGCCTGTATGTACGTTTTTATCGGGCGGTGTGGATTCTAGTGCCATTACGGCCATTGCCGCCAAGCACTTTGAGAAAATAGGGAAAGCCCCGCTGCATACGTATTCCATTGATTACGACGGAAATGATCAATTCTTTGAAGCAAGTCAATTTCAGCCGAATGCTGACGGCCCGTGGATTGATCGAATGACCAAAGCGTTTCAAACGAATCATCACAGCTGTATCATTGGGCAAAAAGAGCTGGCTTCTTATTTGAAAGAAGCGGTTGAAGTGCGAGATTTGCCGGGGATGGCAGATATTGATTCTTCCTTACTATGGTTCTGCCGAGAAATTAAAAAGGATTTTGTTGTTGGTTTATCAGGTGAATGTGCAGATGAAATTTTTGGAGGTTACCCATGGTTTCACATGGCAAGCGAAACCAATGGATTTCCGTGGATGAGATCAACGGAAGCACGCATTCAGCTTCTTCAAGACTCATGGCAAAAGAAATTATCACTGAAGGAATATGCGCAAAGCAAATATGAAGAAACCGTGGCAGAAACCCCTCTTTTAGATGGGGAAACTGGAGTAGATAAAGCCCGAAGAGAACTTTTTTACTTAAATATGATTTGGTTTATGACAACACTGCTGGATCGAAAAGATCGTATGAGCATGGGGGCGAGCCTTGAGGTACGTGTTCCATTCGCAGATCATCGTCTTGTTGAGTATGTATGGAATATTCCTTGGAAAATGAAAATGTATGGAAATCGGGAAAAAGGGGTTTTGAGAAAAGCATTAGAGGGAATTTTACCGAATGAAGTGCTTTATCGCAAGAAGAGCCCTTATCCGAAAACACATCATCCTGCTTATACTCAGGCGGTAAAAGAGATGTTAACAGATTGTCTCGCGCAAAAGGATTCTGTGCTTCATGAATTTTTAGATCCACATCAATTAAAACAGCTGATTGAAACAGAAGGGGCTTCTTTCCAGGTTCCTTGGTATGGTCAGTTAATGAAAGGCCCACAGCTCATTGCCCATTTGGCACAGATTCATCATTGGTTTGAAACATATCGAATTGATATAGAAGCATAACAAAGGGTCGGCTTTCTTGCACTTGTTGAAAGGAAGTCGGCTTTTTTGATACATAACATGAGACTTTTAGAGCACATCAAAAGTTGATCTAACCGCTTCAATTTGTATAATTAACTTAAAGTGAATTAATTTGGAGGAAAAAGGATAATGAAAATCATTGTGATCGGAGCAGGACCAGGGGGACTTGCAGCAGCTATGATGTTGCAAAGCAAAGGACATGATGTTCATATATATGAAAAACAGTCCTTTGTTGGCGGACGTAACTCTAAGTTTCAACTTGGTGATTTCACGTTTGATACAGGTCCTACTTTTCTCAGTATGATTCATATTGCAGAGGAACTGTTCACCTTTGCTGGTAAAAATCTCTATGATTATATAGATGTGATTGAATTAAAAGAAATGTATAGATTAATCTTTCAAGATGAGAAGCTTGATATGATTCGAGATCGAGACGAAATGTACAAACGGCTAGAAGCCTTTTCACCTGGTGAGGGCGAGGGGTATGTACGTTTTATGAATGATACAAAACGAAAAATGGACCGCCTAACGCCGATTCTACAAAGTAAAATGGATCGTTTCCATCATTATTTGCGACCAAAAGTCATCAAAGCACTTCCTCAGCTCTCATTAAATAAAAGCTTATATGATGTGCTGTCGGATTATTTCTCAAATGAATCAGTGAAATATGCCTTTACATTCCAATCAAAATATTTAGGGATGTCACCTTGGGAATGCCCAGGAGCGTTCTCAATTCTTTCCTTTATGGAGCATGACACAGGCGTTTATCATCCGAAAGGCGGAGTGAATCAGCTGTCAGAAGCGATGGCAAAGGCAGCTGTTGAATCTGGGGCTACCCTTCATCTATCAACTGGAGTTGACAAGTTGCTGACGGAAGGCAGGAAAGTGAAGGGCATTCGCTTAGAAACTGGTGAAGAAATACAAGCAGATGAGGTGGTCGTAAATGGTGATTTTGCACACGTGATGACAAAGCTTGTAGAGCCGGGTCTTTTAAAGAAATATAGCGAGAAGAAACTGAAAAAGAAAAAATTCTCATGTTCCACCTTTATGCTGTACCTAGGTTTAGATACGATATATGATGAGCCGCATCATACCATCGTTTTTTCCGATGACTATGCGAAGTTCGTCAAAGAGATTACGAAAATCTTTGAGCTGCCGGATGATCCGTCCATTTATATTCAAAATGCAAGTGTGACAGATGATTCGCTTGCGCCAAAAGGCAAGTCCGCTCTTTATGTGTTAGCACCCGTTGCCAATAATCAAAGCGGTATTGACTGGGAAGCGCATCAAGAAGAATTTAGAGAGCTTGTGCTGGATACGCTGGAGCGGAAAACAGGCTTTAAGAATATCAGGCAGCATATTGAAGTCGAGCGGATGATCACGCCGAAGCATTGGGAAGAAGAGCTGTACGTGTATGAAGGAGCTACATTTAATCTTGGTCACCAGTTGACGCAGATGATGGTACTCAGGCCGCATAATGAATTTGATGAGTTGAAACACTGCTGGCTCGTTGGTGGAGGAACCCACCCGGGCAGCGGATTGCCAACCATTTTAGAATCAGCGCGTATTACGACAAATGCGATTCTGTCAAAAGAGAAACATACGCACAAAAGAGTGCCACATCAAGAAAAGGGGAGCGCCTCATGAAAAAACATATATTGATTGCTGGCGGCGGTATTGGCGGTATGATCTCAGCCCTCTATTTAAAAAAAGCTGGACATGATGTCACCCTTGTTGAAAAAAATGAACGGCTCGGCGGGAGACTTGCTTTTGTACGTGAGAAAGGATATAAAGTAGATGAAGGTCCGACCATTGTCCTACTTCCTGATATGTTAAAAGGCATTTTACATGACGTAGGCATTGATGAAACATCTCTTGATCTCTTGCAGCTCGATCCGCTGTATACGATCCACTATCAAGATGGAACCTCCTATACGAAATACTCTGATACACTGCGACAACTAGAAGAAATCAAACGTGTATTTCCAAAGGAAGAACAGGGATATTTAACATTTATGCAAGAAATGACGGATCGGTTTCAAGAAGGGCAGGAAGCTTTTCTAGAAAAATCATTTCATGAAAAACGAACCTTTTTTACAAAAGCGAACATGAAGATTTTAATGAAATTAAAAGCATATCGAACCGTTCAAAGTTCTCTCAAAAAATATTTTTCAGATGAGCGCCTCCGAGATGCATATGCACTTCAAACCCTCTATGTCGGAGGAAATCCGTATGAAGCATCTGCCATTTATTCGCTTGTTTCATATAGTGAGCACGCACACGGAATTTACTATTTAAAAGGCGGATATGCGAGTTTAGTAGATATATTGGAGAGACAGCTCTTAAAGACGGGTGTACACATAAGAAAAAGTGAAGAAGTCGCACAATTTGAGTTTGAGGGGAAACGTGTGGTCAAGGCAAAAATAAATGATGAGCACATAGCAGCTGATGCATTTGTGATGAACGGAGATTATCCAGCGGCGTTAAAACAGCTTGGTTTAGGTGAACAAGACCGGCGTAAATACGTTCCATCCTCTGGCTGCGTGATGGTGTATCTAGGGTTAAACAAAGTATACGATGAAGCACCTGTTCATCAATTTTTCATGGGAGAACACTTTGATCAGCATATGAGAGAGGTGTTCCAAACGAAAACGATACCTCAAGATCCATCATTTTATACTTTTAATCCATCGACCATCGATCCATCCCTTGCCCCAGAAGGCAGCAGTGTCCTATATATGCTCATTCCTGTTCCATCAGGAGATCACATCAATTGGGAACAAGAGACAGACTTTGTGGATAAAATGGTGGAGCGTCTTGAGAAAAGAGGCTTTCCACAGCTGCGAGAGGCGGTTGTCTGGCAAAAGGTGAGAACACCGAATGATTCAATGCGAGAAGGATTGTTTGAAGGCGGCAGCTTTGGACTCGCTCCTAATTTGTTTCAATCAGGTGTGTTTCGCCCGCAAGTAAAGGTTGCAGATATAGACAATCTATATGCGGTAGGTGCTTCCATCCATCCCGGCGGCGGGGTACCGATCGTGATGCAAAGTGCAAAGCTCATGGCTTCTGTACTGCTTAAAGAGCTGAACAACAGAAAGGAAGTGAAGCTAAGTGGTTGATGTGCAAACAGCATTGAAAATATGTGAAGAGACCATTCAAACACATTCAAAAACGTTTTATCGTGCCTTTTCCATGCTACCTAAAAAGAAAAGACAGGCTGTTTGGGCCGTATATTCTTTTTGTAGGAGAGCGGATGACATTGTAGATGAGTCTCCTTCACCAAAGGAAGAACTGGCGTCTTTTCAGGAGGCATTTAATCGTTTCTTGCAAGGAGAAGTAGATCGTGATGATCCAATGTGGGTGGCGCTGGAGTATACATTTCAACAGTTTCGTATGGATGAATCCCCATTCCGTGACCTGCTGCGAGGACAGGAGATGGATTTAGAGCAACATCGATATGAAACGTTAGATGAACTGCTCATCTATTCCTATCATGTCGCAAGTACAGTTGGATTAATGCTGCTTCCGATCATTGCACCGCGTAAAAAAGAACAGCTAAAAGAAGCTGCGATCTCCCTTGGGATTGGCATGCAGTTGACCAATATTCTTCGAGATATTGGTGAGGATAAGGCGGAAAGGAACCGCATTTATTTGCCAAAACAAGTCATGGATCAATTTGGGTATACAGAGCAAGAATTACAAGAAGGGATCGTCAATCAAGCCTTCCAGCACGTATGGGAATATATTGCTTTTGAGGCAGAGGCGTACTATGAGGAATTTTTTGACCATCTCCATGAATTCCCACTTTATTCAAGGATACCAGTGAAAGCAGCTGCTCACTTTTATAAGGCTATTTTAGATAAAACTAGAGAAAACGAATACCGTGTCTTTACGAAGCGGTCATATATTTCAACACAAGAAAAAGCACTTATTTTAGAAGATATTACGTGATGAAAAGAAGACAAAGGGGTAAAATAAAGTTCGTTTTAGCCCTTTGACAACAATCTGAAAGGACTGCACCCGCAGTCCTTTTTATGTGGAAGTAAACCGGTACTCCGTCCACACCCTTGAACGCCACCGCCTATACATGAAGATACCTCTTACCCATTCATCCACGATAAAAGAAATCCAAACCCCGATAAGGCCCATCTCAAGTTGAATGCCTAATAAATAAGCGATCGGAAGGCCGATGCCCCACATTGAAATCATCGCCATATAGACTGGAAACTTCGCGTCACCAGCTGCCCGCAAGGAGTTGATGATGACCATATTAAAAGAACGTCCAGGCTCTAAAACAATCGTCAATATGAGGAGGAGGCTCGCTATTTGAATGATCTCACTGTTGCTAGTGAAAAAAGTAAGTAAATGCGTCGATGATAAAGATAAAGCAGTAGAAGAAAGAAGCGAGATGGCAATGGCCCAGTATAAGCTTTTCATGCATCTTCGATAGGCCGCATCAAATTCTTTCGCCCCGATCAGGCGCCCGATTAAGATTTGCGTTCCTTGGCTAATGGCGGCACCAAATAACATAATGAACATCATCAAATTCTGGGTATAGACTTTTGCTGCTAGTGCTTGCGTGCCCATAAATGTGATAAACAGCGTAATAATCATTTGAGAGCCATTATAAGAAAGTTGTTCTCCAGCAGAAGGAATGCCGATTTTTAGCAGTTTTTTTAAATGCGTTCGCTGGATGTAAAACATTCGCTTGAATGAAAACCGCAATCCAATGCGGTGTCGAACAATGAGTATCATGGCTGTAAGACCGATCAACCGTGCAAATGATGTGGAAAGAGCGACACCCATGACACCTAATACAGGGAAGCCAAATGGTCCGAAGATGACCAAATAATTACCAGCAACATTTAACAGGTTCATACCGATGGTGACATACATCGTATCTCTCGTGAATCCATAGCTTTTTAAAATAGCACTATAGGTCATAATGAGCGCCTGAATAAAAGAAAGCAGGCCGACAATCTGTAAAAAGACGGTTGCATCTGGCATGAGCTCGCTTGATAAGCCCATCATATGCAGGATGGGCACAGCTAACACAAACATAAGAAGACTGATCACAAAGCTAATGAGGAAGTTGGTGCCTAGTGATACATAGGCAACTTGGGTCGCTTCCTGCTTGCGGCTCGCTCCTAAAAGCTGCGCAATGACAATCGTCGTCCCAGTCGTAATGAAGCTGAACATCACAATCAATAGATTTAATAGCTGATTGCTTACCCCTACTGCGGCAACACTATTGTCAGAATACTGGCTGAGCATCAGTGTATCTGCGCTCCCCATCAGCATATATAAAGAGATTTCGATAAAAATAGGCCAAGTTAATGCAAATAATGAAGGGTGGGATTTTTCACTTTTGGCTTGAACCTTTTGTATTGTCAGTGCTTGTGGTTTCATCACATCGCCTTCTTTCGTATAAATCCGATTTATAGTGTACCTTGCATCGACTATAATAAGAAGAGATGAAACCGAAACTTATTGGAGAAATCCGACTTCATAAGGGGATGAATATGGGTCCGTTTATTACATTTACTGTACCACCATTTCCAGTCTATATTGCTTCAGGCAAAGGTGTTTTCCATCGAGGAGAACGACATATCTCCAGAATTTTCACCGTATTTGATCTTCTTTATGTCACAAAAGGTGAACTGTGGATCACAGAAGACGAGGTGCCTCATCATGTAAAAGAGGGAGAATATATCATCTTATCACCGGGACTTGCCCATGGTGGACATCTGCCATGCAAAGAAGAAACACTTTATGAGTGGCTGCATTTTTCAATCGATTCATTTGAGTTTACAGATCGGCCGAGAGAACACTGGTTTGACATGAAGCAAAATCAAGCCACTTTTGAAAAAGCAGCAAGCTATGAATTTCGTCTGCCCCGAAAAGGAAAAGTGAAAGGGGGAAGCGTGCTACAGAAGCATCTTTCAGCGATGCGCGCTTTAAATGATGATGCGTCTGAACTTCAGCTCAAAAAGCAGCTTCAATTTGAGGAAATGCTCATTCATTTACAAAAAGAAGCATTTCATATTCCAAGTGCAAAGGAGACTGTCGCTTCAGAAGTGGTTCACTATCTTGAACGTCATTTTACGCAAAAATTACAGATGGAGAAGCTGGCAGAGATTCTTCATTATCATCCTGATTACATGACAAGGTGCATGCAGACCGTGTACGGACTGACGCCGAGCCAGTACATCAATCGACTCAAAATTGAAAAAGCCAAAAGCCTGCTTGCTTCAACGAATGAAAAAATAGCTCTCATTGCAGAACATGTAGGCATTGATGACCCTACTTATTTTTCAAAGCTGTTTCGGCAAAATGAAGGCATGACGCCTATCGAGTATCGTCATCTTGCTAAAAGAACGACAAAGTAAAGGAACGTGAACAGATGAAAGGAAAAAAAGAAGAGATTGTGAGCATACGTCCATTAGACGAAACCGATTTAGAAGTGGTATGGCATTTAAGGTTTAAAGCACCAGACCAGGCCTATCGAAAGTGGAATGCACCGTATTTTATTGAACATGACATATCGCTTACTGCATTTAAAAAACGCTATTTACAGGATGATTCTGTCCTGCCAAAACTATTTGGCATTGATGTCGGAGGTGAATTAAAGGGCACAGTTTCTTATTATTGGGAGAATGAGCGCACACGTTGGCTGGAGTGTGGGATTCTTATTTATGACTCACGTTTTTGGAATGGGGGCGTTGGAACAAAGGCATTGCGTCTATGGATCGATGAACTCTTTTCACACATTGATATTCCACGCATCGGTCTGACCACCTGGTCTGGAAATGAACGCATGATGCGTTGCGCAGAGAAATGCGGGTTTATCCTTGAGGGAAGACTGCGTAAGGTTCGTTACTATCAAGGGGAATATTATGATTCGATGCGGTATGGGATGCTGAGAGAAGAATGGCAAAGCCTTCCGAATCATTCATTTGAATAGTTGTTTTTAAGATTAGGAAAAAAGTATAGTAAGATTAAATAAATTGAAAAAGAAGGGTGGCGGATGAATGTGAAATGGATTACAGGTTGGTTTGTATCCATCTTAGTCGCAATCTACCTATTCGTTGATGCACCAAAACACGGGAAAAATAAATGGTTATGGGCCATCTTAGGTCTTTTACTCGGGCTCTTCACACTTGGAATATATCTCATTCAAACAGGAAGAAAAGGGTTGGGCTGGACAGTACTGATTGTGTCCATTTTCATCTATGCGATTGCCATTCTCGTCTTTGTCTTGTACTTTCTCATGCTGGTCTTCGGGTACTCCAACGCAAATTAGAGAGTACGGCTGTGGTGATTTGTTTCACTTCAAGTTGCTACCGATTGATGGTTTGATTGCGCCAAAGCATCTTAGGATAAATGGTGATGGGGCTCGGGCAGGATGATCCTCATGTTTATCCATCTTATTTTATCTCATGTGGCTCACTGCTTTGGTCAAGTAAGTCCTTCATAAAGAAGGGCTTTTTTCTTTTATTTTTTGAGCAGGGACACCTGCAATGACAATCCGCTCTTCATGAAAGGAGCGATTCACTACTGCATTTGCTCCGATGGAAATATGATTCGCAATATAAATGTTTCCAAACAGTTTAGCGCCAGGGCCGATCCATACATGATCTCCGATGACGGGCACATCTTTTTCATGATGGTTTTGACCGATATTTACGCCTTGATGAATATCACAAAACGCGCCGATTTTGGCATGCTTGTTCACAATCAACAGCCCAGTATGGTTGATTCTGAGCCCAGGTCCAAATACACCAATTGGGATATCAAAGCCAAGCTGCATGCCTTTCTTTTTATGTAAGTAACGATAAAACCATTTGCGTAACGTAGCACCGCTATTCGTATAGTACTCATATTTTCGTAAATATCTTTGATATTTCCAAATATCATCCCCAAGCCACTTTGGTCTTTTTCGATTGATGGCAAGTGCTTTCTGATCTTGTGCCAAGTAGTGGTGAAGGTCATGCTTCGTTAAAATCATCAGATCTCCCTCGATTCCCTTTCGTTTCAGAGAAATTATACCATCATAACCATTTATATCAAGGTAAAATAACGTTCATTTTTTGTTTTACTGCATTCATTTCATTCGGCCGTCCCGTATCAAACAAGGGAGCTACAACGCATAGAGCAAAAGAACCAGGAGAATTGTTTTGTAATTTTTTTCAATATTTTTCATACTCAAACGTTACATCGCCTTATGGCTGTAGATGTTTGTAAAAAATACACGAAATTACTCGTTAAAAAGAGAATATAGCATTCATATGCTTTTAGAATCATCTTTTTGAATACAATTGACTTTCGTATCTTACATCCTCTAGGCTAGTAAATGAAAATGATAATCTTTATCAATTGGAGGAGTGTTTTATTATGTCCATCAAAACCGTTTCTAAAAATCAGCAATTTTTAGAGCAACAAAGTCAAAGAGAATCTAATGCAAGGTCTTACCCGAGACGGTTCCCATTAGCCATGCAAAAAGCCGAAGGTATGATCGTGACAGATGCAGATGGTAGAGAATTTTATGACTGCCTAGCAGGTGCAGGAACACTTGCCCTTGGTCACAATCACCCGGTTGTTATAGATGCTATTGAACGTATGCTTCATGAAAAAAGACCGTTGCATACGCTGGACATCACTTCAGAGATTAAAGAAGAATTTGTGAATGAGATTTTTTCTCACTTGCCAGAAGAGTTTGCAAAAAGAGCAAAAATTCAATTTTGTGGACCAACTGGTGGTGATGCTATAGAAGCAGCAATTAAATTAGTCAAGACAGCGACGGGAAATCGTTCCATTCTATCATTCCACGGAGCATATCATGGTGCTACACATGGCACGATGTCATTAAGCGGCAACTTATCGCCAAAAGAAAAAGTACAAGGATTAATGCCAGATGTTCACTTCCTGCCTTATCCATATGAATACCGCTGCCCATTTGGAATTGGCGGTAAAGACTCACATCGCATTTCCAGCTCTTATATTGAGCGTGTATTAAATGACCCTGAGAGTGGAATTCTCCCGCCAGCAGGCATGATCTTTGAAGCGGTGCAAGGGGAGGGCGGCTCCATCCCGGCATCAATTGAATGGATACAAGAAATGAGACGAATCACAAAAGAAAAAGGAATTCCACTTATTATTGATGAGGTTCAATCAGGCATCGGCCGAACTGGTAAGATGTTTGCCTTTGAACATGCTGGTATTGTGCCAGATGTCATTGTGTTATCAAAAGCAATTGGGGGAAGCCTTCCGCTATCCGTTGTTATTTATGACAAAGACTTAGATCAATGGAATCCAGGTGCACACATTGGCACGTTTAGAGGAAATCAAATGGCGATGGCAGCTGGAACTGCTACGCTTAAATATATAAAAGAAACCAATCTGCTTGATCATGTAGAAGCGCTTGGTCAGCGTATGCAGGCCAATCTAAAAGACATTCAAAAACAAGTGCCTGCTCTCGGTGATGTGCGAGGAAGAGGATTAATGATTGGTGTTGAAGTTGTGAATCCAGATGAGAAACAGGATGTGGACGGCAGTTATCCAGCAAATCCAGAGCTAGCCAGTCTCATTCAAAAGAATTGTTTTGATAAAGGCTTAATTGTGGAGACAGGAGGCCGTTTTGGAAGTGTGATTCGATTCTTACCGCCTTTGATCATGACAGAAGAACAGCTTGAAAAAGTCATCACGATTTTTAAAGAGGCAGTTTACGATGCAGTCAACTAAACCATCTGTCGATTCATTATTCATTCAACAAAGCCAGCTTGGGAGGGAGTCCTTCCAAGCGGCTCTCTACACATCCATCGACAGCTTACTGGCAGAGTGGCAAACAAGCAGAGGACCGTATAGCGGAATATTGCCTGGGAAATTAGCGGCTCATGTCGAATCGTTATTCCAGATTCAACCGGCTGGTGAATCCATTGAGTCTGTTTTTCAAGATATAAAAAATCACCTTTTACCGCATTTAGTTGATGTGTCACATCCTAAATGCCTGGCACATTTGCATTGCCCACCTCTTATCCCTGCTCTGGCAGCAGAGGTGATCGTAAGTTCCTTTAATCAATCAATGGATTCCTTTGATCAAAGCGGCATTGCATCTTTGGTTGAGGAGGAAATCCTCAAGTGGTTATGTGAAAAGTTTTCTTATGGAGAACGAGCAGATGGGACCTTTACGAGCGGTGGAACCCAATCTAACTACATGGGACTGCTTTTAGCAAGAGATGCATTTTGCGAAAACACTTGGCAATGGAATGTACAGCAGAAAGGGTTGCCGAGCGAGGCAAACCGTATGCGGATTCTTTGCTCCAAGAATGCCCACTTCACTGTGAAAAAATCAGCATCTCAGCTAGGTTTAGGTGAACAGGCTGTTGTGTTAGTTGAGACGGACGAACATCACCGAATGGACCTGCATGATTTGCAGAAGAAGCTTATGGAGCTTAAAGCGCAGGATTTGCTTCCATTTGCAGTCGTGGCGACTTGCGGGACCACTGATTTTGGCAGTATTGATCCTGTACGTGACATTTATGACATGGTGAAGCCTTTCGGTTTGTGGATTCATGCAGATGCTGCCTATGGAGGAGCGCTTGTATTAAGCAAAACCTTCCAAGGAAAATTAGATGGCATCGAGCTGGCTGATTCGATCACGATTGACTTTCATAAGCAATTTTATCAGCCGATCTCCTGCGGGGCATTTTTACTAAAGGATAAAAGACATTTTGGTTTGATTGATTACCACGCAGATTACCTCAATCCAAAGGAAGATGAACTGGAAGGCATTCTGCATCTCGTGAATAAATCTGTTCAGACGACGCGCCGGTTTGATGCGCTAAAACTCCTTCTCTCTCTGCGTATGATTGGAGAAGAAGGGTTTGCAAGTATCATTGACCATACCATCCATTTTGCGAAAGATGTGGCTACGTTGATTGAGAAAAATGAGCATCTTGAGGTGATCAATCCTGATCCAGAAATCAATGCAGTCGTGTTCCGTTTTATGGATGATCATCAAGCAGATGACATCAATAAAATCATTCATCGCACACTTTTCCAAACAGGAACGGCTGTCGTAGCAAAAACAGTAGCCGATGGTCAAACATGCTTAAAATTCACTTTGTTAAATCCGAGAACGACTATTACACATATTGAGGAAATCCTTTCTGACATTGTTGATATCGGGATCGCTCATATTCAATCCGGGAGGGTACTACGTTGAGTCAATATAAACAAATGGCTGAAAATGCAACTATGCAAAGCTTTTTAAACTGTTTTTTACGTGAAACAGGAATTGATCGATCTGCAAAGAAAGAGACAAAAGCAGAAGGCTCACTTGTATTTGTAGCAGCATTAGCAAAGCAAGATCTTGAGCTTGTCATTCCGATTCGATATTTTTCGCCTGTAGGCCGTCATCTCTTTGATTTTCCCGTTCGCTTTCGCCCGCAAGGCAGTGAGCAACAGGGAACGATTATCGATTACACCACACTTGTTGCTTTATGTTCAAAGGAACTTCTCATTGAATACGGCCGCACAGATGCAGAGGATGAGTTCATGCTTCGCATCATTTTAAGCTGCCGGAATATTGAACGATTCATTAGAGAGAGGGAAAGTGATCGAGCGGCTCTTTCTTCAGCTGATTTTGAATATATTGAAGCGGAGCAGTCACTTCTTCTTGGACATTTAACGCATCCTACACCAAAAAGCAGACAAGGAATGACAGAAGAGGAGGAAGCTATTTATTCTCCAGAGCTGAAAGGCTCTTTCCAGCTTCATTACTTTAAAGCACATCCGTCAATTGTGCTTCAGGATTCTTCTCTTTCAGAATCTGCGGCAAGTCTCATGTTTGAGGAGCTCATGCGCCAGATGCCGGAAGAAAAAGAGAGACTGACGACGTTAACAGAAGGCGGTGAATATGTCCTGATTCCGATTCATCCGCTACAAGTCCAAGTGGTCATGGAGAAAGCGTTCGTCAAGCGTTATATAGAGGACGGGATGCTGACGTATTTAGGGCCGCTAGGATCTGAATACACAGCGACATCTTCCTTTAGAACGGTCTATCAAAAAGACTCTGCGTACATGCTTAAATTCTCTGTCCCTGTAAAGATCACAAACTCTTTACGCGTTAACAAACAAAAGGAACTTGATCGTGGAGTTGAGATGTCTCGTATCTTAAAAACAGAATTAGGCGTTTCTTTATATGACAAATTCTCTGGATTCCGTGTGATTGAAGATCCTGCGTATCTATCTATTCAAGGGGATGAGGCGGAATCTGGCTTTGAAGTCGTCATTCGTCAAAATCCATTTTTGCATCATGAAAAAGGGGCAAGCTTAATTGCAGGGCTATGTCAGGATCATGCATACGGAGAAAAATCACGCCTTTCAGGCATTATTCATGAATTAGCAGACGCTGAAGGCAGATCAACAGAAGATGTCAGCCGTGATTGGTTCACACAATATTTATCGATTTCGTTAGAGCCGATGCTTTGGTTGTTTGAAACGTATGGTCTTGCCCTTGAAGCCCATCAGCAAAATGCTGTCGTACAGCTAAAGAATGGATATCCGCACACATTCTATTATCGTGACAACCAAGGCTACTATTATAGCGAATCGAAAAAGGATCAGCTTGCGAAGCTTGTTCAAAACTTAAGCGTCAGAAGTGAAACCATTTGTGCAGACGATGTAGCGGTTGAGAGACTGCGTTACTATTTCTTCTTTAATCATTTGTTTGGTCTTGTGAATGGTTTTGGTACAGAGGGGCTTGCACAAGAAGAAGATTTATTAGCCCTGATTAGAGACACACTGCTTGCGCATGAAGAGACATATGGTGCATCTGAGCTGACGAACAGTCTTCTCCGGTCACAGGAGCTGCCTTCAAAAGCGAACTTACTCACGCGGTTTGAAGATAAGGATGAGCTGACGGGTTCTTTAGAAACGCAATCCAGGTACACGTCTGTGTTGAATCCGCTCTTTTTACATGAGGAGGCGCTGATTGGATGAGGCATCGAATTGGGTTCATTCGCGCTGAATATGAACGGGACGTCCAGCTTGTCCACAAGTGGATGCAAGAAGAGTATGTCCACCCATTTTGGCATTTGAATATTCCATTTCCTGCTTTTGAAAAGCACTTTTATCAGGCCATTCATGATCCGCATCAAACCCTTTATTTAGGAACCATTGATGGCACGCCGATGAGTTATTTTGAAGCATACAATGTGAAAGGGGATATCATTGAATCGTACTATGAGCCTTCTCCGCATGATCAAGGCATTCACCTGTTAATTGGAGAGCCAGATTATGTAGGGAAAGGATTTGCGGCTCCGCTGCTTCAAGCCATGACAGCATTTCAGTTTGAGCAGAACAAACGAACAGAAAAAATCGTGGCTGAGCCAGATATTCGGAACGAAAAAATGATTCATGTCTTTGAAAAGTGTGGATTCGAACGTGTGAAACCAGTCACTTTACCAGATAAAACAGGTCTTTTGATGTTTTGTCATCGAGATCGATTTGAAAGGAAGTATAACCATGACGTGGTTCAACAAGCAAAATAATGTAGTGGATGTCATTGGGATTGGCATTGGGCCATTTAACCTAGGGCTTGCTGCATTATCTGAAGAAGTAGACGAAATTGACGCTTTGTTTTTTGAAAGAAGTGAAGCGTTCCACTGGCATCCAGGTATGCTCATTGAAGGGACTACACTTCAAGTCCCCTTTTTAGCGGATCTTGTCAGTATGGCGGATGTGAAAAGCAAATATAGCTTTCTCAACTATTTGCAGGAACAAAACCGTTTGTATTCATTTTACTTTCTAGAAGACTTCCATATCCCGCGCAAGGAATATAGTCATTATTGCCGCTGGGTCGCGGATCAATTAGATTCTTGCCGATTTGGCATGAATGTCGAATCTGTCTCCATCGTTGAAAAAGCTGGAGAAAAACGATATGAAGTGCATGTCCGTCATGTGAAAGATCAAACGGTAGAGGTGTTTGAAAGTAAGCATCTTGTTTTAGGTATCGGCACACAGCCTGCGGTACCAGCACCTCTTCAGCCAGCTTTAGGGGATCGGGTGTTTCATTCTGCTGATTACTTGAAACGAAAGAAAGAAGGCTGTTTTAAAGGAAAATCCGTGACGGTCATCGGTTCTGGTCAAAGTGCGGCAGAAGTATTCTATGACATTTTATCAGACGATGAGGCGAAGGATATTCATTGGTTTACACGCTCTAAAGGGTTTTTCCCAATGGAATATTCAAATTTGGGTCTTGAGTATTTCTCTCCAGACTATATTGATTTCTTTTATGAGCTTCCGCAACCTAAAAAAGATGCGCTATTAAAGCAGCAAGATTTGCTGTATAAAGGCATCAGCTCAGCGATGATCCGAGATATTTATCACTTGCTTTATGAACGTTCTGCTTGCGGAGAGCAGCTGAACACCGTGCTGCAGGCGATGACGGAGGTCAATTTGATTGAGGAAACGAGGGACGGCTTATCGCTTTCATGCAATCAATGGGTCAAAGAGGAATCCTTTACGCATGAGACAGACATTGTCGTCTTGGCAACGGGCTATCAATCTGTATTACCGCCATTTATTGATCCGATTTCCCATCATATTCAGTGGGATCATCAAGGACGCTTCCAGGTTGAACGTGAATATCGATTGAAAACAAATACATTAGGTGAAAATGATATTTTTGTACAAAATGCAGAGCTTCATACACATGGAGTAGGCGCACCAGATTTAGGGCTAGGGGCGTACCGAAACAGTGTCATTATCAATGAACTGGCTCGTCGACCTGTGTATCCACTTTATCAAAAGCATGTTTTCCAGACATTCGGTACACATAAACACGCAAATACATTTGAAGAAATCAAAGGGTAAGGAGGATGAACCGATGAGTATACAAGATGAAATGAAAAAAGCGGTCAATCCTGCTGCTTGGAAAAAAGCAAACCAGCGAATGGTGGCAAAAATGCTGTCCGAATATATGTATGAGGATATGCTTCATCCCGTTCAGCTAAATCATCAGGATGGCATCGCCCAATATGAATTAATCATTCACGAACAGAAGAAATATCGTTATCTCGCAAAACCTCGTTTGTTTGATAGTTTTGATACGATTGCTGAATCGATCGAGTGCTGTCAAGACGGAACGTGGACAAAGGATGTTAGTGCCATTGTGTTTTTACTAGACATTCAGCCGATCATCCCAATGTCTTCTGAAACAACTGGCCATCTGATCAAAGAGCTTCACCATACCTTGTTAGCTGATGTTCATTTGCTGTCGAAAAAAGCACTTCGTGCAGATGAGCTGACGGATACAGATTACGCATGGATTGAAGGCGAGATGACTGGTCATCCGTGGATCGTCTATAACAAAGGGCGTATTGGGTTCAGCTACGAAGATTACTTAGCCTATGCACCTGAAAGGCAGGAATGTGTGCAGCTGTCTTGGATTGCTGTTCACCGAGAGCTTGCGACTTTCCATGCGGTCGATCATGAGAACTATGAGCACATCATTGCCAAGGAATTAGACGAAGTCACGATTCGTCAATTCCAACGTGTGTTAAAGGATGAAGGGCTGAATGCGGCTGATTATTATATGATGCCTGTTCATAAATGGCAGTGGACACATATGATCATCCAACATTTCCCCGAAGATTTAGCGATGCGCCGTATTGTGTATTTAGGAGAAGGGCTGGATCAATATATTCCACAGCAATCGATCAGAACCTTTACGAACATCTCAAATAAAGGCAAGCATCATATTAAATTGCCAATGAGTATTTTAAATACGCTAGTGTACCGGGGGCTCCCATCAGAACGTACGGTGATTGCTCCTCGTATTACAGCGCATATTAAAGGCATCGCCGATCAAGACGTCTTTTTGTCCGATGTATGCCGCGTCATTTTACCAGGTGAGAATGCGAGTATCAATGTTGATCATCCTTATTACAGCAAGCTACCTGGTGCGCCATATCAATACCTTGAAATGCTTGGAGTCATTTTTAGAGAAAGCATTTATACGTATTTAGATGAAGGGGAGAGCCCTGTTACGCTGGCGGCACTGACGTATGAAGATCATGAAGGCGAGCCTTATCTGAAGCAGCTCATTGAAAAATCGGGTCTGTCAGCAAAAGAATGGATGGCGTCATTCTTCCATGTTGTCATGCCGCCGCTTCTGCACTTTATGTATCAATATGGCACGGTGTTTTCACCGCACGGACAAAATACAATTCTTGTATTAAAAGATCATAAGCCGCATCGTTTGGCGATCAAAGATTTTGTTGATGATGTGAACATTAGTGATCAACCGCTGCCTGAATTGGCTTCATTAGAAGAAGATCTAAAGGAAGTGCTGCGTAGTGAGCCGCCTGAGGGTCTTGTACAATTTATTTTTACGGGCCTGTTTATTTGCAATCTTCGTTACGTGTCAAACGTGTTAGACAATCACAATCTGTTAGATGAAACGACGCTTTGGCGCTTGCTTGCAGAAGAAATTCAGCAGTATCAAAAGCAATTTCCACAACTAAAAGATCGTTTTGCTTTATTTGATCTATTCCAGCCTCAGCTGACAAAGCTTTGCTTAAACCGTAATCGCATGATTGATTATGGCTATGGAGATGGAGATGACCGGCCGCATGCATCAGAGCATGGCAAGGTCACAAATGCACTCGCTCAAGTTCTCTCATCCGTAGGCGAAAAATAAATAAGAAAAGCTGTAGACAACATCTGTCTACAGCTTTTTGATTTTTTAAGAAAATGCTTGTGAGGCCAGGAAATAGAGAAGCGCAGGATCGTTCTGCTTTTCGTTCCCGCGAATCATCATAAAATGTGCGACGTTTGTTTTCGTAAATCCTGCTTCTACAAGTGATGCATGCAGGCGTTCAGCTGTTTCTTCCTGCATATCTAAACGAAAGGCGCCAGAATAAGACGTGAGAAGTGATTGAATGAGTAATAGCGCCGTTTGTTCATCGTTTGCTGCAAGCGGGCCAATCATCAGATTAGCTGGTGTTTCCACACCAAACGCGAAGCCGGTGATTTCGTGGTGTTCATCCTTTGCGATCAGTTTAAATGCTGCTCGCTCCATTCGTTTTATTAAGAAGTTTGATCGATTGGTTCCTGCGCCTTTTTCATCCAGTCTTTCAATAGACGGGAGGTGCGTTTCATCAGCGGGAAAAAGATGAATCTGATGTGACGGATGAAGCGCACTAGGGTTTGTTTTTTGTGCTTTGTATGTATGAATATAACCGGCTGTCTGAAAGCCGATTTTTTCATAGACTGGCTGTCCTTGTACAGTAGCCGTTAAAACGACAGGGACACTTGGATCACTATGACGAAGCAGTGTGTCAATCATTTGACGGGCAAGACCGAGGCCTCGATGTGTCTCAGATACAATGACCGCTCCAATTGATGCCACACTGTCATACTGAAAAAGTCCAGCGCATGAAATGACTTGTCCTTCAGTTGTTGTAAAACCGGTAAAATGTCCATTTGTTAAAAGAGATGTGAGCTCTTCCGCATTGTAATCAGGCCAATCGACCTCTTTTGACAATGCGACAAGGTCTGGTATGTCATCAAGGGTTAAAGATCGTTGAATAACGTTTGGCAATACACGCAACTCCTTCTTAGCTGATTTCTCTCTATGTATCGTACCATAAGAACGCATAAGAAAAAGGAAAAGGGGATACCTTTTCCTTTTGTCTAGTTTAATAATTGAGGTCACGGTTGTATTCATATTCAAAGGTGAGCTGTAAGTTCTTAATTGAGACAACGCCTACTTTGATTAACCGTCCACCGATCAATTGAGGAACCTCGGTTGCATTAAAAGAAACAAAAAAGCGGTCTTTTGCTGGCACTTGACTTGTTTTATAAGAAGAGATGTCAACTTTTTGACCGTTCCAAGGTACGTTCACTGTTCCGCCTTTTAAGGAAGAGACGGTGAATACATAATTATATGCATTTGTACTACCTTTTTCAGCTTCTAATGACAGGCCAGTGACAACGGCATCCTGCGGCAAGCTGCTTAAATCAAAAGAAGAATTGGGAGATCCGGCTTCATTGAAACTATTCAATGTGGCAGGTGATCCATATCGTTTGGTTGTGCCTTTTTCAATACTTTTATCAAAGACAATACGATACATGTTGTCCTCTTCATTTAATAATTGCTTTGGTTTGACGGCTAAATAGTAGTCAGTACTGGCGGCAATTTTCGGCATATGGATGATTTCATTTTGGTTGTTTGTTCGCACAGAGGAAGACACGAGTGACCCGCTCTGATTGTAAAGATAAAGATCGAAATCATTTCCAGCTTTCACATTGACGAGTTTGATAGAAAAGCGGCCATCTGCTCCATCAAATTTAGAGCTGGTGAACCGGTAAAAATCAATGTCATTCATAGAAGAGATACTGCCTTCGTGATATAAATAGGTCTTGTTTAGATGAAGAGAGTGCTGTAAGAATTGAGCTTTGTCCATCGTATCATTGTTTGCATAATCACTGTCTGGATACAGATGCTCCAATTCTTCTGTATAATATTTGGTTTGTTTAGTAGACGTTTCACTTGCTTGAGCAGGTGATTGGAAAAGAGGGCTAGCGATAAAGAGGCCTGTAAGCAATAAAACCCCGATCTTCTTTTTGAACATGACAAACATCTCCTTTTAAGTAAATGACTTTCATTTATAATATCGGTAAATAAACTTAATTTTTCATATTTATTCCATTTTTATTTATAAAAAGAACCTCCAATTCAGGAGGTTTTTTTAGTGAACGTTAAAATATCGAGCTTCAGGATGAGAAACGACAATGGCTGAAACGGATGCTTCAGGCTCCATCATAAACCCTTCTGTGAGATGAATCCCGATTTTTTCTGGCTGCAGCAGGTGGAATAGTTTTTCTTGGTCTTCTAGATTAGGGCACGCTGGATAACCAAAGGAATAGCGCTGACCTTGATATTTGGCTTGGAATCGTTTCTCCATCGTGAAATCGACTGGGTCTGGGAATCCCCATTTATCACGAATTACTTGGTGCGTTCGTTCAGCCAATCCTTCTGCAAGCTCAAGTGCTAAAGCTTGGACAGCATGCATTTTCAAATAGTCACCCTCTTGTTTAAATTGCTGCGCAACTTCTCGTATGCGGGCACCAGCCGTCACTGCAAATAAGGCGATATAATCTTTCTCGTTCTCTCCGGTTTTCCGCACATAATCAGAAATAGACCGGTACGGAAGTTTTTCCTGTCTTGGAAATTGGAATGTCTCAATGACGCGGTCAGGCGCTTCTGGATCATAGATATGCAGGTCATTCCCATTTGAATTGGCAGGGAAGAATTGATAGACGAATGCAGGTGCAAACCAGTTTTTCTCTCTGCCTTCTTGAAGAAGATCTGTGATCAGCTGTTTTAACTCCAATGCTTTTGGATGCTGTTCAGCCAAGAGCTTTTTGACCTTTCCTTTTAAACCGAGGTGATGGCCGATCAGCATTTGCTCATTGACATAGGGCATTATGTGGTGCAAATCAATATCCCGTACATAATGGCGTTTCGTATTTTCTGGCGTGAATATCGCTGCCTCCGGAAGTGTCGCGCGTTTTTCTAGTAATTCAATCACAGCTTTTGGCTGCGTTGTTTCTTTTTCCTTATGGAGCGTTTCTTGATCCTCTAAGGGTTTTGTTTGAAATTGAAGAGGGTTCGTTCTTAATTCATTCGCTAAAGACAGACCGTCCATTGCATCTTTGGCGTAAAGGACGGGGCCATCATATTGAGGCGAAATTTTCATCTTCGTAAACTTCCGTGAAAGCGCCGCGCCGCCCACCAAAATGGGAACAGAGATGTTTGCTTTTTGTAAATCTTGAGCGGTCAAGACCATTTGCTGTGCTGATTTGACAAGTAAACCTGATAGTCCAATCATATCTGGCTTTTCTTTTTGCACCGCTTCAATCAATGTTTGTGGGGTTACTTTAATTCCGAGATCGACGACGTGAAAGCCATTATTGCTCAAAATGATGTCGACCAGGTTTTTCCCTATATCATGGACATCTCCTTTGACGGTGGCGAGGAGAATCTTCCCTTTGCCGCTTGCGTCCTTTTTCTCCATAAATTGCTCAAGGTATGAAACAGATGCTTTCATGACCTCAGCGGATTGAAGCACTTCAGCTACGATCAATTCGTTTTGATTAAAAAGCCGACCAACCTCTGACATTCCCTGCATTAATGGTCCATTGATGATATGAAGAGGTGATTCAAATTTTTCCAAAGCAAGGGCAAGGTCATCAATCAGTCCTTCTTTCGTCCCTTCGACGACATAGAGTGCCAGTCTTTCATCAAGCGATAAGGAGATCTTTGGTTTTTTCTCTGTTTTCTTTTTCCCGCGATAAAATTGGGTAAACTCAGCAAGGGTTTGATCATTTGTTTCATAAAGTAAAGTTTCAGCCAGCTTGATTTCTTCCTTTGGAATTGAAGCGAAGCGTTCAAGCTTTTCAGTATTCACGATTGCATAATCAAGCCCTGCTTTTACGCAGTGATACAAATAAACGGCATTCAATATTTCTCTGCCAACTGGCGGGAGTCCGAAAGACACGTTACTAATGCCTAAAATGGTGAGACATTCAGGCAGTGCTGCTTTGATTCGCTCAATGCCTTTAATCGTCTCTTCAGCAGCCCCAATATACTGTTCGTCTCCAGTACCTACTGGAAAGACAAGCGGGTCAAAAATGATATCACTCGCAGGGATTCCATATTTTTTCGTGAGCAGGTCATGGGATCTTACGGCAATCTCAAGTTTTCGATCTGCTGTGACGGCCATCCCTGTTTCATCGATTGTTCCAACAACAAGTGCGCCGCCATATAGCTTGACAAGCGGAAGAATCTCTTCAAAGCGCTCTTCTCCATCCTCTAAATTAATAGAATTGATAATGGCTTTTCCTTGAGAATACATGAGTGCTTTTTCGATGACATGTTTATCGGTTGAATCAATGACAAAAGGAGCTTTCACTTTTTTCATGGCTTCTTTTAAAAAGCCTTCCATGTCTGCTATCTCATCACGATCAGGGTCTGCTAGACACACATCAATGACGTGAGCGCCATTTTTCACTTGAGCACGGGCAATTTCTGCGGCCTCTTCAAACTTTTGTTCTGCGATGAGCCGTTTGAATTTGCGTGAACCAATGACATTTGTGCGCTCACCAACAAAGAGGGGGCGCATCGCTTCTTCATAAATGAGGGGCTCGATGCCTGATACGGTATGCGGTGATGACTCATGCGACATGCTGCGGGGCTGAAGCGAACGTACTTCATCTGACAATGCCTGAATATGTGCAGGCGTTGTACCGCAGCAGCCGCCGACGATATTTAACCAGCCTTCTTTTGCAAAAGCGGCAATTTTTTTAGCAAGCGAAGCAGGGGATTCGTGATATTGCCCTTCTTCATCAGGGAGACCAGCGTTTGGATAGCAGCTGACAGCCGACTTTGAGATGGAGGAGAGTGTACGGATATGGTCTGTCATAAATTCTGGACCAGTTGCACAGTTTAGTCCGACGCTGATTGGTTTCATATGCTCAAGTGAGATATAAAAGGCTTCAATATCTTGACCGGCAAGGGTGGTGCCCATTGGTTCAATCGTCCCTGACACCATCAGTGGCAGCTCAATACCGGTTGCATGAAAAGCTTCTTGAATGCCTTTAAATCCAGCTTTGACATTCAGCATGTCTTGACTCGTTTCTAAAAGAAGAGCATCACATTTCCCATCAATCAGGGCGCGGGCTTGTTCTTCATAATTTGCAACGAGCTCTTCAAATGTTGTGCCGCCTGTCACGGATAATGTTTTTGTAGTGGGTCCCATTGCGCCTACAACAAAGCGGGGCCAGTCTGGTGTCGATAAATGGTCTGCTTCACGCTTTGCCAGCTGAGCTGCTTTTACGTTCAATTCATAGGCGAGATGGCCAAGTCCATATTCATCGAGAACGAGCTTCGTCGCGCCGAATGTATTTGTTTCGATTAAATCTGCACTTGCTTCAAGATATTGCCGGTGAATCGTGGAGATAATATGAGGGGCTGTGACGTTCAAATATTCGTTACAGCCCTCATACTCTTCTCCGCCGAAATCCTCTGCTGTGAGATCGGCGTTTTGAATCATTGTGCCCATTGCACCGTCAAGGACGAGGATGCGCTTTTTGAGCTGTTCAGTGATAGTTGACATGGGTGTTTGGCTCCTTTTCTTTCTGATGGATGTATGTTGTCAGTTCTGCTGTTAAATCTGATCGAAGGAAAGGGGTAATTAAATAGATGCCATTAAACAATTCACAGGCTGTATCTAATAAAGAGCGGGCAATCGCTAACCCTTCTGTCCGCTGCTTTTCTTTATCTTCGCCTGCCTTGGCCATAATCTCACGAATCGAGTCAGACAATTTAATGCCGGGAATTTCATGATGAATAAACTCAGCATTTCGGCTGCTTGTTAGCGGCATAATGCCGATGTAAATCGGTTTATCCAAATGTCGGCTTTCTTCATGAATCTTCACAAGCTGTTCCTCAGAGTAAACAGGTTGTGAAATAAAATAATCGGCACCGTATTCGATTTTCTTCTCGAGGCGTTTGACCGCTTTATCAATATGACGGACATTTGGATTAAACGCGCCAGCCACTGAAAAATTAGTCTTTTTCCCGAGCGGTTTCCCAGAGAAAGATAGCCCCTCGTTAAATTGTTTGATCAGACGGATCAAATCAAAGGAGGTTAAATCATACACAGATGTCGCACCTGGGAAGTCTCCAATTTTAGACGGATCGCCTGTGATGGCTAAAATATCGGTTAGTCCAAGTGTGTCCAGCCCCATTAAGTGGGATTGGAGTCCAATTAAATTGCGATCACGACATGTGATATGGACAAGTGAACGCATATCAAGCTGCTGTTTTAATAAAGCGCCGCATGCCACATTGCTAATACGCGGGGTAGCTAGAGAGTTATCGGCCAGTGTGAGGGCATCAATGCCTGCACTTTTTAATTCGTTCGCTGCGACGAGGAATTTTTCAAAGTTCAGCTTCTTCGGCGGATCCAGCTCGACGATAATCGAACGTTTTTTCACAGCCAGCTCGTCAAGACCTGGTTCTGTCCGTTGATCTTGGATGGAAATGATTTCTTCTTTTAATACTTTCACTTCTTTTTCGGTAATAGGTGCTAAATCTTTGACCGCCTCAGCCATAGCACTAATATGCTGAGGGGTTGTTCCGCAGCAGCCTCCAATGATTCGTGCGCCCTGATTTCTAAACTCAAGTGCACTTTTTCGGAAATAATCATTATCTGTATCATAGACGAGTCTGCCTTCTTCAAGGGAGGGGAGACTGCTATTTGGATAGACAGATAAATGAGAATTTTCCAAAAGTGGAACACCTTCAAGTGCCTGAATCATATGATAAGGGCCTAATCGGCAGTTAATGCCGACGACATCAGCGCCAAGTGAGGATAATTCAGATAAACCGTCTTTTAGCGGTGTACCGTCCTGTAATACACCTTGCTCATGCATGGAGACGTTCATGACAATCGGAAGCGCTGTTTCTTTGCGAGCAATCTCAAGAACGGCTTTTGCTTCTTCAATATCGTAGTATGTTTCAAGCAGTAATCCATCAGGCTCTTCATTTAAAAGGATATAGAGCTGTTCTCTAAAGCTCCGTTTAATCTCGTCTAAAGAGTAGGCATTTTTGTTAAATGTTCGAATGCCGCCGATCGTTCCGAGGACATAAGCTGAGCCAGCGGCTGCTTTGGCAATTTGTACAGCTTTTGTGTTAATGCGTTTTGTTTCTTCCTCTAAGCCGTAGCGGGATAGTTTAATATAATTCGCACCGTATGTGTTCGTTTGAATAATGTCCGCTCCAGCTTGCACATATGCCTCGTGCACTCTTTTGACTTCATCTTCTTTTGATAAATTTAATTCTTCAAAGCAGCGGTCAATGCCATAAGAGTATAAAAGTGTTCCCATTGCTCCATCAGCAATCAGTACGCGATTTTGTAAGTCTTGTAATAGGCCCATTGGTTTCCTCCTTATTTCTATGTAACAAAAAAAGCCTTCTGATAAGAAGAAGACTTTTTGGCTGTATGGAAATTCTTCTTCTTATCTTCCAAGCAGTTGCTTGCTGGATTTAGCACCTTGGTCATAGAAAATAGATTTCTACTACACCGGTTGCTGAGGCTTCACAGGGCCAGTCCCTCTGCCTCTCTTGATAAGAAAGCGATATGAACATGTCAATGAATTGAACTTCCATCAACTGTATCGAAAAAATCGGAAATAATCAATGGAAAATTTGAAATTTATCGAAAATTTATAAATTGGACGTCAATCGGTAAATCTGCCTTGCGCATAAGCGCCATCACTTCTTGTAAATCATCTTTATTTTTTCCTGTCACACGCACTTGGTCATCTTGAAATTGCGACTTTACTTTTATACCAGATTGTTTGATCAAGGCATTGATCTTTTTGGCATTGTCCTTATCAATCCCGCTAATCAGCTTTGCACGCTTGCGAACGGTTCCACCTAGGGCATGTTCTGTTTTTCCGTAGTCAATGTTTTTAGTCGGTACGTTTCGTTTAATCAGTTTTGTCACAAGGACATCCTTTAGCTGCTCCAGCTTGAAGTCATCATCAGAAATGAGAACGAGTTCTTCTTTTTCTAGTGAAATATCACTTTTACTTCCTTTAAAATCATAACGGTTTTTAATTTCTTTCAGTGCTGCTTGAATGGCGTTTTGCACCTCTGGCAGCTCCACCTTCGATACAATATCAAATGAACTTTCTTTTGCCATCACATATGACCTCCAACTATAGATATTGCGTCTATTTTATCATGCCCATAGGGGAAGAAGAAACTTTATCGAAGCGAGTTCAGATGCATGCGGTATAATTCAAGTACAGTTTGTCCACTTTAGCTAACAGAACTAGAGATGTTCATGATGACAGAAGTATAGTAGAATAAAGTGAATCAAAAGATGAACGAACGCTCTTTTAAGGGCAGATAGGAAGGAAGAGAACATGAGACCAGGTGAGCAACTGACCTTGCAAATAGATAACGAGATGGAATACGGCTACTTTTTAACAGATGGCGAAGATTCTGTTCTCCTACATCGCAGTGAGATGACAGAGGATATTGGAGATCGTGATGAAGTAGAGGTCTACTTATATGTAGATCATGAGGAAAGACTGGCAGCGACGATGAAAATTCCTAAAATCAATGCACATACATACGATTGGGTAGAAGTCGTAGACGTTGTAGAAGATATGGGTGCTTTTGTCGATATAGGTTTGTCAAAGGATGCACTTGTTGCAACTGAACACCTCCCGCCTTTTGAGGAAGCGTGGCCGAAAAAAGGCGACAAACTATACTGTATGCTCAAAGTGACAAGTTACGGGAGAATGTTCGCAAAACCAGCCACTGAAGATGTGATCAGTGAATTATTTACTGAGGCGCCAGAAACGTTAATGAACAAAGAAATTACGGGAACGATTTATCGCTTAATTGCGACAGGTTCTTTTATGCTGACAGATACAGGCGTGCGTGGGTTTATCCACCGCACGGAACGAAAGGAAGAGCCTAGATTAGGATCGACCGTGACAGGACGCGTCATTGCAGTGAAAGAGGACGGAACCGTGAACGTTTCTCTGCTGCCTAGAAAACAGGATGCATTATCTGTCGATGCAGAAGAAATTTTAACTTACATGAGAACGAGAAACGGTGCAATGCCTTACGGGGATAAAAGTGATCCAGAAGATATCCGGGAAAGATTTCAAATGAGCAAAGCAGCCTTCAAACGAGCATTAGGTCATCTGATGAAAAATGATCTTGTTTACCAAAAAGAAGGATGGACATACGAGAAAAAGTGAGCATTTGCTCACTTTTTTTATTTTTATCATAAATAATGGTTTTTTTCAGTGAAAAAAGTCATGAAAAAAGCTGAAAATCCTTCACTTTATCATTGAAACAATGCCTCTCAAATCCGATAAATAAGGGGTAAGGATGATAAAAGGAGTGTGTTTTTGGATGAAAGTGAAGATTTCATTACTTCTGATGGCAGCGATGATCATGGTACTCGCCTCATGCAGCAATCAGCAGGGAGGACCCCCGGTATCAAATGCGAAGCATATTGGTGTCATGCTGACGGATGATGGTCTTGGTGATCAATCATTTAACGATTCATCATTTAAAGGATTAGAAAAAGCACGTGATGAGCTTGGCATTGAATTCGATTATAGAGAAATTGCAGAAACCGATACATATGAAAAAGGGCTGACCGAGCTTGTGAAAGATGGAAATGACCTGATCATCGGTGTAGGTTTCAGTATGCAAGAAGACTTAGAAAAGGTAGCGAAAAAATATCCGAAAAAGCAATTTTTACTCATTGATGCTGTGTCTGAATTGAAAAATGTCACATCAGTGACTTTTAAAGAAGAGCAGGGCAGCTATCTAGCGGGAGCACTTGCTGCCATGACAACAAAAAGTGATGTTATTGGTTTTGTTGGCGGAGTCGATGCAGAGGTGATCCACCGATTTGAACAAGGCTATCAAAAAGGCGCAAAATCTGTGAATCCGAAAATCAAGGTCGTATCCACGTATGCTGGCACATTTAGTGATGCAGGCAAAGGCAGTAAAATAGCGAAAGACATGATCAAAAAGAAAGCAGATGTTTTATATGCCGCAGCCGGTTATACGGGTGTTGGTGTATTAAAAGAAGCGCAAACGCAAGGCAAATACGCAATCGGCGTGGACAGCGATCAGTATTATACAGCTGAAAAAGCCGTTATTTCGTCTATGGTCAAAAAAGTAGATGAAGTCGTTTATCAATTCAGCGAACAGCTCGTCAAAAGCAGCAAAATCAAAAGCGGGCATATCGTTTATGACTTAAGTAATGACGGAATCGATATGGCAAGAATCCGGGTGCTCAAAGATGCTGAGAAATTGACCAAAAAATTAAATGGACTGAAGCAGACACTTCTGAAAGAAGAGGGGGCAGCATCATGAGCTTACGCATCAAAATTTTGCTCAACTCACTCATTTCACTTCTTTTAGCGGTTGGCGTAATTGCCTTTATTATTGTGAGCATGACAAAGATTCAGTCATCAAGCGAAACAGAAGTTCAAACATTACTGAACGTACAAAAAACGAAGGCCAGCTTTGAAAGTGTCGAACAAGCCATGACCAATTATTCCATGACCCTTTCAGATGAACAGCTAGAGGTCGTTCAAAGCGATATATCGACAGCGAAAAAACAGCTGCAAACGTTAAACAAAAACGCAGGAAATATGAACAAAGAAGCTCTAACACGGTTAAATTCAAAGTTTGACACATGGACGCAAGAAGCAAACAATGCCATTGGTGAAAAAAATGCCTCTGATGCCAGACGAGTAGCTGCCAGAATTGACGGTGTTTTAAACGACGTGCATACGATGAATAAAAGAGCACAAGAAGCGTATGAATACCATTTAGAGGAGGCGGCAGACAATGTGCAAAGGATCATCACAAGCGCATCTGTCGCAGCCCTCACGCTGATTGTCATCGCCGTCTTTTTAAATATTGGTTTAACGAGATCCATTGTGACACCAATCAAATCCCTTTCTTACCGGGCAAAACAGATTGCCGAAGGAAACCTCGCTGTGGAGCGGATGAACATCAAGCGGAAAGATGAAATCGGTGGCTTAAATGAGTCGTTCAATCAAATGACGGATCAGCTAATTAGCTTGATTCAAGAAATCAGCCATGTCTCAAGCCAAGTAGAATCATTCTCAGTTCAGTTAGATGATGAAAACAAAAAGCTTATGGAATCGGCCAATCAAGTGTCTGTATCGACAGACGAAATGGCGAATGGTTCACAAGCGATTTCAGAAGACCTTCAGCATGGCGTTAGTTTGATTGAGAAAATGGATTCACATGGCCGTAAGAATTCCGAAAGATCACATACAGTCATCCGTAGTACAGAGGATGCCATTGGAGCGGTGGAAAGCGGAAAGCACACGTTAACAGAAACAAAAGCAGCCATTGAAAAAAATACACGTGCGACGAGACAAATTGAAGAGTCAGCAGGAGAATTCACTCAGTACGCAAGCGGAATCTCCGCAATGGCCAAAACGGTTTCTGATATTGCGGACCAGACAAACCTCCTCTCACTCAATGCGGCGATTGAAGCGGCAAGAGCAGGAGAAGCTGGCAAAGGGTTTGCCGTCGTAGCGGATGAAATTCGTAAGCTGGCAGATGAATCGTCTCGTGCAACAAGACAAATTTTTGACATGGTGAGTCATATTGAAAAAGGCATTCAATCCATTAGCCAAACTGTACAAGAAGGGGTCAAGCTATCACTTCAGCAACAAGATGCAATGGACAAAACCTCACACTCCTTTGAAGATATAGAAACAAAAGCACAACATATTAAGCAAGAAATGGCGGTCTTAAATGACCAAATTATTCAATCAACAGAGCTTGGCGGACAAGTGCTGCACTCGATTGAAAATATTAGTGCCGTTGTAGAAGAAACGGCAGCGGGCAGCGAAGAAATTTCTGCCTCGGCAAACGAACAGCTGCAATCTTTCCATCAAATGAACAAACAAGTAGAAGAACTGATGAGTATGACAGCAAGGTTAAACGAAACCGTTCACCGATTTAAGCTATCATAAGAAAAGCACCCTTCCCGTGATGTTTCAGGGAAGGGTGCTTTTTATGATGGGCTGCCTGTAAAGAAGATGGCAAGTGTGCTAGGGCCTGAGTGGGACCCGACAGCAGCGCCGATGACCTGGATGTCGATTTCTTTTGGATGAAATTCGGCTTCAATTAATTGTCTCATTTCTTCTGCAAGTGCAGGGTCATCTCCATGACTAATGCCAACAGTTTGGCTGGACCAGTCAGATCCGCGTTCTTTCATTAGCTCGATAATGCGTTTCAACAATTTTTTACGGCCACGAATTTTTTCAAGGGGTATCAGTTTTCCATCCTCAACGTGTAAAATGGGTTTAATACTTAACAATCCGCCAACAAATGCGGACGCTTTACTGATTCTTCCGCCTCTTGCTAAATACGATAAATCATCTACAGTAAAAATATGTTGTAAAGATTCACAAAAATGCTTTACAGACGTTTCAATTTCTTGTATTGTATTTCCGTCAATGGCAAGTGATTGAGCGTGTTTGACAGCTAGTCCATAACCAAGTGAAGCACATTTAGAATCAATGATTCGTAAATCGAAATCAGGGTATTCTTCCTTCACTTCGTTTGCCATCATCACAGCGGTTTGGTATGTACCTGAAAGCTCTGATGAAAAGGCAACATAAATAGCCGATGTATGGGTTTGTGCTGCAGAAACAAAGGCTTCCTTTATCCGGTTCGGTGAAGCTTGTGATGTTTTTGGACTTGCACCTTGTCTCATCGCATCAAATACTTGTTTTGGTTCAATGGTAATCAAATCCTCAAATTCCTGCTCGCCGAGTAACACACGCAGCGGAATGAGTGTCATGTTTTGTTCATCATAATAAGAAAGAGGCAGATCAGCAGCACTGTCTGCTATGATATGAACGGTCATCAAAATCCCTTCTTTCTAAAAAAATCAACCATATTTTACATCTTTTTAGCCTAACTATATCATAGAAAATCATCTTTTCGTGTTCAAATTCTAAATTTTAGGGAAAACCATAGAGAGAATGGTAAGTGGAGGAATGACAACATGTTCATTGGAGAAGCAAAAAAATTCATCGTCGTCGTCATTGGTGCCTTACTCAATGCGATTGGACTGAATTTATTTTTAATCCCTGCTGACGTATATGCAAGTGGTTTTACAGGGGTTGCCCAGCTGTTATCTAGTTTAATCGATCAATATGCACCGTTTTATTTATCAACAGGGATCCTATTATTTATTTTAAACATTCCGGTCGGCATTTTAGGCTGGATGAAGGTTGGTCGTTCCTTTACTTTGTATAGCATTATTAGTGTGGCACTGACAACGATTTTCCTCGGCATTTTACCAGAGACAAGTGTTTCTGAAGATATTTTATTAAATGCTGTATTTGGCGGAGTCATTTCTGCACTTGGCATTGGGATTACACTGAAATATGGGGCATCTACAGGCGGCCTTGACATTATTGCGATGATTTTAGCGAAATGGAAAGACAAACCAGTTGGCACGTATTTCTTCATTTTAAACGGAATTATCATTTTTACAGCAGGATTGTTACAAGGTTGGGAGAAAGCTTTATATACCCTTGTCACATTATATGTGACGACTAGGGTAATTGATGCCATCCATACGAGACATGAAAAGCTGACCGCCATGATTGTGACAAAGAAAGCAGATGAAATCAAAGAAGCCATTTATGGAAAAATGGTCAGAGGGATTACGACTGTTCCGGCCAAAGGGGCATTTACCAATGAACAAAAAGAAATGATGGTCATTGTCATTACAAGGTATGAGCTGTATGAACTTGAACAAATTATAAAGGAAGTCGATCCAAAAGCCTTTACAAATATTGTTCAAACAACCAATATTCTTGGATTTTTCAGACGAGATTAAAAGGTGGGTAGAAGATGAAAAAAGGGTTAGTGCTTTTTCTCGTTCTATTGGTTTTAACAGCTTGTGGGCAACAAAAAAAGGATGAACCAGACAAGGAGGTATCCGGTCAAATGGGAGAAAAAACCGTTGTACTCACAGTAGACCCCGTCCAAAAAGGTTCTTCGGTTCAATTTAATATGTCACTAAAAAATGAATCAGATCGAGATATTGAATTCACGTTTAACACAAGCCAGAAATTCGAATTGAGTGTTTACGATGAAGATGGAAATGAAAAATACCGTTACTCGAAAGACCGTATGTTCACACAAGCCATCCAATCCTTTGTGCTAAAAGCAGATGAAACATATGACTTCCAAGATACGTGGTCAAACGGTGTGGAGCCGGGAACGTATGAAGCGGTCGTCACATTTAAAGGAAAAGCAGAAGGGCTAAAGCAAATCACTGAGAAAAAAACGTTCCAAGTGAAATAAGCATAAGAAAAGCTGTCCGCAAAGCGGACAGCTTTTTTCGTTAAAGATCATCAAGCAGGTCTTGGAACGTATGCAGCTGGTTTCTTTCTGCATCTGTCGAATTAGCAAATGCAGATGATACGGCGTTTTTAGCTCGCTGAACTGCTTGTTGACGCTCTAAACCAGATGGAAATGAAGAAGTAAGGGCTTCTTCAGTAAATGATTTGGCTTGATCAAAAAGTTCGTTTCTCACAATGAACCTCCAGAAGCATCAGTCTTCATATTTCCCCTGTCCTCCGCAGCTTCTTCAAGTGTGGAACGATACGGAAAACGTGCGTCATGTAGACTGACTGAATCTTTACCTTGTTGTATAAAGCGTTTCGATTTGCTTCTTTTACCCATTCGGAATCCGCCCCTTTACACAAGCTGACAGGACAACCTGTCTAACGGTAGTATGCCCGCTTCGACCTGCTATGTATGAATGGAAAAATTAAAGCGAGAAGTAATTCGTTAGGAATTTTGCAATCCCATCTTGTTCATTCGTATCTGTCACTTCATTAGAGACGCGTTTCACTGCATCAATCCCGTTGCCCATTGCAACCCCGCATCCAGCAAATTCAAGCATCTCTAAATCATTGTCTTCATCTCCGAATGCCACAATCCGCTCCTGAGGCACACCGTAATAATCACTGATCTTTTGCAGTCCAACGGCTTTGTTCATACCTGTTTTAATGATTTCAATGACGTGCCACGGAGCAGCCCAGCGTCTGTGGTCAATCACTTCTGCATGAACATCTGTCAAATAGCTCCGAATCGCTCCGACGTCTTCTTCTTTTGCGTGAATTAAGACGCTTGTGACATTCTCTCCAAGATTGTTCCGAAGGTCTCCAACGGTCACTTTGTTTGCATTCATATTAAATATATCAATGAGCTTTTCATCATGATAATGGAAATACAAATCGTCTAGCACTTCAGCTAACACATTGTGTACTTTATATTCCTCACTAATATCCACAAGCTGTTTCACGACTTGAAGATCAAGTGATGTGTGAAATCTGCCCCATTTTTCATCAAGAGGATGATGGACAAACGCTCCATTAAAGTTCACAATCGGTGAATCGAGCTGCAATTGCTGATAATAAGGAGAGCTGGAACGAAATGGCCGGCCAGTTGAAATACAGACATGATGCCCGCTGTCTTTCACTTTTTGAATGACATCAAGTGTGTGTGCAGAAATCGTTTTATCGTCTTTTAATAACGTGCCATCCAGGTCAAGTGCGATTAGATAAGGTTTAGTCTCCATAAAATCTCCTTTGATCTGTAAGTAATAGGAGGCAGCTGGTGCGGGTGCCTCCACCTATAGTGTATCTTTATCACATCTTCGTTGTCTACATGTTAAAATAAACAAAGACGGGAATGATAAAGGAGGATTCATAGGCTGTGATCACCATTGATGAGCAAAAGACGCACGATATTCCATTTTTACATATCGTAAAAGCTGAAAATAAAGATAAACCGATGCCGCTTGTATTTTTTATTCATGGATTTACAAGTGCACGCGAGCACAACTTACACTTCGCCTTTCATTTGGCGGAAAAAGGCATGAGAGTCATTTTGCCTGACTGTGCTTATCATGGTGTAAGATCAGAAAACCTCAGCTTAGAGGAACTGGCATCAAAGTTTTGGGAAATCGTCCTGAACGAAATACGTGAAATCGATATCTTAAAAACATATTTTCAAGAAAAACAATTGATTGAAGCCGATCTAATAGGTGTTGCAGGTACTTCCATGGGAGGCATCACGACCTTCGGAGCACTTGCAAAACATGATTGGATTAAAGCGGCAGTCAGCTTGATGGGCAGTCCGAAATATACGACATTCCTACAAGCACAAATTATGGACATGCGGCACAAAGGGTTGATGAAAGAGATTACAGATGAAGAGGTTCATCAGCAATTAGACGCGCTGCGTCCTTATGATCTAACGCTGCAAACAGATCGATTAAACAAAAGGCCATTGTTATTCTGGCATGCAGAAAACGATCCGGTTGTCCCTTACAGACATGCAAAAGCTCTTTATGACGAGTTAGCAGAAACCCAATATAAAGAAGATCCTCACCTGATTCGTTTTATCACAGATGGACAGGCTGGCCATAAGGTCTCAAGACAAGCGATGTTTGAAACCATTGACTGGTTTGTGACACACCTGAAAAGCACAAACGTTTAGCCAAAAGGAAAAGTACGTTATACTAGTTGAAAAAGGAGTGGATATCATGGATGAAGCATTGAAAGAAAATATTTTAGGCGCCCTAGAACAGGTGATTGACCCTGAGTTAAACGTAGACATCGTCAACCTTGGACTTGTCTATGATGTCGATCTTGATGAGAATGGAAAAGCGGATATCACGATGACTTTAACATCAATGGGGTGTCCCCTAGCACCAGTTATCGTGGATGAAGTGAAAAAAGCATTAAGTGACTTGCCTGAAGTGAAAGAAACAGAAGTTCACATCGTATGGAATCCACCTTGGACACGTGACAAAATGTCAAGATACGCTAAAATTGCGCTTGGTATTCAATAAGTAAATACGGAAAATGCCTGGTATGAGTTGAACTCGTACCAGGTTTTTTTATGAAAAATTAAGGTAGAGGAGGAGTATGGCTTGATATAATGGATGTAATTTTATAGAACGGAGTACCTATAATGAAACGAAAGTGGATATGGATCGTTCTTTTGATGGGATATGGCGCTGCCTTTTTTGCATCAGTCTCTATACGTGAAGGTCAAGCACACAAAAGACAAGGACTTGATGCGTTTACAGATGTGAGTCACCTCATGCCGGTCAAAATAAAAAAAGTCGTGCAAGGAAAAGAAATAGAATCTTTAAAAAAAGTATTAGAAGAAGCAAAAGAGAAAAATCTGCCCATTTCAATCGCCGGAAAGCAGCATAGTATGGGCGGCCACACGTATTATGAAAATGGCATTGTACTAGACATGACAAAATTTCGTCGAATCGTATCATTTAATGAAAAAAAGAAGACCATTCGGGTCCAAAGCGGCGCCACATGGGATGATATTCAAAAATATGTGAACCCATATGGTCTTGCAGTAAAGGTGATGCAATCTCAAAACATCTTTACAATTGGTGGCTCGTTAAGTGCAAATGCACATGGACGGGACATTCGCTACGGCTCACTCATTGACACTGTGCGCTCTTTCACACTGTTAAAAGCAGATGGAGAAATCATCACAGTAAAGCCTAGCGATGATTTATTTACTGCCGTGATTGGAGGATACGGCTTATTCGGTGTCATTTTAGATGTTGAGCTTTCCTTAACAAAGGATGAATTATATAAAATGGAGACAACCTCTCTACATTTCGATGAATACACTGATTATTTTCAAAAGCATGTAAAGAACAATAAAGAAGTGCGCATGCATCTCGCAAGAATCTCTACAGCGAAAACAAATTTTTTGAAAGAGATGTATGTGACGAATTATTCGCTTACTTCTGATCAACAGATCGATCCATACCGCGAGCTCAAAGAAGACCAGCTCGTCATCCCTTTAAAATTTATGCTCGGCCTTTCGAGAAGATTTGATATGGGGAAAGATTTGCTATGGAACTTGCAAAAGAAGTATTTTCAAAGTCAAAATGACCAGTCGATCACAAGAAATAACGTGATGCGGTCCGATTCTGCTTTTTTAGAATATGAAAATGAGTCAGACACCGATGTGCTTCAAGAATACTTTGTCCCAGTTGATCGTTTTCGTGCTTATATCGATGACATGAGAGGCTTTTTACAACAGGAAGAATTGAATTTAATGAACATCACGATCCGCTACGTACAAAAAAATGAAAAAGCGGATCTCTCATATGCGAAAGAAGATATGTTTGCACTTGTTTTGTTAGTGAATTATGGTTTTGAGAAAGAAGAGAAGGCAGAAGCGGAGCGGGTCATCCGGCAAATGACAGATATCACCTTGCGGCACCATGGAAGCTATTACTTACCATACATGCCTTATCAAACGAAAGCACAAATGAAACAAGCGTATCCAAAAACCGATCTATTCTTTCAAAAGAAAAAGCAAGCAGATCCAGATGGCAGATTTATCAACTACTTTTATGAAAGGTACAATACACAATGAATGCTAAAGCAATGAAATGGTTCGTCTATTCACAAAGTCTACTGTTTTTCGCCAGTAGTCTCATTTTCCCTTTTTATATTCTTTTTATTAAAAATGTTGGGTCGAGCTATTCTCAATTTGGTCTTGCCTATGGTCTGTTTGGTTTGAGCGGTGCGTTCATTCATTTATTATTAGGAAAACTTCCTGAAACGACGGACAGACGCCTCTTTTTAATCATTCATTCGTTTGGTATGGCCTTTCTTCTTCTCCTTTTTCCACATATCACAGAAGTAGAGCAAGTCTATATGATTCAGCTTGCGCTTGGTGCGCTTGGGGGTGTTCAGAAACACGGAGAGAAACTGCTCGTCACCGAACTCACAAATGAGAAAAAGCGAATGAAAGAAGTTGGGCACTATCATTTTTGGACAGCGCTTTTTTCATCCATCGCCATTATGCTTGGCGGCCTGTTTGCTGATTTCTTCACCATTCATTTGATTTTTTATGCAAGTTCCCTATTATATTTATGCAGTGCGCTTCTGGTCCTCAATATGAAGAACAATAGATAAAATCCGCATGTCTCACGAAGATATGTGGATTTTTTTATGAAAAAAAATGAAAACAAATATTAAATATACAATTGAATTAATTTTTATACATGTTATAATGTTAAATAATTTCACAAAGATCAAGAGGGTGTATTGACGTTGAAAATAGGTATTATAGGTGCTACAGGGTACGGTGGTGCGGAATTAGTTCGTATCTTTAAGCAGCATCCACATGTGGAGGAATGTATATTGTATTCATCAAGTGGTGATGGGCAATTATACAGTCAATCTTATCCGCATCTGACAACGATTACTGACCAAACATTAAAAGCCATTGATCCGGCGGCCATTGTGCAAGAAACAGATGCTGTGTTTTTAGCGACACCAGCAGGCGTTTCAAGTGAACTCACACCGAAGCTCATGAATCAAGGGGTGCCAATTATTGATTTATCAGGTGACTTGCGCATTCAAGATGGAACTGTTTATGAAGCGTGGTATAAACGAAGGGCAGCGGATGAAGCATCGGTTCAACAAGCTGTATACGGATTATCTGAATTGAATCGTGAAACCATTAAGCAAGCGGAAGTCATTGCAAACCCAGGCTGCTTTCCTACTGCAGTTCTTCTAGGATTAGCACCGCTGATGAAACAGAATTTAATCGATGAATCTATGATCATAATAGATGCAAAAACCGGGGTGTCCGGTGCAGGACGATCAGCCTCACTTGGCACACATTTTTCAGAGCTGAACGATAACTTTAAAATTTATAAGGTGAATGAACATCAGCACACACCTGAAATAGAACAAGTACTTAGAGAATGGAACCCACAAACGGCGAACATCACATTTTCAACACACCTTGTCCCGATGACAAGAGGGATTATGGCGACGATGTATACACAATTGAAATCAGATGTCACAAAAGAAGAATTAATGAAACGGATGAAGGACTTTTATGAAGATTCCTATTTTGTAAGAGTGAGAGATCATGGGATATATCCGCAAACAAAAGAAGTATACGGCAGTAACTTCTGTGACATTGGTTTTCATTTAGATGAGCGAACAGGGAGACTGACGATTGTATCTGTCATAGATAATCTCATGAAAGGTGCAGCCGGCCAAGCGGTTCAAAACTTCAACATCATCAAAGGCTTACATGAAGAGGCGGGCCTCACAATGACACCTCTCTATCCATAAGAACAGGGGAGACAACAAACATGATCGAATTGAATGAAAAAAGTATTGTCAAAATAGACGGGGACGTATCATCACCAAAAGGTTTTGAAGCAAAGGGGATTCATATAGGATTACGCTATTCAAAAAAAGACCTTGGCTTGATCATCAGTGAAGTACCAGCAGCGAGTGCAGCGGTATACACTCAAAGTCACTTTCAAGCTGCGCCTCTTCAAGTCACACAAAAAAGCTTGAAAAAGACGGGCAAACTAAAAGGTGTCATTGTCAATAGTGCGATCGCCAACGCATGTACAGGTGAGCAGGGATTAAAAGATGCATACGACATGCAGGCAGCCTGTGCAGACATGTTAGGGACAGAGCCTGATTACATTGCTGTTTCTTCTACTGGTGTCATTGGAGAGTGTCTGGATATGGATAAAATCAAAACAGGCATCGCTCAGCTAAAAGAAGCAAAAGCAGGAAATGGCCACTTTGAAGAAGCGATTTTAACAACAGATACAGTCATTAAAAATACGACATACTCCTTGACGATAGACGGGAAAGAGATTCTCATTTCAGGTGCAGCAAAAGGCTCTGGTATGATTCATCCGAACATGGCAACAATGCTCGGGTTTGTCACAACCGATGCAAATGTCGAACAAGAAGCTTTGCAAAATGCTCTTCGTGACATTACAGATGTGACGTTTAATCAAATTACCGTCGATGGAGAAACATCAACTAACGATATGGTGCTTGTGATGGCAAATGGAATGGCAGAAAACCAGGCACTGAATGAAGAACATCCAGAATGGCCATTGTTTAAAGAAGGATTAAAACTAGCCTGTGAAGATCTAGCAAAAGAGATTGCAAGAGACGGAGAAGGCGCAACCAAATTAATCGAAGCGAAAGTTGTTGGTGCAAAAAACAACTTAGAAGCGGGTATTATTGCAAAAAAAATCGTAGGTTCAAGTCTTGTGAAAACAGCCGTATACGGTACGGACGCCAACTGGGGACGGATTATCGGAGCAATCGGTCATAGCGCAGCTTCTGTCACGCCAGAAGAGGTTGAAGTTTACTTAGGCGGGCAATGTCTGTTTAAACATAATGAACCTCAGTCTTTCTCAGAAGAGGAAGCAAAAGCGTATCTAGAGCAGGATGAGATTACGATTTTCATTCAAATGAATGAAGGAAATGGTGAAGCGGCAGCATGGGGCTGTGACCTTACCTATGATTATGTGAAAATTAACGCGAGCTATCGCACATAATGAAGGAGATAGACATGGATAAAACGATCGTGTTCAAGTGTGGAGGCAGTGTCATTCGAGAACTTTCCGATACCTTTTATGAAAATGTCCGCTCACTTCAAGCTGCTGGATTTAAACTGGCTATCGTACATGGCGGGGGTCCTGAAATCACGAGCATGCTGCAAAAATTAGAAGTGAAAACGGAATTTGTAGATGGACAGCGCAAAACAACAAAGCCGGTGTTAGAGGTAGCCGAAATGGTTCTTTCAGGAACGGTGAATAAATACTTTGTTTCAGAGTTGGCAAAGCATGATATATCATCTGTCGGTGTATCTGGTAAAGATGGACAGATGCTTGTCGCCGATTTTCTCGATCAAGATGTATATGGGTACGTTGGCAAAATCAAAGAAGTCAATCCAGAGATGGCAGAAGCACTAATGGAGAAACAATTCATTCCCGTCATTGCGCCGCTATCTATGACCGAAGAATGCCAAACGTTAAATGTAAATGCTGATCTTGCAGCATCAGCAGTCGCAGGAGCTATGAAAGCTGATAAGCTCATGTTTGTCACAGATGTGGAAGGAATTTTAAAAAATGGTGAGCTGTTAGACGTTGTCACCAAACAAGAAGCTCTCAAGCTCATCGATGAAGGTATTATTTCCGGGGGAATGATTCCAAAAGTGCAATCTGCGCTAAGTGCTTTATCAGGAGATGTGGATGAAGTCATGATTGTGAATGGAAAAGGCAGTATTTTTACAGGAGATACCTTTAAAGGAACTCGAATTGTAAAACAAAAGGAGGCGGTCCTGTGAGTCATCTCTTTCAAACGTACGGACGGTGGAATGTTGAAATTAAAGAGGCAGTAGGTTCTTGGGCAGTTGATACAACTGGGAAAAAATATTTAGACTTTATACAAGGCATTGCGGTCACGAATTTAGGTCACAATCATCCAAAGGTCAATCAAGCCATCAAGAAGCAGCTTGACGAGGTCTGGCACGTATCAAATTTATTTGAAAATGGACTGCAAGAAAAAGCAGCGGAAAAGCTGGCAGCCAACAGTTCAGGAGATCTCGTATTTTTCTGCAACAGCGGGGCTGAAGCGAATGAAGGGGCTATCAAATTGGCCCGAAAAGCAACAGGTAAAACAAATATTGTGACGTTTTTGCACTCTTTCCATGGGCGCACGTATGCTGGTATGGCTGCCACAGGTCAAGATAAAATCAAAACTGGTTTTGGACCGATGCTGGAAGGCTTTCATTATGTACCGTTTAATGACCCTGAAGCGATCACAGCGTGTGAAATCGATGATGTCGCAGCGGTCATGCTGGAAGTGGTGCAAGGTGAAGGTGGAGTGAATCCAGCTACAGCTGAATTTCTAGAAGCCGTTCAAACGTTTTGCAAAAAACATCAAGCACTGCTGATTGTAGATGAAATCCAAACGGGTATTGGGCGAACAGGGACAGCATTTGCCTATGAGCAATCGGGACTTGATCCTGATATTATTTCAGCCGCAAAAGGTTTAGGAAATGGATTTCCAGTCGGTGCAGTGATAGGGAAAAAAACTTTAGGGGATGCATTTTCTCCAGGCTCTCATGGCACAACATTTGGTGGGAATATGCTCGCTATGTCAGCTGTGAACGCAACTCTTGATGTAATATTCAAAGAAGACTTTCTTTCAGAAGTGAAAGAAAAGGGTGCGTACCTTTTAAAGAGACTGCAAGAAGTCAAGCAGCTGAACATCGTGAAAGAAGTACGTGGCAAAGGATTAATGGCAGGAATTGAGTGTCATCAGCCAGTAGGTGATTACATCACAGCCCTTCGAGAGCAAGGTTTGCTGGTGCTCCCAGCTGGTCCGAATGTCATTCGTTTATTACCTCCGCTGAATGTCAAAAAAGTTGAATTGGATCAAGCCATTGAAGCAATCATTCAAGTGTTAGCAAATGAAGCAGTAACGGTCTAAATTTTTTTACACCAGAACGCATAAACATGCATTTATATTATTAATTATTCAATGTGGGGTGACACAAGCATGAAAGGTTATTTAAATTTAGAAGATGGAGCCTCTTTTGAAGGAGATCTGACAGGAGAAGCTGGCATGACAGGTGAAGTGGTCTTTTTTACAGGGATGACAGGTTATCAAGAGGTGCTCACAGATCCTTCTTATAAAGGACAAATCATTGTCTTCACATATCCGCTCATCGGAAATTACGGCATCAATCATGAAGACTTTGAGAGCAAAAAACCACAAGTAAAAGCGGTCGTTGTCTATGAGGCAGCTGACCATTTTTCTCATCACCTTGCAGCCGTAAGCTTAAAAGATTATTTACAGAAGTGGAACATTCCGCTTCTTACACATACAGATACTCGCGCAGTCGTGCAGAACATTCGAGCCAATGGAACGATGAATGCAGTGCTTAGTTTAGACGAAAATGAAACGCCACCTGCAATGAAGCAAGACAATGTGATTGAGCAGGTCACAGAAGATGAAGTATACACACAAGGCAGCGGCGAGGATCATGTAGCGCTCATTGATTTTGGCTTTAAAAAATCAATTGCGGACTCACTCGAAGCGCGCGGCTGTAAAGTCACAGTGATTCCGTACAAACAAATGGAAAAGGTATTTGATATCAAGCCAGATGCGATCCTTTTGTCAAATGGACCTGGAGATCCAAAAACAATGAAGCCATATTTAAAAACCATTCATGACATCATGATGACCTTCCCGACACTAGGCATTTGCTTAGGTCATCAATTAATTGCTCTTGCGCTTGGCGGGGATACGTATAAGCTTCCTTTTGGCCACCGCGGGGCGAATCATCCTGTACAAGATACAGAATCAAAACGTGTCTTTATGACAAGCCAAAATCATAGCTATGTGGTCAATGAAAAAAGCATGAATGACAAAGAAGTGGACGTCAAATTCCTCCACGTGAATGACGGATCTGTTGAAGGATTCATTCATAAAGAGAAGCTGATTATGTCCGTTCAATTTCATCCAGAAGCACATCCAGGCCCTGCAGAAAGTGAATGGGTATTCGATGATTTTATTGAGAAAGTGAAACAAGCAAGGAGAGAAGTCGCACATGCCTAAAGATCAAAGCATACAAACCATTCTAGTCATCGGGTCTGGTCCAATCATCATTGGTCAGGCAGCAGAATTTGATTACTCAGGAACCCAAGGTTGTATGGCCTTAAAAGAAGAAGGCTACAACGTCATCTTAGTGAATAACAACCCAGCAACCATTATGACAGACGAGTCATTTGCTGATGAAATTTATTTTGAACCGCTTTCAGTTGATTCAGTGACAAGAATCATTGAAAAAGAGAAACCAGATGGTCTTTTAGCCAATCTTGGCGGACAGACGGCTTTAAACCTTGCTGTCGAGCTGGAAAAAGCCGGTGTGCTGAAAAAGCATGGGGTAAAACTGCTCGGAACGTCAGTTGAAACAATTGAAAACGGTGAAGATCGTGAGAAATTCCGTGCTCTCATGAAGCATTTGAATGAACCTGTACCAGAAAGTGAAATTGTAGATAATGCGAAAGACGCCCTTCAATTTGCAAAAGAAGTGGGCTTTCCTGTCATTCTTCGACCAGCCTACACACTTGGTGGTAAAGGGGGAGGCATCGCTTTAACTGAAGAGGCTTTTAAACCGCTGATTGAAGGTGCTCTTCTAGCGAGTCCGATTCATCAGTGCTTAGTTGAAAAAAGCATTGCTGGCTTTAAAGAAGTCGAGTATGAGGTCATGAGAGATCGTCAAAATACGTGTATCACTGTATGTAACATGGAAAATATCGATCCAGTTGGTGTGCATACAGGTGACTCGATTGTCGTTGCACCGTCACAGACATTAACGGATCAGGATTATCAAATGCTCCGCTCAGCAAGCTTAAAAATTATTTCAGCGCTTGATGTCGTTGGCGGCTGCAATATCCAGTTCGCTCTCGATCCACTTAGCAAAGAATATTTTGTTATTGAGGTCAATCCTCGGGTCAGCCGGTCTTCTGCTCTCGCATCGAAAGCAACAGGCTATCCGATTGCCAAAATGGCGGCAAAACTTGCGGTCGGTTATACACTAGATGAATTGAAAAATCCGCTTACAGGAACAACGTATGCTAGCTTTGAGCCGGCACTCGATTATGTCGTGGTGAAATTCCCGCGCTGGCCGTTCGATAAATTTAAACAGGCAGACCGGAAATTAGGCACAAAAATGAAGGCGACTGGTGAAGTCATGGCGATTGACCGTAATTTAGAATCTGCCATTCAAAAAGCCGTCGCATCACTTGAAATCAAAACAAAGGGCTTCCACTTACCTGAACTGAAAGAACATTCGACTGAACAGTTGTTTGAATTAATCAAAACACCGGACGATCGCCGTTTCTTCGCTGTCATGGAGCTGCTTTCCAGACAAGAAACCGTTGAAACGATTCATGAAACGACGAAGATTGATCTGTTTTTCTTACATGTCTTCAAGAATATGATCACACTCGAACAAGAATTGAAGAATCATCAGGGGACGCTATCCAAAGACACCTTAAGAAAGGTGAAAGAAAAAGGTTTCCTTGATGAAACAATCGCTTCTCTGACCGATCGCAGTGAACAAGATATCAGACAGCTTCGCCAAGAGTATGGCATTGCCGCTTCATTTAAAATTGTCGATACATGTGCGGCTGAATTCGATGCAAAAACGAATTACTTCTATTCTACGTACTTTGGCAAAAGTGATGGAGAGCATCAAGAGAAAACAAAGAAGCGTGCACTCATCATTGGCTCTGGTCCGATTCGAATTGGGCAAGGGGTCGAGTTTGATTATAGTGCCGTTCACGGCGTTCTTACTTTACAAAAGCTTGGATTTGAAACCATCATGATGAACAATAATCCAGAAACGGTTAGTACCGATTATGAGATTGCAGATCGTTTATACTTTGAGCCGATCACGTTAGAACATATTTTAAACGTAGTTGAAGCGGAGCAAATTGATTTTGTCATCGTTCAATTTGGCGGGCAGACAGCAATCAATGTGGCGGAAGGATTAGAAAAAGCCGGCGTTACCTTGTTAGGCACGTCCTTTGACACACTAGATGCATTAGAAGATCGCGATTTATTCTATCAGCTTCTTGATGAACTGAACCTTCCTCATGCAAAAGGAGATACAGCACATTCAAAAGAAGAAGCACTGGAGCATGCTGCAAGCATCGGGTACCCTGTTCTTATTCGTCCATCATATGTCATTGGTGGAATGGGCATGATCGTTGTTCATACAGAAGCTCAATTGGCAGAACTACTTGATCAGCCAGATCATTTACCTTATCCGATCTTAATTGATGAGTATGTCACTGGAAAAGAAGTGGAAGTGGATCTCATTTCAGACGGACAAACGACATTCATTCCAACAATTGTTGAGCATATTGAAAAAGCGGGCGTACACTCAGGTGACAGCTTTGCCATCTTACCAAGTGTCTCTATTAGTGAAGACATCAAACAACAGGTGTATAACGCTTCTGAACAAATCGCAAAGAAATTAGCTTTTAAAGGCATTATGAATATTCAATTTGTGATTAAAGGGAACCAGGTGCTCGTACTAGAGGTGAATCCTCGGGCAAGCCGGACTGTTCCAGTTGTAAGTAAAGTCATGGGTGTTGACATGATCCCAATGGCGACTCAGCTGTTAGCTGGTGCAACGCTTGAAGAATTGAAACCTGTAACGAAGAATAAGGGGGGCACAGCTGTTAAATTCCCAGTCTTCTCTTCACATGCCATTCAAGATATTGATTTAAAGCTCACACCTGAAATGAAGGCGACGGGTGAAGGTATGTGTGTAGGAAAGAACGTCGAAAGCGCGTTGAAAAAAGTGTTTGCACCGATCTGGAAACAGAAAGGAAGCCTCTTTATACAAGGCAGTGAATTATTCGTAGATGAAGCAAAACGAGCAGGCTTTGACGTCTGGACTGGCAGCTTTGAATCGTGGCTGCAACAAGACGATAAATCGCTTCACATTCATTTAGGTGATGATGAAGAGGCAAAAGAACAGCGTGTAAAAGCACTCACACATGGTGTTCAAGTTCTAACCGAATATGAAACGGCGCAAGCATTCCTGCAAGGAAAAGATGGAGATGTATCACCAGTATCTCTCCACGAATTATATAAAAAGGAAGTGACGGCATGAGCCAAGTCGACGTGCAACCGGCATTATACGGAAAAGACTTTTTATCGTTAAAAGACTTTTCGATCAATGACATTGCGTACTTAATTGAAAAAGCAGAAGAAATGAAACAACATCCATATCAAGATTTATTCAAAGGAAAAACATTAGCGATGATCTTTGAAAAATCTTCAACTAGAACCCGTGTCTCGTTTGAAGCGGGCATGACGCAGCTAGGCGGACATGCGCTCTTCCTCAGCTCAAATGATCTGCAAATTGGCAGAGGAGAAACGATTGGTGATACAGCGCAGGTGCTGTCTGGGTATGTAGATGGCATTATGATTCGAACCTTTGAACATGAGAAGGTAGAAGAACTTGCAAAATACGCCTCTATTCCAGTGATCAACGGACTAACGGACTACTCTCATCCATGTCAGGCACTGGCTGATTTACTGACGATTAAAGAAGCAAAAGGCACACTAAAAGGTGTGAAAGTGGCGTACATCGGTGATGGGAATAATGTGGCTCATTCCTTAATGGTCGGCTGCGCGCAGTTAGGCTGTGACATTGCCGTTGCATCACCAAAAGGCTATGAACCTCTTCAAGAGGTGACAGACACTGCTCGGGCTTTTGCAAAACAATCAGGCGCAGAAGTCATCGTCACAACAGATCCAGTAGCTGCTGTTCAGGATGCAGATGTCATTTATTCAGACGTATTTACAAGCATGGGACAGGAAGCTGAAACAGAGAAACGTCTAGCTGAATTTAAAGAATATCAAGTCAATGAGGAACTCATGCAACATGCAGCAGCAGATTATATCTTCCTTCATTGTCTGCCGGCACACCGCGGAGAAGAAGTGACGGCTGATATCATTGATGGACCACACTCTAAAGTATTCCAGCAAGCAGAAAATCGCCTGCATGTGCAAAAAGCGTTAATCAAAGAGCTCATGTATCAACAACCTAAATAAATCACAAGTGTCCCTGTCTCGACTGAGCAGGGACTTTTTACATATTGGATTGGAGAGGCAATGGACGGGACATAATAACATCAATCGAGAAAGGAGGATGGAAATGGGTCAACAGCATCAGTTTAAATCTGGTAATAAGGCACCTAATAATGGTGTATATATCGAAATCGGTGAGACCGGTAGTATGGTGAAAGATCCTTTAAAGATAAAGCTTAAAGCAGGAGACGTCTTTCCGGATAACTCGAACCATAATCGCGTTTGGACGTACCAAAGAAAGCCGTAAGCAATTGACTAAGAGTCCATATGAATAAGTCTTTAGAGGCATGTGTCATGCCTCTTTTTTCTTTATAATAAAAAACAATTAAGTTCCAATTTTCAAATAAATAGTATGAAAAAAAGAAAGATTAAGGTAAAATATGTAAAAATAGTATAAGGTTGAAAGGATTTGTGTGATGGAAAAGATGAATCTCAGTGAAAGTGTTTGGAATAAACGCTTCACCTCATTGTTCATATCAAGACTCATAAAAAATACAGGAGAAAGTTTTGCTTTTACATCCGTTCTTTGGTTATTGATTTTAAGAGGGGATGGAGCGCTCGGTACCGGACTTCTTCTAGCAGTGACAGTTCTTCCTTCATCATTGTTGGCCCCAATACTAGGACCTCTTATGAAAAGACATCATTTATCTAAATGGATGTTTGCTTCAGATGTCATTCGAGCAACCATTGTACTCATTATTCCACTACTGCATTTTTCGCACATATTGCCTCTATGGTTATTGATCTCATTAATGGTTATTCAATCGGCAACAGGTGCAGCATATAACCCGGCTTCTGTGGCCATCCTGCCGCAGATTGTTCCAAAGCATCTCATTCAAAAAGCAAATGCGATCCTGCAATCATCTTTTGAAATTGTCGCACTTGCTGCGGTGATGGTCGCTGGTCTTTTGGTCAAATTAATTGGCCCTGCAGATACGCTCCTGATCACCACTGCTTTATTTATCATATCGGGCTTGTTCATTATTGGCGTTAAACTCCAAAAGTCAGATGCAGAAAAAGCAGCAGACATTAAGCAAGCAAAGAATACATATCTGTATAACTTAAAAAGAGGCTTTCTAGTCGTTAAAAATCATCATATTTTATTTGCACTAACCCTTTATTGTATTTTAATGAATGTCGCCGCAGCTCCGTGGCAGGCATTATCCGCTGTATATGTAGCAGAAGCACTGCAAAGTGATTCAATGGTGTATTCCATTTTAAGAGGTGTCGCTGCAGTCGGTGCGTTTATGATGGGCTTTGCACTGGCGAAGGTGAAAATCAAAAGATTCGGCTTGTTCTTTATTGTCGCAGGCATGATTGAAGGTGCTGCATTCTTTATCACTGGAATGAGTACATGGCTTCCAGTCGTTCTTCTAGCTTCCTTTATTTTTGGTGCAGCCGTCAGTGCGATCAATGTCCCAGAGATGGTCATTATTCAAACGTCTGTTGACCAAGAAGATCAGCCGCAAGTATATGCCGTGATCAATGCGTCATCAAATGTCTTTCTCCCGCTTGCAGCCGTCATATCGGGCGTCCTGGCAGAACGCTTTGGAGCAGGACCTGTCATTGCGGGGGGTGGTGTGCTTGAAATTTTATCGGGCATCGCGATCTTCCTGTTCACAGGGCTTGCGAAAAGCCATTTGTCAGCAGACAAACAGAAGTCCGAAACGGTTGAGGTGTAACTCAAAAACCCCCTGTAATTGACGGCAGGGGGTTTTAGCGTGCGCTCTCAACTTCTAGTCATCATTCTGAAAAAAAGAAAAAGAGCTAATCTCAAATCATTAGCTCTTTTCCAGCAATATTAAGAATGTTCTGTTGAACTTTCTGTTTCTTTCATTGGACTTACTTCAGCAAAGATGAATAAAATAACCGTAAACACTATGGCAAGAATGGAAGTTAACGTAAAATCATAAGCAGCTCCATTCATAGATGAAACGATGTAACCAGCCATATGTGTCAGCAGAAAAGTCCAAATGAGGGTGATAATGTAATGCATTATTCCACCGTCCTTTATGTAACAATCTATTGACTATCATACCATAGATACGAGTTCAGAGAAAAGACTGTTTTCCGCCTTTATGTGACCATTTTGAGACCTTCTACTATAAAAATAAAAAGAATTCTTCTGTCTTTAGGGGATTTCCTTATTCCTACAAGAGTTGTTGTTCATATCATAGAAAGCAGAATCACTGAAAGGAGGCTGGCCATATGGGTGTAAGCGAACGTTTTTTCCAGCTTGGTTCCCAGTGGAACGTCATTCACCTTCCTCAAAAACCAAATGGCTTTGGCATTCTAATCCTCGGTGACCAAAATCACTTTGTGCAGGAAAATACATCATTCTGGCTTCAGCATTACGGAAGAAACCAGCTATTAACTGCTTTAAAGGATGAAGGATATACATTGTTTAATAGTCATCTTCATGGGAATCACTGGGGATGTGAAGATGCTGTTTTTAGTGCGAAACAGCTTGTTCATCACACATTAAAACAAGAAATATTAAACCGGCAAATTCATGTGCTGGCAGAGGGAATGGGCGCACTTGTCGCCATGAGTCTTGCCGAAGAAATGCCAGAAGTGCTAAGGTCTATAGCCATGATGAATCCATGTTTACACCTGCAAGCACAAAGAGAAAGAGAAAAGGAACACAAATTCTTCTACAAACAGTTCATGAAAGAACTCGCACAGAGCTATGGGTGCTCTGCAAAGGAAGCAGAAACGTATCCACTTCCTTCTTGCCCCGTTCATTCAGCTCATGTACCGATTCATATATGGCAGAGACTAAACGGCGCACCGTATGCCTATGAACTACATGCAAAGCCTTTTATTGATCAACATATGATGAATCCAGACCATTGTCAGATGGACCTTACCTTGCATATGTTTGATCATCCAAGAAGAATCTTTCAGTCCATTCACAAGTTTTATAAATCGCATGAAAGAGAATTGTAATGAATAGGATGATAACAGCCCTTCATGGAAAGGGCTCTTCTTTTTATTCGATATGCTAAAAAAGGGGACATGAACATGGAAACAGGACTGATCATAGGTGCAGATGAATTTTTTGGCCTGACACTTTGTGAATATATGATGAAAGAGGGCATACAAGTGGATATCACATATCCTAAGGAGCAGTCAGAGGAGCAAAAAATGTTATTAGAAGAGCGGATGATGTGGCTCGGCCGCAATGATCTTGTCCGCGTTATTGATGGTCAAGATAGGAAAGAGGCATATGACCTGATCTTTTTTCAATCAGATGATTCAATGAACAGAGAGACAGACTTCGAAGCGAAGCATGGCATATACCACTTGTTTTACGAAGAACCCGAAAGCCATTCGCATGAACAAAGCGTTCCGGTTGTTATCCTTCCACGCATGTTTGGTCCGTGGACACTCCATGAAGAGAGACGAATAAAGGATGATCACACATTTTTTGTAGAAGATGTCGCAAAGGAGCTTTTAAAGTGGGCACGCACCGATCAAAGGCAGGAAATGATCCATCAATTAAAGGTAGAAAGACAAACAGATGACAAACAAGCAGAAGAAATCATAGCAGAATGGAAAAGACAAAACTCAACATTTTTCGACAAAAAGCAAGAATGATCTTCCATCTTATCTTTTTTCAGTATAAAATAAACCTATATTTAACATACAGGTTCATGCCTGCGTGTTGCAAAGGGAGTTGAACATGGCATGAAGTACCAGCGGCTTGTCATGATCTTTTCGTTCCTTCTTCTTATGCTATCTGCCTGCTCGCAGGCGCCGTTAAAAGGACATATTGAGAAGGTGGGTTTACTCGTCCCCGATACGATTAATGATCAAGTTTGGGGAACGAAAGGTTATAAAGGCTTATTAAATATCCAATCAACATTTGGTGTAGATGTTTATTATAAGGAAGGGATGGTCGACAAGGAGAAAATCGTTGATGCCATTGAAGAATTTCATAAAAAAGGAGTCAATTTGATTATTGGCCATGGCAATGAATACAGCGAAATTTTCAACTTGATCAGTGAAGATTATCCGAAAACACAATTTATCACGGTCAATGGAGGCAAGCCTCAAGCTGATAATGTCACAAACGTCACGTTTAAAGGAGAAGCAATGGGCTTTTTCGGAGGCATGACAGCAGCACATATGTCCAAAACAAAAAAGATTGGTATTCTGGCTACATATGATTGGCAAAGTGAAGTAGACGGTTTTATCAAAGGTGCAAAATATCAGGACGAACATGTGCAAGTCCTAGCGGAATTTGTCGAAAACTGGGATGATGCTGACAAAGCGGTGAACCTCTATCAAAAATTGAAAAAACAAGGTGTAGATGTTGTGTATCCAGCAGGTGATGGTTATAATATCCCTGTCATTGAACAAATCAAAAACGACAATTTATCTGCGATCGGATATGTCACTGATCAATCCAACCTTGGAAGCCATACGGTGCTAACTAGCACAGTACAGCATGTCGATAAAGCGTACAGTATCATTGCGAAGAAGTTTAATGAAGGCAAGCTAAACGAACAAGGTGAGTACTCCTTTGACTTTAAAGAAGGAGTGATCGAAATGGGGAAATTTAGCTCAACCATAGACCGCGCTTTTGTGAAAGACATTGAGAAGGATATTGCGAATTACAAAAAAACAGGCAAACTGCCAAATGAAAAGTGAGGACGTTGAACATGCAGCACGAAAAATCGATGGAGTTTTTACAAATTGCGATGAAGTATTTTCCACAAGCAAAAGAAGAATTAGATAAAGCAGGGATTCAGCTTGATCCACAAGCACTTCAGCCGCTTCTCTCTTTGTTTACATCTGTCATGCAAGAGGCATATGAGCTTGGAAAAGCAGATGCAGCATCAGAAAAAGCCACAGAATAGTGGCTTTTTTTTATGATAATTTTTTCTTAAAGGCACTGATCATAGGGCCGACATCTTTAAACACAGGCTTCAGCTCATCGATGGAGTTCATAATGTTTCCAATTTGATTCATGACATGCATGTAGTCAATGGAGTCATCACTTGAAGAAGTCTCTGCACGCTCCTCCTTTTTTTCTGTCTTGCTTTTCTCCTTTTCAAGCGGCTGACCAAACATCATTGCTGAGAAAATATCCTTTTGCGCCATATCACATGTTCCTTTCTACTATTGGTATATCATTAATCTATGAAAAAAGTGAGAGGAAAGGTTAGACGTTTGTATTGCCAAGGAGAAAAAAATAAGGTAAAATTAGTACCAGATACTAATATAAGATCACAATATCACATGCTCGTATGAGTAAAAGGAGTCTTATTCAATGAATGCTGGAATTATTGGCCTTGGCCGCTATATACCTGAAAAAGTATTAACAAATCGTGATTTAGAAAAAATGGTTGAAACTTCTGACGAGTGGATTCGTACTAGAACAGGTATAGAAGAAAGAAGAATTGCATCTGATGATGTCAATACATCTCATATGGCGCTTGCTGCTGCAAAAAAAGCATTAGCTGACGCAGATGTGGCTGCAGAAGATATTGATATGATTCTTGTAGCGACAGTTACGCCAGATCAAGCATTTCCGACAGTCGCTTGTATGATTCAAGAGCAGCTCGGTGCACATAAAGCATGTGCAATGGATATTAGCGCTGCCTGCGCTGGCTTTATGTATGGGCTTGTTACTGGAAAACAATTTATCGAATCTGGCACTTACAAACATGTGCTTGTCGTTGGTGTAGAAAAGCTTTCTCGCATTACCGACTGGGATGACCGCAACACAGCTGTTTTGTTTGGAGATGGAGCAGGTGCTGCTGTACTAGGAACAGTCAGCGAAGGCAAGGGAATTCTATCATTTGAGCTTGGAGCCGATGGAAGAGGCGGGAAGCACTTGTACTTAGATGAAAAAGATCATACAATCATGAATGGAAGAGAAGTATTTAAATTTGCTGTGAGACAAATGGGCGAGTCAAGCGTAAACGTGATAGAAAAAGCTGGACTATCAAAAGAAGACGTAGACTTCTTGATTCCGCATCAAGCAAACATTCGCATTATGGAAGCAGCACGCGAACGCTTAGAGCTGCCAGTTGAAAAAATGTCGAAAACAGTCCATAAATATGGAAACACATCAGCAGCATCCATTCCAATTTCACTATGTGAAGAAATCGAAGCCGGAAAAATTCATGACGGCGATGTGATTGTAATGGTTGGTTTTGGTGGCGGATTAACGTGGGGCGCAATCGCTATGCGATGGGGCCGATAAAAGAGTGGGGTGCACAAATTAATGGATAAGAAACGAGTAGTTGTTACAGGATTAGGTGCTTTGACACCTCTTGGCAACGATGTAGAGACAACATGGAAAAATGCTGTAGCAGGTGTATCAGGTGTTGGCCCGATCACACGTGTTGATTCAAGTGAATATACAGCAAAAGTAGCAGCAGAACTAAAAGATTTTAACATCGAAGATTACATGGAGAAAAAAGAAGCGAGAAAGATGGCACGCTTCACACAATATGCAGTCGTTGCTGCTCAAAAGGCTTTAGATGATTCACGCCTTGAAATTACAGATGAAAACGCACCTCGTGTTGGGGTATGGGTTGGATCTGGTATTGGCGGACTTGAAACATTCGAAGAGCAATTCGAAGTGTATTCGAATAAAGGAGCAAGACGCGTAAGCCCGTTCTTTGTTCCAATGATGATTCCAGATATGGCAACAGGCCAAATTTCAATTGCTCTTGGCGCAAAAGGGGTTAACTCTTGTACAGTAACAGCATGTGCAACAGGAACAAACTCCATTGGTGATGCCTTTAAAGTCATTCAGCGCGGAGATGCAGATGCGATGATTACAGGTGGAACAGAAGCACCGTTAACGAAAATGTCGTTTGCTGGCTTCTGTGCAAACAAAGCCCTTTCGACAAATCCTGATCCAGATACAGCAAGTCGTCCATTTGATAAAAACCGTGACGGATTTGTCATGGGTGAGGGAGCGGGAATTGTTGTTCTTGAAGAATTAGAGCATGCGTTAAAACGTGGTGCGACCATTTATGCAGAAATCGTTGGCTACGGCTCAACTGGAGATGCATACCATATCACAGCACCTGCTCCAAACGGAGAAGGCGGCGTACGTGCAATGAAAGAAGCCATTCGTGATGCAGGTTTAACAGTGGAAGAAATTGATTATATCAATGCCCACGGAACAAGCACACCGTATAATGATAAGTTTGAAACAATGGCGATTAAAGAAGTGTTCGGAGAGCATGCGAATCAGCTTGCGATCAGTTCGACAAAATCAATGACAGGTCATTTACTTGGCGCAGCAGGCGGAGTAGAAGCGATTTTCTCTGTTCTGGCGATTAAAGACAGTGTCATTCCGCCAACGATTAACCTTGAAACACCAGATGAAGAATGTGATCTTGATTATGTAGCAAATGAAGCACGTTCAAAAGAAGTACAAGTTGCGTTGAGCAACTCACTTGGTTTTGGCGGGCACAATGCGACAATTATCTTCAAAAAATACGAAGCGTAATATGTCTTAAGAAGGCGGCGATCTATAAACAGATCGCCGCCTTTTTGCATATGATGAAAATGGAGGTGTTCAGCGGTATGGGTCTGATCAATACACAATATCTCATCCAACAATCATCATCATTTCAGGAGCTGGCGGCACGTTTTGTCCCTTATTTTAAAGGAGCGGAGAAAAAAGAAGGATCATCTATTCTCGCCCATTTACAACATCACGGAATGGTGCGATCATGGAACGCCTGCCAGGAAATGATCGACAAGCTCAAAGAAAAAGGGTATTTCAAGCTTGTGATGAAAGAATACAAAGCGCTGCAAAAAAAGTGGGGAGGTCCTGATGTCCCCGTCTTTATTTTGCCTGTTAATGAGAGCAGCAAAGAGATCAGAGAACAATTTTACTTTCAATCCGGCATGGCATTTGATGACAAAATCTTTCTTTTTTTATCCCCGCATACACCAAAGGAGCGAATCGGTACGTTGCTGACGCATGAATATCACCATGTATGTAGGTTGCATTTTCTCACGAAAGAAGAAAAAGATTTTACATTCCTTGATACAATCATGATGGAGGGGCTCGCTGAATATGCTGTGTATCATAGATATGGAGAAAGCTATACAGCAAAGTGGACGACTTTATATGACGAATCGCAGCTGCAGCGCATGTACAAGAAATGGGTATCCAGTCACCTTTATCAGAAAGTGCAGGACGACGAAAGGCTGATACAGAATCTCCTTTATGGAAAAGGGAACTACCCCAAAATGCTTGGCTATGCCACTGGATTTTATATCGTGAAAAAGTATTTCGATGAGCACCGAATCAGCGAGGAGTCTATGATTGCGGAGCCAGCGGAAACGTTTTTAAAGGCGATAGAATCATAAAGACAAACATTCACAAAAAAAGTGACATATTACAATTTTACTAAATACTTCTTGATTTCGTCATGCTGATGTAATAATATACAAATATAAATTTTGATAATTCTTTTTATTCTAAAAAGACAGAATTTTTCTATTCGGTTCATTTAATCTATGGAGAAAGGGGCGAATGCATGAGCACACTGCTTGAAGTGCAAAACTTAAAAACCTATTTTTTTCGAAAAAAGGAACCAATACCTGCTGTTGATGGCGTTGATTTTAGTATCAAAAAAGGGGAAACAGTCGCATTAGTCGGTGAGTCTGGGTCTGGTAAAAGTATTACGTCTTTATCCATCATGGGTCTGATTAATGGGACTGGTGGGAAGATTATGGATGGTTCCATTAAGCTTGATGGAAAAGACCTTGTTACATATAGTGAAAAGGAATTATGCAATATTCGCGGTAATGATGTATCCATGATCTTTCAGGAACCCATGACCTCACTTAATCCCGTCTTAACCATCGGGGAACAAATAACAGAAATCCTCATTTACCACAAAAAACTTTCAAAAAAAGAAGCGACCAAAAAAGCGATTGATTTGCTAAAGCTTGTAGGCTTTTCCAGGCCAGAACAAATCATCAAAGATTACCCGCACCGTTTATCCGGCGGTATGCGTCAACGAGTCATGATCGCCATTGCGCTAAGCTGTGATCCGAAGCTCCTCATTGCGGATGAGCCGACTACTGCTCTCGATGTGACCATACAAGCCCAGGTGCTGACCTTAATGAAAGATTTATGTTCGACCTTTGGTACATCTATACTTCTCATTACGCACGATTTAGGTGTTGTGTCGGAAGTAGCAGACCGTGTCATTGTCATGTACTGCGGACAGGTTGTTGAAAATGGAACCGTTGAAGAGTTGTTTGATCAGCCGCTTCACCCATACACAGAAGGACTGCTTGAATCCATTCCGATCATTGACGGAGACATTCAGCCATTAACGGCGATAAAAGGAAATGTCCCTGCGCCAGATCAGCTTCCCGCAGGATGCCGTTTTGCGCCTAGATGCCCGAAAGCCATGGAACGATGCATAGGTGAATTGCCCAAACTGACAACCTTTGAAAATGGTAGAAGCGTCAGGTGTTTCTTATATGAGGAGGCAAGCCAAACATGACACTTGTTGAAAATCAACCATACATGACAGATCGATCTGAGAAAGAAACCATCCTGGAATTAAAAAATATACGAAAACACTTTCCGATTAAAGCTGGCGTGCTGCAAAAGAAAGTAGGAGCAGTCAAAGCGGTTGACGGCATCGACTTAAACATTTATAAAGGCGAAACGTTAGGCATCGTTGGAGAGTCTGGATGCGGTAAATCCACATTAGGACGGACGATGATTCGTTTATATGAACCAACAGAAGGACAAATTCTATTTAAAGGGCAAGATATTTCTCATGTATCTGAATCAAAACTAAGACAATCAACAAGGAAAAACATCCAAATGGTTTTTCAAGATCCCTTTGCATCACTCAACCCTAGAAAAACACTTCGAAGTATCATCAAAGAACCCTACAAAACACATCACTTATATTCCTTAAAAGAAAGAAATGAAAAAGTAGAACAGCTTTTATCCAAAGTCGGCCTTCACCCAAGTTTTGCGAATCGATACCCGCACGAATTCTCCGGCGGACAAAGGCAGCGGATCGGTATCGCTCGTGCACTTGCCATGAATCCTGAAATGATCATAGCAGATGAGCCTGTTTCAGCGCTTGACGTCTCCATTCAGGCGCAGGTCATCAATTTGATGGAAGAGCTTCAAGAAGAGTTTGACCTCACCTATCTCTTTATCTCTCACGATCTCAGTGTGGTCCGCCACATTAGTGATCGAGTGGGCGTCATGTATCTTGGCAAAATGATGGAACTTGCGGATAAGCACAGCCTGTACGATGATCCGCTTCATCCGTATACACAGGCGCTTTTATCTTCCGTTCCAGTCACCCGTAAAAAAGGTCAGGTGAAAAGGGAACGGATTATGCTGCAAGGGGATTTACCAAGCCCTGCAAATCCGCCAAAAGGCTGTGTGTTTCATACAAGATGCCCGCATGCGAAAGAAGTCTGTAAAGAAAAAGTACCAGAATTTCAAGAATTAAAAACGAACCACTTTGTGGCCTGCCACCTCTACGACGCTTGATCACGCTTGTATGATCTCATCTTTGAGAGGGGGGATGAAACGGGCTTCTGTCATCATTTTTTAAAAAAGATAGGGGGAATTGTCTATGAAAGATAGAAAGAGAAAGTCCATTTTGGTCAGTTTGCTGCTGATCTTTACATTGATCCTTGCTGCTTGTTCTGGTGGAAATAAAACGTCTGGAGACAGTGAAAAGAAATCCACAGGTAAACCTGTACAAGGTGGCGATCTTGTCATTGGTTCGATTGCGGAGCCTACATTATTTAACTCACTTTACTCAACAGACGTTGCAAGTTCTGATATTGAAGAGAGAATCTATAGCTTTTTACTGCAAACAGATGGAAAGCTTAACCCACAGCTGGCGTTGGCAGAAGATATTAAAGAATCCGATGACGGCAAACAGTTTGATGTGACCATTAGAAAAGGCGTGAAGTTTCATGATGGAGAAGAACTGACTGCTGATGATGTTGTGTTTACATACAGCATTCCGATCAATAAGGATTACAATGGTGAGCGTGGATCAGGCTTTGAAGTATTAGAGTCTGTCAAAAAAACAGGGGACTATTCGGTCGAATTTAAGCTGAATAAAAAAGATCCATATTTTTATAATGTCACGCTAGGAAGCTATGGCATTTTACCAAAGCATATTTTAGGTGATGTCCCTATAAAGGATCTTGGAGAAAATGAATTTAACCGAAAAAATCCAATCGGCTCTGGCCCATTTAAATTTGCCGAGTGGAAAGAAGGAGACTATGTCAAACTTGAAGCATTTGATGACTATTGGGATGGACGGCCATACCTTGATACAGTCACCATTAAAACGATTCCTGATCAAAATGCAGCCATGGCTCAGCTATCCGCAGGTGATATTGATTTCTTTGCAGTGCCTGGAGCAGAACTGCAAACAGCCGAAAAAGTTAGTAACATCAAAATCGAATCTGATCTAGGGCTAAATTATTCATATATTGGCTGGAATCAGAAAAACGAACTGTTCAAAAGTAAAAAAGTCCGTCAAGCTCTTACCCATGCCATTGATCGTCAAACGATTGTCGATCAAGTGTTAAATGGAGACGGGAAAGTAGCCAACATCCCAGAAAGCCCGCTGTCATGGAACTACCCTAAAAATGAAAATGTCCCAGTATTTGAATTTGATCAAGAAAAAGCGAAAAAGATGCTGAAAGAAGAAGGCTGGGAGGATACAGATGGAGATGGTTATCTTGATAAGGACGGTAAGAAGTTCTCCTTCGTCTTGAAGACGAACCAAGGAAACAAAGTCCGTGAAGATATTGCTGTCGTTGTCCAGCAGCAGCTCAAAGAAATTGGCATTGAAGCAAAACCGCAAATTGTAGAATTTAGTGCATTAATCGAACAAACAACCCCGCCAAAATGGGATTATGATGCGTTATTACTCGGCTGGAGCTTAGCGACATTCCCTGATCAATACAGCATTTTCCATTCAAGTCAGTCTGAAAAAGGCTTAAATAACATTTGGTATAAAAATGAAGAAGTCGATAAACTGCTAGTTGATGCCAAAAACTTGAGTGATCGTAAAGAGTATTCAAAGGCGTATGAAAAAATTTATGAGCTGATTGCAGAAGACCAGCCGTATACGTTCCTTTATTATGCCAACTCACATCGCGCGATGCCATCTAATCTACAAGGCTACTCTTACCACCCGAAAGATGAATATTACAAAATCGAAAAATGGTGGATTGAACAGTAGTCTGCTAGTGAAGAAGGGGAGGGGTCTCCCCTTTTTTCATCATAGTATGGCCATCCGATGAAAAAGGAGTTGTGCACATGGTTACATATATCATTAGAAGGACACTTCTTTCCATCCCAATTTTGTTTGGTATTACGATTTTGTCCTTTGCGATTATGAAAGCAGCACCAGGCGATCCGATGTCACTCATGATGGACCCGACCATTAGTGCCGCAGACAGGGAAGCCTTTATTGATAAGTACGGCTTGAACGATCCTGAATATGTGCAATATATGAAATGGCTCGGCAATATGCTTCAAGGTGACTTTGGCACATCCATTGTAAAAAAAGGAACGCCCGTGTCGGATTTGATTTTTGCCCGGCTGCCAAATACCCTCATCCTCATGATCTTTTCTACATTAGTTGCCCTGATCATTGCCATCCCATTTGGTGTTCTTTCAGCAAAACGTCCGTATACAAAACTTGACTATGGTATTACGGTTACATCATTTATCGGACTGGCTATTCCGAATTTCTGGTTTGGTTTGATCCTGATTATGGTGTTATCAGTGAATTTAGGATGGTTTCCAACCGGGGGTGTCTCTACCTTAAATGCAGATTTTAATCTATTTGACCGGCTTCATCATATTATTTTACCGGCCTTTGTTTTAGCAACGGCTGATATGGCCGGCCTTACACGTTATACAAGGTCAAGTATGCTCGATGTGATGCGGCAGGATTACATTCGCACGGCGCGAGCGAAAGGTTTTAGAGAGAACAAAGTCATCTTCAAACATGGATTGAGAAACGGTCTGATGCCTGTTATTACGATCTTTGGACTCATGATTCCATCCTTTATTGGCGGCGCAGTCGTGGTGGAACAAATCTTCACATGGCCGGGGCTTGGGAAACTGTTTATCGATTCTGCTTTTTCAAGAGATTATCCCGTCATTATGGCGATGACTGTTATCTCTGCTGTGCTCGTGGTCGTTGGAAACTTAATAGCGGATATTCTCTATGCGATCGTTGATCCGCGTATTGAATATTAGAAGGGAGCTGAAGCACAATTGGCACAACCTAATATGGGAACACCTCCAGTTGATCTCAAATTAAAAGAAGGCCTTCCGCCAAAACCAGAGACGATGCTTCGTTTATTTTGCGAGAAATTTTTCAAAAATAAATTGGCGGTTGCCGGCTCCGCTATATTATTGATCATTATCTTTTCCGCTATTTTCGCCCCGGTGATCGCACCTTACGCACCGGAACAGCAAGACTTATTGAAACGGCTACAGCCTCCAAGTGCAGAGCATTTTATGGGAACCGACAAGTTTGGTCGAGATATTTTTTCAAGGGTGCTATACGGAGCGAGGGTGTCTCTATTAGTTGGCTTTGTCTCAGTAGTCGGAGCCATCACCATTGGTACCGTCATTGGGGCGGTAGCGGGATACTTTAAAGGCTTTGTTGATTCTGTGCTCATGAGAATGGTGGATGTCGTATTGTCTATTCCAGATATTTTTCTCTTGATCACGCTAGTGACAATTTTTAAACCGGGTATTGATAAATTGATTTTAATCTTTGCGCTGACTGGCTGGACAACAACCGCCAGGCTGATCCGCAGTGAATTCTTGTCACTTCGCACAAGAGAATTCGTACTCGCAGCAAGAACGATCGGAACGAAAAACCATGTCATCATCTTTTCGCATATTTTACCGAACTGTATCGGCCCTATCATTGTGTCTGCTACATTGAAAGTCGGTTCTGTGATTTTAGCTGAGTCGACACTTAGCTATCTAGGGTTCGGCATCCAGCCTCCAACGGCGAGCTGGGGAAACATGCTTCAAGATGCACAAAATTTCTCCATCATGGTGCAAGCATGGTGGTATCCACTGTTCCCAGGTTTACTGATTTTACTTACCGTTTTATGCTTTAACTTCTTAGGTGATGGACTGAGAGATGCCCTTGATCCTAAAAAGCTAAAATAAGGTTCTGCTTATAGAAGATCGTGAAAGGACTCTGCGAGACGTTCTCCTTTTCCCAGGAAATATAGCCGTCCTTCCGTCAGGGCGAAGTTTTAATAAAGTTGGAATAATTTCTCTATCCCTTGCCCATACTGTGGACAACAGTTTTTAAAAAGTGAGGGATTGGTTATGTTATTTCTTCATGACGTATGGGTGAATTGGTTTGAAGGGGAAGAGAATGGCTATAATGTGTGCCATTTTCATGAGTGGCGCAAGGAGGACAGCGTGGAGCTGTTAGATCAAGTACCTTTACTCAAGGTGCAGAGTCCTTTGTTTGATTACATAGAGAATGATCTATCAGAGCTGCCAAAGACGCTGCTAGAGTCTGTATTTGAGAAATCATATATTCGAAAAAATCATGAACGCCGTAAATTAGAGTATTGCTTTGTGGTCACGGACGGGATAAGAATCATCGCTGTGGATACGATTGGTTATTCCATTCCTGTGAGAAAGAGCCGATTGATTCCAAGACAGGAGCAATTGGTCTATGAAATGGTGAAAGATGTGAAGGCAGAGGAGTATGAATTCACGCCGGACAGCCTTGAATCGACGAAAGAATATCACATCCTATCATTACCACCGCAGCATATCAGCGGATTAACGAGAAAAGAAAGACAGCTGAAGCAGCTGATGTTTATGGCGCTAGATCAACTAAAGGGGCTTCAAAACCGAGCAGAAATTGCCTATTGGTATACAGAATGGAATCCGCGCATGTACAACCAGATCAAACGAATGTCTTTCGAGGAAATTTGGAACATGCTTTATAACGAAACCATTGATGGATGGTCAGAAAACCATTTAGCCTTTTGTGAAAAAATGATTAAAGGACAGCCATTTTTTGAAAAACTTTGGGAAATGGAAAACGAATCAAAAGTGAATTAGAAAAAGCTTGCAGCTGAATATGCTGCAAGCTTGTTTTATTTGCGTTTCCGACCAAGACCCATTGCATTCTCCATTTTTTTCAGCATTTTGTTTGCCGCACGGTTTGCCTTTTCAGCACCCTCATCTAAAATGCGATCAAGCTCATCTGACTCAATGAGTTCATAATAGCGATCTTGAATCGGTTTTAACGCATCCACGACCACGTTCGCAAGATCTCCCTTAAATTCACCATAACCTTTGCCTTCGTATTTTTGTTCAAGCTCTGCAATCGATACGTTCCCTAATACAGAATAAATCGTCAGCAAGTTGGCTATTCCAGGTTTGTTTTCTTTGTCATATTTGACGATGCCTTCTGAATCAGTCACAGCACTTTTGATTTTCTTTTCAAGCTGTTTTGGCTCATCTAATAAGGTAATGAAAGATTTTTGGTTCGGATCAGATTTGCTCATCTTTTTCGTTGGGTCTGTTAAAGACATAATCCGAGCGCCTTCTTTTGGAATTTTGACTTCAGGTACAGTAAAGATGTCGTTATACTTTCGGTTAAAGCGTTCAGCAAGCGTTCTCGTTAATTCAAGATGCTGCTTTTGATCTTCTCCTACAGGAACTAAGTCCGTACCGTATAACAAAATATCGCCAGCCATTAATGGCGGATACGTTAATAGTCCTGAAACGACTGCTTCCTTACCAGCAGATTTGTCCTTAAATTGAGTCATTCTTTCTAATTCTCCAATATAAGCGACACATTGCAGCATCCATCCTGCCTGGGCGTGGGCAGGTACCTCTGATTGGATAAACAATGTTGCCTTCTCAGGATCAAGTCCCACTGCCAAATAAAGAGCGGCTAAGCTTCTAATATTTTGTCGAAGGGCTAAACGATCCTGACTCACCGTAATGGCATGCTGATCAACCACACAAAAGTAGCCGTTGTAATCATGCTGAAGATCGACAAATTGCTTCATCGCTCCAATGTAGTTCCCCAATGTCACAGAACCGCTAGGCTGAATGCCTGAGAAAATCGTCTTTTTTGTCATACTAAAACCTCTTTTCTTCAATATAAAAAGGCCCACCCATCACTTTTCAACAGAAAAGGGACGAATGAACCGTGGTACCACCCTTGTTATTTCAATACGAAATCACTCAAGACGTTGATATCGGAGACTGCTCCGTCTAAGCCTACTGACTCTGTCAAGTGTTCGGTTAGCTGCTCCAAAGCCCATTCCATACATGCCATTATCTGCTTGCACCGACCGCAGACTCTCTGTAAATGGTGAATATATGTACTCTTCTTTTTCATCGCAACAGTATGTCTATCTATTATAAAGGATGACCATGAAAAAGTCACGAAGCCTATTTGTGACCTTCTCATCATGTCGTTTGACACTTAAAATTTTAGATAAAATAGTAACTATCTGTCAGAATTTTTTAAAAAAGGATGATTAATTATATGTATAAAACATTATTCCTGCTGAATTTGTCAAATTATTTTAATCAATTTACGCTTTAATTTGTTGAAGTGATTGAGACTTTAGTTTATAAAAATCAATCTTTATCCCCATTTACGTTTTTTAAAAATATGTGAAATTGATATTGCAATAAATTATTCTATTCATTATAATGAATTTGTTCACACGTTTGTGCTAGGCTCTTTACATAGTGAAAATTCAGAAAAAACAAAAGAAATAGAAAGTAAGCTATTCAGGGACTTTTTTACGCTATTTCTTAAATCTGAATCTCATCTTCTATCGAGACCTTTGAACTAAAAACATATTATAAGGGGGAATACAGTTGAAAAAGCGTTGGTCTGTTGTTACTTTAATGCTTATTTTCACACTTGTATTAAGCGCTTGTGGTTTCAGCGGAAACAAATCAGGCGACAGCACGAGCAGTTCTGGAGAGGCTAAAACAACATTAAATGTGAATATCTCCACTGAGCCTTTTTCTCTACATCCGGGATTGGCAAATGATTCAACTTCAGGAAGTGTCATCCGTCAGACTTTTGAGGGATTAACAAGAATTAACGCTGAAGGTAAGCCAGAAAACGCAATGGCTTCTGATATCAAAACAAGTGATGATGGTAAAACTTACACATTCACACTTCGTGATGCAAAATGGTCTAATGGTGACCCTGTCACAGCACAAGACTTCGAATATGCTTGGAAATGGGCATTAGATCCTAAAAATGAATCTCAATATGCTTACCAGCTTTATTATATTAAAGGTGCTGAAGCTGCTAACAAAGGGGAAGCAAAAGTTTCTGATGTTGGCATTAAAGCAAAAGACGACAAAACGCTTGTAGTTGAGCTAGAGAACCCAACACCGTTCTTTACTGAACTAACTGCATTCTATACGTATATGCCAGTCAACAAAAAAGTGGCTGAAAAGAATAAAAACTGGTACACAAATGCTGGTGAAAACTACGTATCTAATGGACCATTCGTTCTTTCTAAATGGAAACACGGCGGTTCTATCACACTTGAAAAGAACAATGAATACTGGGATAAAGACACTGTGAAATTGAAAAAGATTAACATGTCTATGATCAAAGATACAAACACTGAACTTAGTATGTTCAAAAAAGGCGAACTTGACTGGGCTGGTTCTCCAACTGGAAGCCTTCCAACTGAGTCTTTAAAAACGTTGAAAAAAGAAGGCGGTCTTGAAATTCAAACGATCGCTGGTATCTATAACTACAAATTCAATACAAAAGTAAAACCTTTAAACAATGCGAACATCCGTAAAGCCCTTGCTTACTCAATCAACCGTCAAGCAATCGTTGACAAAATTACGCAAGGTGAACAAGTTCCAGCGATGGCAATCGTTCCTCCAACAATGGAAGGATTCACGGATAACAAAACTGGTTACTTCAAAGATCATGATGTAGCGACTGCTAAAGAACTTCTTGAAAAAGGTGCGAAAGAATTAGGTTATAAGTCAGTTTCTGATCTTCCAACATTGAAATTGTCTTACAACACAGATGAAGGCCACCAAAAGATTGCACAAGCAATTCAAGAAATGTGGAAAAAAGATTTAGGTGTGAACGTTGAACTTGATAACTCTGAGTGGAACGTATACATCGATAAAATCCACAGTGGAGACTACCAAATCGGACGTATGGGCTGGTTAGGAGACTTCAACGATCCAGTGAACTTCCTTGAGCTTTACAAAGATAAAGACGGTGGAAACAATGACACTGGATGGGAAAGCAAAGAGTACAAACAATTATTGAATGATTCTGCAAAAGAAACAGACAAAACAAAGCGTGAAGAAATGCTGAAAAAAGCAGAAAAAATCATCATCGACGATATGCCTGTAGCGCCTATTTACTTCTACACTCAACTTTGGGTACAAGATCCAAAACTTAAAGGTGTGGTTGTATCTGGACTTGGTGATGTTCAATACAAATGGGCACATTTCGAAAAGTAAGAGTTATAGTGTAAGAGATCTACGGCAAGGATCTTAAGGTATATGGAGGATGTCTCTCCATATACCTTTCTTGCTGATTAGAGAAATTGTTGTAAAATCATGGAGGTGCAATTCCGTTGCTTAAATATATCGGTAAGCGATTAATATATATTTTAATCACACTGTTTGTTATTGTAACTGCAACTTTCTTTCTCATGCAGGCAGCACCTGGTGGTCCATTCTCTGGAGAGAAGAAACTTCCTGCTGAAATTGAAGCAAACCTAAACGAGCACTACGGGTTGGACAAACCCTTATTTGTTCAATACGTGAGCTACCTAGGTTCAGTTGCAAAATTAGATTTTGGTCCCTCATTTAAATATAAAGGACAAACTGTTAATGATTTAATCAGTTCTGGATTCCCCGTTTCCTTTACCCTCGGAATTGAGGCAATTCTCCTCGCATTAGCATTTGGTGTATTGTTTGGGGTCCTTGCAGCGCTCTATCATAACAAGTGGCAAGACTATACGATTGCCATTTTAACGATCTTTGGAATCTCAGTTCCAAGTTTCATCTTAGCGGCGCTATTACAATATGTATTTGCATCTGAGGCAAGCTTTTTAGCGATCTTCCCAGTTGCAGGATGGGAGTCTTGGGCAAGCACCGTACTACCTTCTATTGCACTTTCCTTCATGCCAATGGCATTTATCGCTAGACTTGCACGGTCAAGTATGCTTGAAGTATTAAATAGTGACTACATTAGAACGGCTAGAGCAAAAGGATTAACAAAATCAGCTGTGACGATCAAACACGCCATTCGAAACGCATTGTTACCTGTTATCACATACATGGGACCAATGGCTGCTTCAGTGTTAACAGGTAGTTTTGTCGTGGAGAAGATTTTTGGTATTCCTGGTCTTGGCTCTCACTTTGTTACAAGCATTACAAACCGTGATTACACAGTCATCATGGGTGTCACAGTCTTCTACAGTATTATTCTATTAGTCAGTATTCTAGTTGTTGACGTCCTCTACGGTATTATTGATCCTAGAATTAAACTGACGAAGGCGAAGAAAGGGGTCTAACACATGGAAGAGATGAGAAAAGATTTATTTGTGCCTGCGACAGCTGACGCAGCAGAATCTGAAAAAATTTCTAAACCTAGTCTATCTTTATGGAAGGATGCCATGCTTCGCTTCCGTGCAAATAAACTTGCAATGGTTGGACTTGCAATTATTTTCATTATTGTGATTCTGGCCATTTTCGTTCCAGTGTTCTCGAAATATGATTATTCAACGACAGATTTGCTTAATGCAGATCAGCCGCCATCAAAAGAGCATTGGTTTGGTACAGATGATCTAGGCCGAGATATGTTTGTTCGTACATGGGTAGGGGCAAGAATTTCGATCTTCATCGGTCTTGCTGCAGCAGTTCTTGACGTGATCATCGGGATCATCTGGGGAAGTATTGCTGCATTCAAAGGCGGCCGTACAGATGAAGTCATGATGCGTATCGCAGACGTTTTATGGGCAATTCCAACACTATTAATGGTTATTTTAATGATGGTGGTTCTGCCAAAAGGATTATTAACGATTATCCTTGCTATGACAGTCGTAGGCTGGATTAACATGGCACGTATCGTTCGAGGGCAAGTTTTACAATTGAAGAGCCAAGAATACGTTCTTGCAGCACAAACATTAGGTGCAAAAACATCTAGACTTTTATTTAAACACTTGATTCCAAACTCAATGGGACCGATTCTTGTCACAATGACATTAACGATTCCTTCTGCTATTTTCACAGAAGCATTCTTAAGCTATCTAGGGCTTGGTGTACCAGCTCCATTAGCTAGCTGGGGAACAATGGCTTCTGATGGAATTCCGGCCATGACGTATTATCCATGGAGATTATGGTTCCCAGCCGCATTTATCTGTATTACAATGTTTGGTTTTAACGTGGTTGGAGACGGACTAAGAGACGCTTTAGATCCGAAGTTGCGTAAATAAGGAGTGATTAGGATGGAACGTGAACGTATTCTAGAGGTGAAAGACCTTGCAATCTCATTTAAAACATATGGTGGAGAGGTTCAAGCCATTCGTGGTGTGAACTTCCACTTAAATAAAGGCGAGACACTTGCTATTGTAGGTGAATCTGGTTCTGGTAAAAGTGTAACATCCCAGGCCATCATGAGATTAATCCCGATGCCGCCAGGTTATTTCAAGCGCGGAGAGATTTTATTTGATGGGCAGGATATTGTCAAGAAAACGGAAAAGCAAATGCAAACCATTCGAGGAAAAGACATTTCGATGATCTTCCAAGATCCGATGACTTCTTTGAACCCAACCATGAAGGTCGGGAAACAAATTACAGAAGTACTTTTCAAGCATGAACAAATCTCAAAAGAAGCGGCTGAAAAAAGAGCCATTGAACTTTTAGAGCTTGTTGGGATTCCAATGCCTGAAAAAAGAATCAAACAATATCCGCATGAATTTAGTGGTGGGATGAGACAAAGGGTTGTCATCGCGATGGCACTTGCAGCCGATCCAAAGCTATTGATTGCTGATGAGCCAACGACTGCACTTGATGTAACCATTCAGGCGCAAATCTTAGAATTAATGAAAGAAATTCAGCAAAAAGTCGAAACATCTATTATCTTTATTACCCATGATTTAGGTGTTGTGGCCAATGTTGCTGATCGTGTAGCCGTTATGTATGCTGGACAGATTGTGGAGACAGGGACTGTTGATGAAATTTTCTACAATCCGAAACATCCATATACATGGGGACTTTTAGCATCTATGCCAAGCCTAGACACTGATGGAGGAGCTGAAGGGAAACTAACGGCGATTCCAGGAACACCACCAGATTTAACAAACCCGCCGAAAGGAGATGCATTTGCACTCCGGAGCGATTATGCAATGAAAATTGACTTTGAACAAGAACCACCAATGTTCAAAGTATCAGATACGCATTATGTGAAATCATGGCTACTTCATCCGAATGCCCCTAAAGTTGAACCGCCTGCTTCCGTAAAGGCGAGAATGCGTGAACTAGAAGGTAGCTACGAAAAACCTGTATTAGTAAAAGAGGGTGAATAGCATGGCAGAAAAACTGTTAGAAATTAAAAATTTAAAGCAGCATTTCCATACAGCAAGAGGGACTGTAAAAGCAGTTGATGGTGTCTCATTTGATATTTATAAAGGTGAAACACTTGGACTTGTAGGTGAATCTGGATGTGGAAAGTCGACAACTGGCCGTTCAATCATAAGACTTTATGATGCGACAGATGGTGAAGTTCTCTATAAAGGAGAAAGCGTACACGGAAAGAAATCAAGACAAAAAATGCTTGAATTTAACCGTCAAATGCAGATGATTTTCCAAGACCCATATGCTTCACTTAACCCTAGAATGACAGTGCTTGATATCATTGCAGAAGGGATTGACATTCATGGTCTTGCGAAAACAAAGCAAGCACGTAAAGACCGTGTGTATCAATTGCTTGAAACGGTTGGCTTGAATAAAGAGCATGCGAATAGATACCCGCATGAATTCTCAGGCGGTCAAAGGCAGCGTATTGGGATTGCTCGTGCGTTAGCTGTTGAGCCGGATTTCATCATTGCCGATGAGCCAATCTCTGCACTAGATGTGTCGATCCAAGCGCAGGTCGTCAACTTAATGAAAGAACTGCAAGAAGAAAAGGGCTTAACGTATTTATTCATTGCCCATGACCTTTCCATGGTGAAATATATCAGCGATCGTATCGGCGTGATGTATTTTGGGAAATTGGTTGAGCTGGCACCAGCGAATGAATTATATGAAAACCCGCTTCATCCATATACAAAATCATTACTATCTGCGATTCCGCTTCCAGATCCTGATTATGAGCGTAACCGCAAACGGATTAAATACGATCCATCTGTTCATAAAGGAACAAATACGGAATTTCGTGAAGTGAAGCCAGGTCACTTTGTCAGCTGTACTGAAGAAGAATTCAAAGAGATCAAAGCAAAACAATAAGAACAGAGAAGAAGCACTGCGATATCAGTGCTTCTTTTTTTATTTTACAAAAAAACAAGTTGATGGTAATTTTTATGTAAAGTGAGTAAACCAGGAGGAAATCAAATGTTGTTATGGAAGACGTTTCGCTATTCATGTCTTCACTTTTTTATCGTCACGATGCTTTTTTCAATATCTTTTTTAACGGAACCAAACGGAGGAAAGTGGATGATCGCATTTTTAGTGCTCATTTGCATTATTTCGTTTTCGGTTGAATTTGCTGTGTATCGGCGCACGAATAAACAGAAGGAAGAAGTCCGGCGTATGAAGTACCTTTATTTCATCATGTTTCAGATCGCCATGACACTTCTTTTGTTTGCTTGCTTTCAAATGCTCATGAATCGTTCGATATAAAACTTTTTTGCTTTCTCTTGAAAAAAAGTGAAACCACCAATGGCATTGCTGCGTCTTACTAGTACAGGCGTTTAAATAGCAGGAAATCGGGAATAGATAAGGAAGTGGTTCTTAACTACATCATAAGGAGCGGATCCATGAATTGGTATGAAAAGCTCAGTGAATACTTCCCGATAGAAGAAATGAAGTCAAAAGAGCATATGGAAGCTTTATTAAAGGAAAGAAGTGATATTTATCATAAAGAAGAAGGGCCTCATCATGTGATGATGTACGCTGAATTTGATTCTTTCATCTTTATTGATTATTTATTTGTTTCCAAGGATGCAAGAGGTGAAGGCCTCGGCTCAAAGCTCATTCATAAGCTGAAGGAAAAAAGAAAACCGATCTTGCTTGAGGTCGAGCCTGTAGATGAAGATGATGCAGATACTGCAAAACGCCTAAAGTTTTATCAGAGAGAGCACTTCAAGCATGCTGAATCAATTGGTTATAAACGCAGGTCACTTGCAACGAATGAAGTGAACCGCATGGAAATTCTTTATTGGTCGCCTCGTACAGATAATGAGGAAGAAATGATGGAGGCCATGAGAAAGACGTACGAAAGAATCCATACGTATAAAGACGAAGAATGGTATGGACAATCGTATGAGGATGTTGATGATGTGCTGAAGCTCGTTGAAAATAGAAAACAAAAAAATATTTTCGATCATCTCGACTAAATGAGAATGTTCAGACTTCAAACATCTGCACAAAAAGAATGAAATTGTCTAGTTTTTGTCACAAAAATTGCAAGAAAATCTGTTCACACTTACTTTTTTATAGTATAATCACTATAAAGATTACTTATTTAGAACAATTTTAATTTAAGAATACAGATCAATATTCATTCTACAAATTGAGGAGTGAAGATTTATGGTAACATTATACACATCACCAAGCTGTACATCATGTAGAAAAGCAAGAGCGTGGTTAGAAGAGCACAATATTCCATACCAAGAGAGAAATATCTTTTCTGAGCCTCTTTCAATCGATGAAATCAAAGAGATTCTTCGTATGACGGAAGATGGTACAGATGAAATTATCTCAACACGTTCTAAAGTATTCCAAAAACTAAATGTAAATGTTGAGACAATGCCGCTTCAACAATTGTATAAACTAATCAATGAGCACCCTGGTCTTCTAAGACGTCCAATTATTTTGGATGAAAAAAGACTGCAAGTTGGGTACAACGAAGATGAAATTAGACGTTTCCTTCCTAGAACGGTTCGTACATTCCAACTTCGAGAAGCTCAGCGACTTGCTAACTAATAGACAACACGAAAAGCTGCCGATCATTTGGCAGCTTTTTTTATTTATTTTCAGCCGTTTGTTCGTAAAAGAGACTGGCTAAAATAACGGTTGCGACGGTTAAAAAAGGAAGCAACAATTCAAGTGTTGTATGCTGCGCCATAAATTCATTCAGTTTTACATCACGGACAATCATTTCTCCGCCTGTAAAAGCTAAAAGGGCACTCCCTCCGTATAAAAGAATCGGAAACTTGGTTAGTGCTGCATGAATCAGCTTACTCCCCCAAATAATAATCGGAACTGAAATCATTAAGCCAAAGGCAGTGAGCACCATGTTCCCTTTAGCTGCCCCTGCAACAGCAATCACATTATCAAGTGACATAAAAAGATCTGCAATCACGATGGTCTGAACAGCACGCCAAAGGGAGCCGCTGCTTTTAATCCGAATGGATTCTTTCTTTTGTTCAATTAACAAATTGTATCCTATATAAAGGAGAAAGAGACCGCCGATAAATTGCAAATAGGGGATGGTCAATAAATAAACGGCAGCACCAGTCATGGTGATTCTCATCAGCACTGCCAAAAGTGTGCCGATCCATATGGCTTTGTTTCGTTTTTCATTTGATAAGCTTCGACTGGCCATCGCAATGATTAATGCATTATCTCCGCCTAATATGAGGTCTATGCCAATAATCATCAGTAAGGATACCATCCACTCTGTTTCCATCCAGTTCACCTCATTTTACTAAAATAGCTCGTACAACCAATATATGAGGACAATTCAAATATATGTTTCTGCAAGTTTTCTCTGCAAAAAATGCGTTTTTATTTCTTTTATTCATGTTTTATCATAAAATAGACAGTACACAGCAATACCTCATTTCTTTAAATGGTTAACATGTAGACGGAACGGGTAAAGTGTAGTAAAGTACTATTAATTGGGAGCTTGTATGTCCCTTCAACATCTTATATAGAAGGGAAGGTTGGCAAAATGGAAATCGAAAGAATAAATGAACATACAGTCAAATTTTATATTTCCTACGGTGATATTGAAGATCGCGGTTTTGACCGTGAAGAGATTTGGTATAATCGTGAGCGCAGTGAAGAGCTGTTCTGGGAAGTGATGGACGAAGTGCACGAAGAAGAAGAATTTGCAGTAGAGGGACCACTTTGGATTCAAGTACAGGCACTTGATAAAGGTCTTGAAATTGTCGTGACAAAAGCCCAACTTTCTAAAGATGGACAAAAGCTCGAATTGCCGATTCCAGAAGATAAAAAAGATCAAACAGATGAAGAAAGTTTAGATGCTCTGCTTGATGATTTTCATAAAGAAGAGCAAGATCAAGAAGATCATAATGAGAAGGACAAAAAACTTCAACTTCAGTTCGTATTGAAAATGGATGACTTTGAAGATTTGATTGCACTTTCTCAATTAAATATGCAGGATTTTACGACAAGTTTATATTCGTTTGAAAACCGTTATTATCTATATGTTGACTTCCACGAGGATTTGTCAGATGAGCAGGTGGAGAATAAGCTTAGTATTCTGCTTGAATATGCTCATGAATCAGTGGTCAGCATCTACAGACTGCAAGAATACGGTCAGCTGATTGTCAAAGAGAATGCGCTTGAAACGATTCAACAGCACTTCTCGTAACAACCAAAAGTCGATTTCTATAGAGGAATCGACTTTTTTATCTGAATGAAAAAGTAAATAAAGTGATCGGCAAGGAGAAAATGAAATGAGAAATGTAGTCAAAGTTCTATTTTTTCTTATCATTACGATAGGTGCTTATTTGATTATCCAAATTTTTGCCGGTGATCTAGCGGTAAGTGTATTAAGTTCCGTCAGTGTTCTATTCACTTTATCGATTATCTTCATCGGGTTTGTCATTTTCTTAGAAAACAGAAATCCCTCTCAAACGATTACGTGGCTTGTGCTGCTTGGGAGCTTTCCGCTTTTCGGGTTTTTGTTTTATATTTTCTTTGGACGCAATATTAAAAAGCGCAGACTTTTTGAAAAGAAAGCGGTACTGGATGAACAGCTTGTCCAAGAAGATGAACGTATCCACAGAGAAGCAATTGAAAAAATGACTCATATGGGTGACCATCAGCAGCTCTTATTTAAGCTGGCCCACAGACTTGGACATACCCCTATTACGTATCGCACATCCTCTAAAGTTCTGACCAATGGAGAAGAAACGTTCTCTCATATTTTTGAAGAGATCAAAAAAGCAACACATCACATTCATCTAGAATATTATATTCTCCGTCATGATGATCTGGGACAAGAATTAAAGGACATTTTAATCGAGAAAGCAAAAAGTGGTGTGATTGTCCGCTTTTTATATGATGATGTAGGCAGCCTAAAACTCTCCCGTCAATATATTGCTGACTTAGAAAAGGCTGGCGTGCAGATCGTTCCGTTTTTACCAGTGAGACTGCCCTTATTAAATAATAAAATCAATTTCCGAAATCACCGGAAAATCGTGGTGATTGATGGAGAAGTAGGATTTGTCGGCGGACTTAACATTGGGGACGAATATATGGGCAGAAGCAGACAATATGGATTTTGGCGTGATACCCACCTGATGATTAAAGGTGAGGCCGTTCGTGATTTGCAGCAGATTTTTATGCAGGATTGGTATTACATGACCAATGAAAGATGCTCGGGTGTGGATTATTTTAAAGATTTCAGCCATATGGAGAGTCGAGCAGAAGGCGTACAAATGATTGCGGGTGGTCCTGATAAACAGTGGGAAGTCATTAAAAATCTTTTTTTCTCCATGATTATCTCCGCAAAAAAATCAATTTGGATTGCTTCACCATATTTTGTACCTGATGATGATATTTTGTCCGCACTGAAAATTGCTGCGTTGAGCGGAGTCGATGTGCGAATCATTGCGCCGAAAAATCCAGATAAACGCATCGTATTTCATGCGTCCCGTTCATACTTCCCCGAACTTTTAGAAGCAGGTGCGAAGGTATACGAATATGATCAAGGCTTTATGCATAGTAAGTTTATCATTGTGGATAGTGAGCTAGCATCAATTGGTACAGCAAATATGGATATGAGAAGTTTTCATCTGAACTTTGAAGTGAATGCTTTCCTCTATAAAACAAAAAGCACAGAGAAGCTGGTCAACGATTTCTTAGGTGATTTAGAGCAGTCACATGAAATTGTTCCAGAAGAATTTGCGAAGAGACCTTTGAGGGTGAGGCTGTTTGAATCAACAGCGAGATTATTATCACCCCTTTTATAAAAATTGTATTTTCCCCCTTTTCTAAAAGGGGGATTTTTTATTTTACTAAGGGAAAGTAGGTTAAAATCGTGTTTTGATACGATAAAAGTTCATTTTCGATATTCGCTTCCTGATGAGAGAAAAAGCTATAATACGGTCATCAAAGAGCAAGGGGCGAAATATATGAATGCAGCGATCATGGAGAATGGCAAGTTGATTCGCATCACACAACATCTGACTAAAAGGCGGCTAGAGCATGTAAGAGCTACGTGCAAATTTTACTGTCCTGAATGTAGGCAGGAGGTTCTATTAAAGCTAGGTGAGCATCGTGTCCATCATTTTGCACATAAACAGCTCTCGGCATGTCCATTAGCGTCCACCGGTGAAACAGTTTATCATCAGACAGGGAAAATGGCTCTTAAGGATTGGCTCACGCAGCTTGGATATGAGCCGTTACTAGAGAAATATGTTTCAAACATTCAGCAGCGCCCTGATGTGACCGTTGCTATAGAAAATAAAAGCTATGCCATCGAATTTCAATGTGCAAATATTTCGTGGAAAGAGCTACATAAACGAACGGAAGGTCTCCATGCTGCGGGGCTCTATCCTATATGGATCATAGGGGCGAATCGTTTAAAACGAATGGCTGGCCAGCTCTTTTCATTCTCCTCCATTCATTGGGGAATTTTAAGGCAGTCAAAGAATAGGAGACTCATTTTTTATTGTCCGATCCAAAATAGATTCATCCACCTGGATCAACTTCTCGTGTTTCAGCCAACGAAAATATGTGCCTCAATGACCGTTAGACCGCCTTCAGCTTATCGCCAACTACCAGCACTCTTATCTGTTTCCTCGAGCAATCATCAATTGTATAAAGAGTGGCTCAAGTGTATTCGGCAATTTAGGGAGCGGCCACCCCGCATTTTAGCAAATGAAAGCAAGCGTTTAAGAACCATTTTTTATGAGCATCATCAAACAGCATGGCCATTTCTACCGACAGAATTATTTATCCCCCTGACAGAAGCATATATCTTTTCAAGCCCTGTTTATGTGTGGCAAGGATGTCTTTATGATTGGATGGTTAGAAAGGGAAAAGAACAAGTGACCATTCATCTTCTTTTAAAAGAAATTGAGCGATGTGTCCAGAATAAAGAAGTGAAGCTCCGATATGCCAATGTCACAATAGAAGAAATCAAAGGGGTGATCATTTCATATGTACGGGCGCTTGTGAATCTAGGGTTTTTATACATGACGAAAGAGGGTAATTATCAAGTAACGTCGAATCAAAAGCCTATACGAACAGCAGATGAAGCGATAAAACGAGATGCTTTCTTATTTCATTAGCATGTTTCAAGCCCACTTTGATCATGATAAGAAAAAGGTGGTGCTGCTATTGAATAGAAAGAAACGCTTTTTTATCATTTTTTTAGTTTGTTTGGTATTTATTTCTGCATATGATTTGACAAATATAGCTCAAAACAAAGAAGATAAATACAACACCAATTTCTTTCACTTTCCGAAAGGTTGGTTCAACACAACTCATGCAAGGGGGATTCATATGACTTCACAAAATAACAACAATCATTTACCAGACAGAAGCGAAGTAAAAGAAGAAAACAAATGGCGCCTTGAAGATATTTTTGAAAGTGTCGATTCTTGGAATAAGGAATTCGAAGCTGTAAAAAAAGAAATTCCGAAGCTCGCCCAATTTAAAGGCAAGCTGGCCCATTCTGCTGATGTCTTGTATGAAGCCCTAACATTTCAGGATCAACTTTCTGAAAAGCTTGGTAAGCTTTATACATATGCGCACATGAAATACGATGAAGATACAACAAATTCATCATTTCAGGCTTTAAATGATAAAGCATCCAATTTATTTACACAGCTGTCTAGTACATCTGCCTATATTGTTCCGGAAATTTTATCTATTCAAGAAGATAAGCTGCAGCAATTTATTTTGGAAAAAGAAGAATTAAAACTTTATTCTCACGCTCTCGAAGAAATTAACAAAGAGCGTCCGCATATTTTAAGTGAGGAGCAAGAAGCTTTATTAGCTGAAGCCTCTGAACCTTTATCAACATCATCCACTACGTTTAGTATGTTTAATAATGCAGATATTTCGTTCCCTTCTGTTAAGGATGAAAATGGAGAAGAAAAGAAAATTACTCATGGCAACTTCATTACCTTTTTAAACAGTGATGATCGTGAAGTGAGAAAGAATGCTTTTAAAGCCGTTTATAAAACGTATGATCAATATAAGAATACTTTGGCGTCTACACTCAGCGGCTCGATTAAAAAGGATAATTTTTATGCGAAAGTACGTCATTACAAATCTGCAAGAGAAGCAGCGTTATCACGCAACAGTATTCCTGAAGAAGTGTATGACAATCTAATTGATACAGTTCATCAATATTTACCGTTATTACACCGCTACATTGAATTGCGTAAAAAGGTATTAAAGCTTGATGAAGTGCACAATTATGACTTGTATACACCATTAGTAAAAGATGCTGGCATGAAGCTGACCTATGATGAAGCAAAGGATTATATGCTGAAAGGGTTAGCGCCATTAGGAGAAGAATATGTTTCGGTATTAAAAGAGGGACTCGAAAATCGCTGGGTAGACGTTTATGAGAATAAAGGGAAACGAAGCGGCGCGTATTCTTCTGGAAGCTATGGTACGAATCCTTATATCTTAATGAACTGGCAAAATAATATTGATAATTTATTTACGCTGGCTCATGAATTTGGTCACTCTGTTCATAGCTACTATACAAGAAAGCATCAGCCATATCCGTACGGAAACTACAGCATTTTCGTAGCGGAAGTAGCTTCTACAACAAATGAAGCATTACTAGGCGAATACTTACTCAATCATTTAGAGGACAAAAAGCAGCGCTTGTATGTGCTCAATCACTTGTTAGAAGGATTTAGAGGGACGGTATTCAGACAAACGATGTTTGCAGAGTTCGAGCACCTGATTCATGTGAAAGCGCAAGAAGGGGAGGCATTAACGCCAGAGTTTATGACAAACCTGTATTACGACCTGAATAAGAAGTATTTTGGCGACGGTATGGTTGTGGATAAGGAAATCGGATTAGAATGGACGCGAATTCCGCATTTCTATTACAACTATTATGTGTATCAATATGCGACAGGCTATAGTGCGGCTCAGGCATTAAGTAAACAAATTTTAGAAGAAGGGAAACCTGCAGTGGAGCGCTATACAGACTTCCTTAAAGCAGGAAGCTCTGACTATCCAATTAACGTGCTGAAAAAAGCTGGTGTAGATATGGCATCAAAAGAACCAATTGAGGCAGCATGTCAATTGTTTGAAGAAAAATTAAAGGAAATGGAAGAGCTCATCTCAAAGACTGGTGAGTAACGAGAAGACTTCTGTCAGATGTGTGAGTGCAAACTCACCTTTTGGCAGGAGTTTTTTCTTGAAATAAAAAAGACCAGATTGTTGACAAAGGGCTAAAATGAACTTGATTTTAGCCCTTTGACTTCTTTTTAGCGTGATAGAAAACCTTTGCACGGAGGACTGACACCGAATGCGAGGGTTTGCCTACACGCTAGACCTCGTCTATATGAACGAGGTTTGTACATTCAATGATTACGATTTAAAACCTTTGAAGGTTTTTCGGTAATTCATTCGATAGAGTGTAAAGAGAATGGAAGCGAATAGGAGTGGAGATGTCAGGTAAAGAGGCAGCATCTTCATTAAGCCTAATATATTTAAACAGAAACATAAGCCAATGGCAACAAGTCCAATGGTTGTGCTGCGCATGCAGATCCCCCCATTTTTTTGTTACTTTCACTATATGAAAGTGACAGTCCTCTTATGTTTTGTGACAAAAATATGAACATATAGTATATCGGTTGTCATAAGTCGACAAAATTTGATATACTACAGATGTGAAATTAATCACATACAAACATTACCCCTTTGTTTGACCGTGAAAAATTTCTCCCATCCCCTTTGTTGTCGTTAAGACATAGTGAAACCGCGCTTATCCCGGCGCGGTTTCTTCGTACTTATAAATAGAACAAGTGTTCCTTTGGGAGTGAAGAAAAAAACATGGGTCAGCACCCATGTTCATTCTCACAGCGGTAGACATCAAGATCTGAATGATTGTCTCCTTCTGTATAACGCCAAAACATTTCTTGATGTACTTGTACACGTTCTACCTTTTTAGCAAATGCGAGCTTTTTCATCTCGCGTTCAACTTCTTCAAGTGTCAGGTCATATACAACGGCAATTTCTTTTGCTGATGCAAATTGAAAGTAAGCGATAAACCATTCAATTGGCGGTCGTTCTGAAGGTGTTGGTTTTTCGCCAATCATTTCAAAGAGAATTTCCTCGTAAATATCATAAGAATATGCACCTGAAATCTTTAATCCTTCTTCACCATTGATCGTATTAAAAAAGGCGAAAGTGGGAAGCTCAGACACATCCATTTCAGCTGCGATTTTCATATCACATTGGAGCGCTTTGACAGCACTTTGAGAATGGATATCTCGCTGGAACTCTTCAATGTCCAGTCCAGCCGTTTTTGCATTTTCTAGCAAGACTTGTTCACTGGTGACGTCCTGCTGATGGCAAAAAAGCGATTCTTGAATGAGTCGTAAAAATTTCATTCCGCATTTTCTGCCCTGAAGTTCAGCTGCTTTTAATGCAAGAGAGGCGAGATAAGGTGATGTCACAATTTGTTCAGACAGCATTTGTTCTTTTTTGGTCTGAGTTTTCGTGGCAAATTTCCCCCACGCTTCGGTTAGCAAATGTTTTTTTCGTTTCCGGTTTAAAGCATTAATACTAGAACTTGTAACCGTTCGTAAAGTGAAGAAACGGCCATATTTCATTTTCAACTTTTTAATTGATGGCTCTAATAACCAGCAGTCCGGGCTAAGAGGATCAATGAATACATAGATTTCAATCGGCTTTTGAGGATGTCCGTGACAATGTGAGAAATATTGCTCATGCGGATTGCAGCTCAAGATCGTCCGTCCTTTTCAGGTATTTGGTTGACCATGTGACGAGCCGTCAAAGACAGTCGCTCAAATAAAAAGTCACGAATATCGCCGGTTAGTCCTACTTGATCCATTGCATCCTCCATGCATTCAAGCCATGCGTCCGCTCGCTCCTCAGTAATCGGAAAAGGGAGATGTCTCGCCCGTAGCATTGGGTGACCATGCTCCTCAGTATAAAGCGGCGGTCCGCCTAAATATTGAGTTAAGAACTGTTTTTGTTTTCTTGCTGTTTCTTTTAAGTCATCCGGGAAAATAGGATGAAGCAAAGGATGACACTTTACATTTTCATAAAAAGTATCAACAAGTTGCGATAGAAGTTCCTCTCCAACCGCTTCGTAAGGTGCGTTAAACGATTGTACCATGTTGACTACTCCTTTAACTCGTAGCTAATAGGATGGCTCACCCTATTGCGAATTTCATGTATTTCAAAAGTGATATTCAGTTTGTTCTATTTTGTTGTTTCTATTCTTGTATACTTATTTTAACAACCTCTACTCAATTCCACAAACAAACCGCTTTGGTCCTTTGGGAATAGTGAGGGAGACAGGTTCCGTGTTCAATTGACCATATCATAACACATTCAGTCAAAAAAGGGTGAAAAGCGACATACAAAAAACCGAAGAGGTTATTCTCTTCGGTTTAGGCGAAATATTGAGCTGTGATTTTCTTTACATAATTTTGTGTTTCTTTAAATGGAGGAATGCCTCCGTACTTATCTACATTCCCTGAGCCTGCGTTATAAGCGGCTAAGGCAAGTGAGACATTTCCATTATATTTTTGCAGCATTTGTTTTAAATACTTCGTTCCGCCTTCAATGTTTTGGGCTGCATCAAAGGCATTGTTCACGCCAAGTGATTTAGCAGTAGACGGCATAAGCTGCATCAGTCCAAGTGCACCAGCATGGCTGACAGCATTCGTGCGATAACCGGATTCTTGCTTGATCACTGCGTGGATCAGCTTTTCTGGAACTCCGTGCTTTTGAGCCATTTGTGAGACGATCTGATTAATCTCTTTTGATGAAGAGCCTGAAACAGCTTTTTGAAGCGGTGGTGTGTAGCTGTTATTTAAGACGTTTCCAATACCATTTGCGGTATTCAATTGGCTGTCATTTGCATAAAGAGACTGAGATTGAAGCTGTTCACTGCCCGCTATCGCAGATAAATATGGGTTCATTCGTGCATATTGCGTGTTCGGAGACGTTGATGGGTCCGATCCCATGAAAGCAGAAATGGAAAGCGGGAGACGAGATAATTCTGATCCGCCTAAAAAATCTTGCAACAGCGACTGGAATGAAGTCTCAGCGCTTGATTCTTGTCCAGCTGTGAGTTGTGTTTGTCCATTATCAGATTGTAACGTTTTGAGTGCTTGAAGCTGCATAAAGGATTGAAGTTGATTGACGTTCATCATGTTCCTCCTTCAAGGAATTCATCTATTCTTTTGTTTTCATTTTTTCTTCATAAAAACGTACGACTTTGTTTTTCGTGTGTCTTGGTGGGATCTGAAATTGCTGAAGCAATGCTGTGAAAGCGGCTTGTCCAATGTCTAAATCGCTCACTTCAAATTCAAGTTCATAGTCCTCTACTGTTAAATATCGGCTGTGATCCAAAACAATTAAGCCTTCTTTGATCATTTTTTCTGCTCTTGACGTTTCCAGTGAACCAAAATACACGATTTGATCCTTTTGAATGTGAAGGTGTACTAATCTGTCTGCCACTTCACCTTCTGGCAGGTGGAAATGTTCAAGACTTGCGGGAGGATCGATCGTTTGGTGAGTTTCCAAAAGGCCGATCTCATGCGGTTCCTTTAATGTGAGGACCCACTGCCCGCCTTTTTCTCTCATTCGTAATGCAGCGAATTTGGATTTTATATCAAATTGAGGTGTATCAAAATAATAGTTGGTTTGAGTGTGGAAGTCCTCGTCCTTTAATTGAAAATATTCTTTTAACTGTTCAAATTCTTCTTTCATTAATAATTGTTTTAGTTCTATCTCAATTTCCTGTGCCATTTTGACATCAACCTTTCATTTAGAGGAAATATGATTATTGTACATGAAAAGTTTCATTTTTTCTTATTTATTCCTTAAAAAGAGACGTATATAGATGCTAAATGAGGCAAAATGAACAACGAAATGGAGAAATCAAATTTTCTCAAAAAGTTCGGTTTATCAATATTGAACTTGATATGATAAAATAAAGCTGTACTTTGTTGTAAAGGAGATCATGATGCAAAACAGAATTGAAATCACAGAAGCAACTTTAAAAGAAGACAGGCTGATCTTGACGGTCCAGTCAGATGAGCAAATTCAAAAAGCAAAAGCATCAGGACAAATGCTTGTTGATTCTGATCACTTTGCGTTCGTTTACATACTTGAGACTGAGGAGTCTTTTACGTATCTTATTTTAGGAGAACATACATGGGCTCCATTAAAAGAAGCAATGAATCGTGAAATCCCTGTCTATTTGGCGGCGGAAGAGCAAACGCTAGAACTCATTCAACTTCATCAGGAATTAAACTATTTAATCGACAATATTAAAGACAATGCCAATTACGGAGATATGGAAGAGAAAGTGAAGAGCACATTCCTCTGAAATAATTAGGTATTTGGAATTGGGGGAAGTTTCATGGACAAAAAACAATGGGATCAATTCCTCGCACCATATAAGCAAGCAGTCGAAGAATTAAAAGTGAAACTAAAAGGCATTCGAAAACTGTATGAATTTGAGGATGACCATTCACCAGTAGAATTTGTCACTGGCCGAGTGAAACCCGTTGCCAGCATATTGGAAAAGGCAAAGCGTAAAAACATCCCGATGCATGAGATTGAAACAATGCAAGATATTGCAGGGCTTCGCATTATGTGCCAATTTGTAGAAGATATACAAGTCGTCAAGAAAATGCTTCAGTCACGAAAAGATTTCGTGGTTGTAGATAAACGCGACTACATTGCAGAACATAAAGAAAGCGGATACCGCTCGTACCACCTTGTTGTGTTATATCCGCTGCAAACGATCAATGGAGAGAAGCAGCTCCTCGTCGAAATCCAAATCCGTACATTAGCCATGAACTTTTGGGCGACCATCGAGCATTCTCTGAATTATAAATATAGCGGGAATATCCCGGAGAAGGTCAAGCAGCGCCTTCAAAGAGCTTCTGAAGCAGCATCTCTTCTTGATGATGAGATGTCTGAAATCAGAGGGGAAATTCAAGAAGCGCAAGTGGCATTTTCCCGGAAAAAGAAAAACGATAGCTAAGCCTAAGCTTGATCAAATATGATGCTGCTTTCTCGTCGCAGCAAGGTGGAAAAGGAGAAGAATTCATGAAATTTGCAGTTTCTTCGAAAGGGAATTCTGTATCTGACACACTTAAAAATAAAATACAGACCTACTTATTGGATTTTGGAATGGAATTAAATGAAGAGGAACCCGATCTCGTCATTACAGTTGGCGGAGACGGAACCCTTTTATACGCTTTTCACCGGTATAGCAACCGTCTGAACGAAACCGCTTTTGTCGGCGTACATACAGGCCATCTTGGTTTTTATGCGGACTGGGTCCCGAGTGAAATTGAAAAGCTTGTGTTAGCCATTGCCAAAACGCCTTATCATATTGTGGAATATCCGATTCTTGAAGTCATCGTCAGGTACAACGATGGGGGCAGGGAAGAAAAATATTTAGCAATGAATGAATGTACGATTAAAAGTATGGAAGGTACGCTTGTGGCAGATGTTGAGATTAGGGGTCAGCTTTTTGAAACATTCAGAGGAGATGGTCTTTGTTTGTCTACACCATCTGGTAGTACAGCCTATAATAAGGCACTTGGCGGGGCTATTATTCACCCATCCATTAGGGCGATCCAGCTGGCAGAAATGGCTTCAATCAACAACAGAGTGTTTAGAACGGTCGGTTCGCCGCTCATTTTGCCGGACCACCATACGTGTGTGATCAAACCGATTAATGATGTGGATTTTCAGGTGACGATAGATCATTTGTCGCTGCTGCATAAAGATGTGAAATCCATTCAATGCCGAGTGGCAGACGAGAATGTCCGGTTTGCCCGATTTAGACCATTTCCGTTTTGGAAAAGGGTGCAAGATTCCTTTATCGGCAAAGGAGAATAAGAAAGAGGTTGTTCTCGCTGGAATACTTTAAGATAAACAAAACCATATCAGCCAACGAAGAAGGCAGGCTGCTGAAGGACTACTTAATCTATCTTGGCATTTCAAAACGAATGCTGACAGATATTAAATTTGATGGCGGTGACCTTCTGATTAATGGAGAGCATGTGACCGTGAGATATGAGCTGCGCGAGGGAGACAGGCTCACCATTTTATTTCCCGAGGAAAAAGTGAGTGAAGGGCTAAAACCTACGGCCATTCCGCTTGATATTTTATTTGAGGACGAGCACGTGCTTGTGCTGAATAAAAAGCCGTATATCCCATCGATTCCTTCTCGAGAGCACCCTGAGCATAGTATTGCAAATGGGGTGCTTCACCATTATGCTGAGCAGTCCGTCCGGCTGACTGTCCACTTGGTGAACCGTCTTGATCGTGATACTTCTGGTGTCATGTTAGTCGCTAAACATCGCTTTGCACACAGCCTTTTATCAAAGGCGCAGAAAAAAGGGGAAGTCAAGCGAACGTATAGAGCCATGACACATGGCATGATCACGCAAAAGGAAGGAACAATTAGAGCAAAAATTGCTCGAAAAGGGGACAGCATTATTGAACGAATGGTAGATGAGTCTGGTCAGGAAGCCGTAACACATTATACAGTGCGGTCGGTACATACTCATTTAGACATGTCTGATGTGTCCCTCACCCTTGAAACGGGAAGAACTCATCAAATTCGTGTTCACATGCAATTCCTTGGTCATCCGCTTGTTGGAGATACGCTATATGGTGGAACAAGCGAGAGAATAGGCAGGCAGGCACTTCATAGTGAAACCCTTGTTTTTCCGCATCCGATAACAGGGGAGTCCATGACCTTTTCGGCTCCTTTGCCGGATGATATGACATTATTGCTTCAGTAAACAAGTAAACCCGGTCACCTGTCATGGTGGACCGGGTTTTTTATTGCGTGAAATGCTGAAATCTTGAATCATCATATGGCATAGATGAAGGAACAGATACGGTCTCAAGCTCTGGATATCTAAGAGCAGAGAGCTGGTGGCCAAAGACGCAGCCTGTATCAATGTTAACCGTTCTACCGATAAATCTTGGTTCTTTTACGGGTGTATGCCCGTACACAATCCATGGTTTTCCGTGATATTCCTTTGCCCAGTCCTTCCTGACAGGTCGACCATCCGGCCATGTTTCTCCGGTGACTGCTCCAAATAATAGATAAGACCTCATCTGTTTGTTCGGTTTTTTGCCAATATCCTTTTCCTTCATCGCTGCGTGTGCAATGATCAGTTCATTCGGAATGAGTACATCATAAAGCGGTGCCTTTTCAAATAATTGTTTAAATTCACGTGATAAAATGGTTTGTTCATCATGCGGCAGTTTTTTGATTTCGTTTACCGTTGTTTCAATGCCGTGCAGTAATTTTACGGGATTTCCTTTCAAATAGCGATACAGCTTAAAACAGTGGTTGCCAGGCACATAGCGGATGGCGCCCTTAGAATAGGCGTGTATGACAAATTGCATCACGGCAACTGATCGAGGGCCGCGGTCTGTTAAATCACCAACAAGGGCCAGTGTTCTCTTATCAGGGTGGACAGGTAGTCCGTGTTTGAGTTCGTATCCTAGTTTGCGTATGAGGGTAAGCAGCTCTTCGTAGCAGCCGTGGATATCGCCGATGATATCGAATTTCATAAAGGTTCCTCCTGATTTTTTCATCCATTTATCGGATATAAAGAAGTTTGAATTTTAGAAAATATAACGAATGGCTTTCATTTCATTTGGGCAATTGTTAGAATCAATGCTTTAACGTAAAACTTAAAAATTAAACATGAATGTTAGGAGGCTTTAGCCAATGGAGCATACATCTGTTTCATCACTCGTTGTCGTTATTATTGTAGCCTTTTTCACCCCCATTTTATTGCACCGATTTAAGCTGACCATCCCGGTCGTTGTCGCTGAAATCATCATGGGGCTCATCATTGGAAAAAGCGGTCTTCAACTAGTTGTTGAACACGACGCATGGCTAGATACGTTATCCATGCTAGGTTTTATTTTTCTTATGTTTTTAAGTGGACTTGAAATAGATTTTTCTTCTTTTGAATCAAAGAAGAAAGCGCGAGAACTACCAAATGGATTAAAAGAACCGAATACATTTAAAACAGCGACCATTATTTTTGTTGGCGTATTTTGTATGTCCTTTATCCTGTCTTATGCGTTTGTCCTTGCAGGATTTATTCAAAATGCCTTTTTAATGACGCTTATTATTTCCACCATCTCATTGGGTGTGGTAGTTCCTACCTTAAAAGAGGAAAAGTTGATGCAAACGAATATTGGTCAAATCATTTTGCTTGTAGCCGTCATTGCTGATTTGGTGACAATGATTTTACTTGCTGTGTTTTCCTCCATTTATGGCGATGGAACAGGGAACATGTGGTTGCTCTTATTATTATTTGCGGCAGGTATTCTTCTTTATTTATTTGGCCGGGTATTTAAGACAAAGTCCATTTTTCAGTCCATGTCAAAAGGAACGGTGCAAATTGGGACAAGAGCCATCTTTACTCTCATTATAGTCTTAGTTGCCTTATCTGAATCACTCGGTGCTGAAAATATTCTGGGGGCTTTTTTAGCAGGTGTGCTTGTGTCTCTTCTTTCGCCTAATAAAGAACTCGTACAGCAGCTGGACTCATTTGGCTATGGATTTTTAATTCCGATCTTTTTTGTGATGGTCGGTGTGGACCTGAATATATGGTCACTCTTTAAAGATCCAACCATCATGATCATGATTCCGCTACTGTTTATTGCATTATTGCTTAGTAAACTCGTTCCGATTCTTTATTTAAAAAAATGGTATGACATGAAAAAGGTCATTGGTTCTGGTTTTTTATTAACCTCGACGTTATCCCTTGTCATTGCTGCTGCAACGATTGGTGAGCGGCTTGGTGTCATTGATCATAAAATGTCAGGAGCCCTTATTCTAGTCGCTGTGCTCACGAGTGTTTTAACGCCTGTTTGGTTTAAGGCGTTATTTAAACAAGAACGTGAAACCAATCATAAAAAGCGTGTGACGTTTATTGGAGCGAATCAGCTGACGTTACCTGTGACGCTTGATTTACATCAGGATGAATATGACATCCGTATTTTACACGTCTTTCAGGAAAATAAAGAAGCCTTGCTTGCTGACTCCATCTTTGAAGTTGAAGCGATTGAACAATATGACGATGATACGCTCAGGCAGGCTGGCATTGGGCAAGAGGATGTGCTCGTTGTGGCTACAGGCAGTGAAACGAAAAATAAGGAAATTGCTTTATTTGCAAAAGAAGAAGGGTCTAAACAAGTCATTGCAAGTGTTAACAAAGCGGAAGCCGAGCTGACTTTAAAGGAAGCAGGGATCGATACCTTTTCTAATTTCTTATCATCTAAAACGGTGCTGAGGGCATTGATTGAAGCACCTGATGCGATTCGCTTGTTAACAAATGAGGATTCTTCTTTGTATCAAATTCAAATGAACAATCATCGGTATCATAATGTCATGCTGAGGGAATTTCCTTTTACCGGCGATTTGGTGTTTGTCCGTATTTTTAGAGGAATTGACAGCTTAGTACCGCATGGGGATACGACGCTTAGAAGCGGTGACCGCGTGCTTGTGTCTGGCTCCCGGGAGTATGTGGCAGGACTTAGAGCCCAATTAGAGTTGCAATGAACCCTTGACCGATGAACAAATCCTGATTAAGATAGAGGTACAACAATATATGTTTGATCCACTAGGGGAGTCCTTTAAAAGGGCTGAGATAAAAGTGTAGACTTTTAGACCCTCATTACCTGAACAGGTTCATACCTGCGTAGGGAAGTGGTGCGGTGTTTGACTATGCTTTTTACAAATTCCAAACCACTTTCCACGCGGAAAGTGGTTTTTTTATATGGAAAAACAGGAGGAGAGGAACATGACATTTTCGAACGAATGTAAAGAAGCAGCAGCTAGATGGTGGAATGGGAGCTTTACACACCCTTTTGTAAAAGGGATTGGTGATGGCACACTTTCACTCGATCGTTTCACTTATTATGTGATGCAGGATTCGTACTATTTAACTCATTTTGCAAAAGTACAGTCATATGGAGCCGCCATTAGTGAGGACTTACATACGACAGGCAGAATGGCATATCATGCGCAGGGTACGTATGAAGCAGAGCTATCACTGCATAGAAAGTTCACAGAACTGCTCCAGATCTCTGATGAAGCGCTGGCAAACTTTAAACCTTCTCCAACTGCTTATGCATATACCTCGCATATGTACCGATCTGTGAAAAGCGGTCGTTTTGAAGAAATTTTAGCCGCATTATTGCCGTGCTACTGGCTTTATTATGAGGTAGGAGAAAAACTGAAACAAACAACACCTGACCATCCGATTTATCAAGAATGGATTTTGACATATGGTGGGGATTGGTTTAAAGAGCTTGTTTTTGAACAGGTGAACCGTTTTGATGAACTTGCAGAAAAAGCGCCAGAACATGTGCGGGCTAATATGAAAGAAAATTTCGTGATTTCAAGCTATTACGAATACCATTTCTGGGAGATGGCGTATGAAAAAGAAATGTGGCAGACAGCATGCTTAGATGGGGTTGGTGCAAATGGAACTCCACGCAGTGACAAATGATACGCTTCCTGTCAGGGAGCTCATCAAGCAAATAAAAGACATTGCGTCTGAAGTAGACTTTATTCATATTCGTGAACGATCGAAGGCAGCAGGTGAGCTGGTTCACCTCGTGAAACAACTACTAGCAGAAGGTGTTCCGAAAGAAAAGCTGATTATAAATGACCGAGTTGACGTTGCGCTGCTGACCAATATTCACCGGGTTCATCTTCCAGGACACAGCTTTTCGCCAAAGGAATTAAGACAAAAATTTCCTCACCTCCATGCGGGGGTATCGGTTCATTCGATAGAAGAAGCCAAAGCAGCAGAGAAGAACGGGGCAGAGTATGTCATGTTTGGGCATGTGTATGATACCGCATGCAAACCCGGACTTCAGGCGAGAGGCATAAAGATTGTGGAAGACATGACTTCTTCGCTGTCCATTCCAGTCGTTGTCATTGGTGGAATCACACCAGAACGACTGCCAGAATTGATGCATGTTGATTTAAAGGGAATAGCCGTCATGTCGGGGATTTTTGCTCATCCTCAGCCGCGCAAAATGGCGCAAATATTTTCTAAAAAGCGAAAGGAGAATCCTTATGAACAAGCATTATGATGTTGCAATCATTGGTGGTGGAATCATAGGGATGTCGATCGCTTATCACCTTGCAAAAGCAGGAAAGCAGATTGTCTTATTTGAGGCAAATGAGATCGGGAAGCAAACGACGAGTGCGGCTGCTGGCATGCTGGGTGCACATGCTGAAGGAGAAGGTGATGAGGATATTTTCTTTCAAGTAGGCAGACAAAGTCAGGCTTTATATGAAAAATTAACAGTCGACCTTCAGCATGAATCGGGCATTGATATTCGGACATCAGTGGGCGGAATTATGAAGGTGGCTTTTACAGAACAAGAAAAGCGTGCGCTTTGCCGGATGCAGCATTTGCCCACATTTGAATGGCTTGAAGCAAGCAGCGTAAAAGAACGTATGCCTCAAATAGCAGATGACATCGTAGGAGCAGGCTTGATAGCAGATGATGTACATGTCGAGCCATATGCGGTATGCAGGGCTTTTTGGCAGGCGGCTGTTCGGCACGGAGCGGATGTGAAGGAGTTTACCCCTGTTATCGATGTGAAGAGGGGAAAAGAAACATTGACAGTCAGTACAGCTAAAGGCATCTTCACATGTGATCATCTGACTGTAGCAAGTGGTGTATGGTCAGGCCGTTTTTTAGAAGAACTGGGTTTATCACATTCTCTCTATCCCGTAAAAGGAGAATGCGTGTCTGTTTGGAATAACGGTCCAGCGCTTGCACACACCATCTATCATGATCATTGTTATATCGTTCAAAGGGATAGCGGTAAGCTAGTGATTGGTGCAACGATGAAGCCGAATGACTGGCAGGCCATTCCGACACTTGGCGGTATTGAAGCAGTTATTCACAAAGCATCTCAGCTCATGCCTTCTATTCGAGAGATGCCGATTGATCAATGCTGGGCAGGTCTTCGGCCAGCGACAAGCGACCGGCACCCCTATATCGGAAAACATCCAGAAGACGAGCGTATTCTTTTTGCAACGGGACATTACCGAAATGGCATTTTACTTGCGCCAATTACGGGGGAAATCATTCGCGGCTTGATAGTAGGCGAGTCTGTTCACAAGGAATGGCTTCATGCGTTTCGTATTGGGCGAAAGGAGGCATTGTTCGTATGAAAATTCAATTGAATGGAAGAATGGTTGATTTCGATAAGGAAAATGGCACGATTTTTGATCTGCTGTCAGCCTATCAACTTGAAAACCGAGTGGTGATCGTTGAAAAAAATCAAGAAATTATAGATAAAGAAGCCTTTCAACAGGTAAAAATTCAACCAAATGACACGATTGAAATCGTTCACTTTGTAGGAGGAGGATGACACCATGCTGCGCATTGGCGGAAAAACATTTACATCAAGACTATTACTAGGGACAGGAAAGTATCCATCATTTGAAGTTCAAAAAGAGGCGGTCAACGTATCAGAAGCTGAAATTTTGACCTTTGCTGTGCGAAGAATGGACATATTTGAACCATCACAGCCCAATTTTTTAGAGCAGCTCGATTTATCAGCCTATACATTGCTGCCAAATACTGCCGGGGCAAGTACAGCGGAAGAAGCGGTGCGGATTGCCCGTTTAGCGAAAGCTTCTGGACTGTGTGACATGATCAAAGTAGAAGTCATTGGCTGCTCAAGGTCTCTTCTGCCAGATCCAGTCGAAACGTTAAAAGCATCTGAAATGCTATTAGAAGAAGGTTTTATCGTGTTGCCATATACGTCAGATGATGTGGTGCTAGCAAGGAAATTAGAAGAACTTGGTGTCCATGCCATTATGCCAGGTGCTTCTCCAATCGGTTCAGGTCAAGGGCTTTTAAACCCTCTGAATCTATCGTTTATTATCGAACAGGCAAATGTGCCAGTTATTATTGATGCGGGTGTAGGTTCTCCGAAGGATGCTGCTTATGCGATGGAATTGGGCGCTGATGCTGTATTACTGAATACAGCCGTGTCTGGCGCAAAGGACCCTGTGAAAATGGCTAAAGCGATGAAGCTGGCGATTGAATCAGGAAGACTCGGGTTCGAGGCAGGCCGTATTCCACTCAAAAACTATGGAACAGCCAGCAGTCCGCAGGAAGGAATGCCAGCATTTTGAGCACACGTTATTCACGCCAAGAGCTTTTTAGGCCTATTGGAGAGGAAGGGCAAAAACGGCTACATGCCTCAAAGGCCGTCATTATTGGGGCTGGGGCACTTGGAACAGCGAGTGCTGAAATGCTCGTCCGTGCCGGCGTAGGATCTGTCACCATTTTGGATAGAGATTATATTGAATGGAGCAACCTGCAGCGTCAGCAGCTATACACAGAACAAGATGTTCTTGATCGGCTGCCAAAGGCTGTGGCTGCTGAAAAAAGACTCAAGCAGGTGAACAGTGACGTTCATGTGAGAGGAATCGTCATTGACGTGACCGCTCAAAATATTGATGAGTACGTCAGCGGGGCATCCATCATCGTGGATGCAGCGGATAATTTTGAGGTGAGAATGATTGCGAACGATGCAGCCGTCAAACATCAAATTCCGTTCCTTTACGGAGCCTGTGTAGCAAGCTACGGTATTCAATTCACAGTGATTCCTGGTGAAACACCATGTTTACACTGCCTGCTTGAGCATTTACCTGCACAAGGCATGACATGTGATACAGCAGGAATTATTAGTCCAGTTGTGCAGCAGGTTGCGGCCTATCAAGTGGCGGATGCACTGAAGCTTTTAACAGGACACCACATCACGCCGGTATTAAGATCGTTTGATTTATGGACAAACGAGCGATCTGATATTCGATCCGTTACGTCTTTAAAAAAGAAACAATGTCCAAGCTGCGGTCTTAAGACATATCCATTTCTCTCATATGATCAAAGAGCAAAAGCAGATGTATTATGTGGACGAAATACCGTACAAATTCGCAGTGCACTAGGGGCACCCCCGGCGCTGCATGAAGTAGCCCGTCAGCTAAAGAAAGCAGGAATGGATGTGCTGGAAAATCCTTATTTGCTTTCGTGTCAGAAGGATGAGTACAAGCTCGTTTTATTCAAAGATGGCAGAGCGCTTGTACATGGGACAAATGATATTGCGAAAGCGAGAACGATTTATCATCAATGGATTGGCTAATGAGAGGGTGAGATGACATGACGATTAAAAAAGCATTAACCATCGCAGGTACTGATTCTGGTGGTGGAGCAGGTATTCAAGCAGATTTGAAAACCTTTCAGGAGCTTGGTGTGTACGGAATGTCCGCCATTACCGCCATTACAGCTCAAAACACACTTGGTGTTCACGGTATTTATCCACTGTCTATCGAGGCGCTCGAAAGTCAAATTGATGCAGTAGCAGAAGACTTGTTGCCAGATGCCGCTAAAACAGGGATGCTGTGGAGTGCCGACATGATCAGTGTCGTTGCTGAAAAGACGAAGCAATATGACTTGAAACTAATTGTCGATCCAGTCATGATTGCCAAAGGAGGCGCTTCTTTATTAAATGAAGATGCGGTCTCTGCTATGAAAACACAGTTACTACCTGTCAGTTATGCAGTCACACCGAATCTCCCTGAGGCAGAAGTGCTGACAGGCATGCGCATTCAGACAAAAGACGATCGCCATAGAGCAGCAGAACGACTTTATGAGCTTGGCACGTCCTATGTTGTGATCAAAGGAGGTCATAGTCCTTCAGACGGCCTCATTACAGACCTTTTGTATGATGGAAAAAGCTTTTTTGAACTCACGAATGAACATATTGATACACCACATACACACGGAACAGGCTGTACATTTGCAGCGGCATTAACGGCAGAAATAGCAAAAGGTCATTCCATGAAGGAAGCCTTTGAAACGGCAGAAACCTTTGTCCATGAGGCGATCAAATTTCCTCTGAATATTGGCGCTGGGCACGGACCGACTAACCACTTTGCTTATCAGCAAAACAGAGTCAAAGCATAAAAAGAAGACTGTCTTCACTTGTGAGGACGGTCTTTTTACTGAAATAAAAACTTTCTTTCAACGGAAATTGTCAATATCTCATGATTTGTGATAAGATTATGATCAGGTACTAATACTATGTCTTGAAAAAATAGGAGGCTTTAATACATATGAACTTTTCTTTAGAAGGCCGTAATATTGTGGTGATGGGTGTTGCCAATAAACGAAGCATCGCTTGGGGAATTGCTCGTTCACTTCACGAAGCAGGAGCTCGTTTGATTTTTACTTATGTTGGAGATCGTCTGGCAGAATCAGTGAAAGAGCTAGCAAGCACGCTAGAGCGTGATGATTCCATTATTCTTCCTTGTGATGTGACAAGTGATGAAGAAATCGAAAAATGTTTTGCAACGATTAAAGAAAAAGTACAAGTCATCCATGGTGTTGCACATGCGATTGCATTTGCGAACAAAGAAGAGCTTGTCGGTGAATATTTGAACACGAACCGTGAAGGTTTCCTTTTAGCGCACAACATTAGTGCCTATTCACTAACAGCTGTAGCAAAAGCAGCACGTCCGCTCATGACAGAAGGCGGAAGCATTGTCACACTTACTTACCTAGGCGGAGAGCGCGTTGTCTCTAACTACAATGTCATGGGTGTAGCAAAAGCAGCCCTTGAAGCAAGTGTGAAATACTTAGCAGCTGATCTTGGAGCGGAAGGCATCCGTGTGAACAGCATTTCTGCTGGTCCAATTCGTACGTTATCTGCAAAAGGAATCAGCGGCTTTAATACGATCCTGAAGGATATTGAAGAGCGTGCACCACTTCGCCGTACAACGACTCCTGAAGAAGTTGGCGATACAGCACTATTCTTATTCAGTGATTTATCCCGCGGCATGACAGGTGAGAATCTTCATGTTGATTCTGGCTTCCATATCATTGCCCGCTAAACGAATAATTGATTTGCAGCATACCAATCACTGGTATGCTGTTTTTTATTTTTCTTCTGATTTGGGGTGTCCTCTCATATATATAAGGAATGAATCATTCGGGAGGGATCAGTATGTCAAATAAAGGTGATGAGAATCAAAAGCCGCTTATGTATATTGTTCAGCCGAGCTATGATGAATCAGCGCCGGCCATGCAAAATATTGTGAGAAAGCGAAAGAAGTCAGAAAAACCTTCAGAAACCAAAAAAAGCGCCAAAGAGGATGCCATTGAAGAGAGCGTGCAAGAACCTATATCACAGGAAGTAAAGCAGAAAAAAGAAGAGCCGCCTGCGCTACAGCAAGAGCAGGAGATCAATCAAGAAAAAGATGATTCACAAAATCGAGAGCCAGTACAAGAACAAGAAAAACAACCAGAAGGCGTATTTCATGAAACAAAAGAAGAACCAAGAAGAAAACGAGTGAAGAAGCCGTTAAGCCAAATGAATATCGAGGAGAAAGTCGATTTTCTTACAAGTCTGCCGCATAATATGCCGAGAGCGCTTTGCCTCATTGAAGCCGATGGAAAAACATACAGAGGAATCATCATGGAGAGAAAAGACAATATGGTGGTCATTCGCACGGCAGGCGGCGGTAATCCAGTGGAATTAGCAATTGGTGATATTTCTTCTATTCATCCACTTGGTTTTTAATGAACATAAAAAAAGTCCCATAACGGGACTTTTTTTGTTAGCAGCTACGGTTGATGAGTCTTGGATTTAAGCACTCGATTGCGCAGAAGCAGTCAAGGTCTACTTCAATGCAATATTTTGATTTTTCTAAACGGAACACATCACATACGGAATCTTTATCTGTAAAATCTAAAATATGACGATCTTTGTCAAATGCAATAAGCAAGCTGAGTGTTGCGCAGTGATCAGAGATGTGTTCGACTCTGAAAAATGCAGTGCTGAAGCAAGGGCCAGCATCTACTTCTCCGACGTTTCCGAATGCGACGAATGGTTTTGATTTTGAGGTAAATAGAACAAACGGGACAGTGTCACCTAATGAATGTGATGGAGAAAGGAGATTGCTGTAACAGCTGGTCGGGCAATCCTCTTCGACGGCATTTTGTAAGTCGTTTATGTTTTCAACAGCCTCTGCTACACAGTTCCATGAATGTTTGCGGCTCATATTCAACCCTCCTATACAAGGAAATTTGTTTGAGTGTTTGAGCACTGTCATCATCATCTATAAGCTTTATGAAGTGTCTCGCCGGTTGATGCATCTAATGTCAATCAATGCGGAAGCGGCCGCCTTTTGCTGACTGCTCCGCATGATTGGTTGTCATTCGTGAGGAAGGGGATGCTTTGACTCATGACAAGTTAGATGAGCGGGCGATTGGTTTAGCCGTGGTGATGATGCTTTTTATCTTTTGTTGGCATGACTCTGTCGACAAGTTCTGGATTTAAACATTGGATCGCGCAGAAACAGTTCAAATCAACTTCGATACAAAAGTCCGCTTTTTCTAAACCAAAGAAGTCAGGATCGCAAGGGTGACAAACGCTTAGCGTATGTCCGTGTACATCAACAGGTCTTAACACAGATAATGTGGCACAGCAGTCATGCAATTTTTCAACCCGGAAGAAAATGGATTCGAAGCATTGGCAATCGTCAACAAATCCTCCAATGTTTCCGAAAGTAGAGAACAATCCGCCCTTTTTATCAAAAAGTAAAAACGGAATCGTATCTTTTCCAGAAACTGTCGGGCTTAATAAATTACTGTAGCAGCTCGTAGGACATTTATCTTCTACAGCTTCCTGCTCTGCTAAAATCTTATCAACCGCATCGCATACACAGTTTTCATCATGTCGGCCATGGTGTTTTCCGCAGCTCATGGATTTCAGCTCCTTTAACAAGGTATTTGACTTTAGTCCTTAACAACATATGTATGCGCCCTCTAGTTGGTGTGGGTAAATGACTATTTATCTTTGTTGTATTTTTAGAAAAAGGAAAAGCAGAGCTTTTCGCTCTGCTTTTGTACATTAGAGGATACCAATTGCAACGATCGTCGCAACAAGTGTCTGTGTAAGCGTTTGGATGGCAATAGAGATGTCCGCATCGATTGTAGAGACTGTAACGTTTCTAGAGTTTTCGATGACAAGTTTCTGGCGATTTGTTTGTTTGTGGCTAGCTGCTTGCAAGAGATCTTGCGTGACGCGGTCAGCTAGGTCACCATCAGCGATTGAGATGTTTGTAATGGTGATGATCGCTGTTTGAACAGCTGCTTGGATAGATGCTGCAACCTGTGCATCAACAGAAGAGACGTTAATGTCACAAGAATCTCTAACGATAATGACTTCCTCAGATGTCTGCTTTGTGACACTCACTTGATCAAAGTCTTGTAAAACATCTTCATCATCATAATAGTGGCCGTCACAAACTGCTTTTCTTTCGTAGTTATGATGGTAATCGCCGTGGTGTGTACAGTTACGATCTAGAGCGACCCAAGAGTATGGTTTAGAATCCATTTCTTTTCCTCCTTCCGTTTACTTTATTAAATGCTGGAATGATTGGTTTTGTCTCGGGCATTTATCCTAGCAGGCAACCCATTTTTATTTAATCGTTATTTTGCTGCGCTTGACGGCGCTGCTGGATACGATCTCGAAGTGAATTTCGTTTAGGGCGCACTTGCGGTTCAGGCTCGACCTCTTCTGCATATTTTGCTGCCTCTGCCTGACGCTTTTTCTCCTGCTGCTGCTGTACGAAATCATCTGCTTTCTTTTGTAAATCCTGAACCAGCTTCAAAATCATCCTTCTTTGATCTTCTGAAAGGTTTGCTTTCTGATCATCTGTGACATTATTTTTGTTTAAAATATCACTCACAAGAAGGCTTGTTAATGGATCAACATCAGTGTTGATTTGAAACTCCTTTTTTTCGTTCTCTTCAGCCACGATTATTTCACCTCTTTCATACATGATGTTAGAAAAAGAAAGGGTCAAAGAATGCCGGCTTCAACTAAAAGTACATTTAGTGTTTGAGTGAGAATTTGTACGGAATTCATAATGGATGCATCAGATAATGTAATCGTGACGTTATAACAATTGATGATTTGAATCACTGTTTTCTTTTGAACTGTCACTTGTTGTGCAGCTAAAAGCTGTTCTGTGATGTCTGCAGCCAATTCATCATCTGGTACAAGAATTTGAATTAAAAGAGTAATGATTGTCGTTACGGTCGCTTGAAGGGAGAGTGCGGCTGTTACATCTGTTTTATGAATCGTGACATTTTCGGAATCCTTGATCTCGATGAAATCATCATAATTGCTGATTAATTCGTTTAACAGTTGTGTGTATAATAAATCAGCACTTTCTTCAATAGACAATACTTTCACTCCTTTCTTATCTATACATTATTTAATGCAGCAGAGGCTCAAGGTGGAATCGGAAAGCATGAAAAAGTACAACCCAATTTTATTTGCACTCGATTCATCATGGCGGTCTTTCTTTTTGCATATATAAAGAAAGGACGGAAAAAGAAGAATGAAGGAGGTGGAGGTTCCATGAGCGGCGCTTTGTCATTTGCTATATTTGCCCTCGCATCCTTTAGGCTGACGAGATTGATCGTGTTTGATACGATTACAGCCCCCTTTCGCCGTCTATTTCATGAAGAGCAAGAAGAGGTAAACGAACAAGGTGAAGTCGAGACCTATATCGTCATTAAGGGGAAGGGACTGCGATCTTGGATAGGAGAGCTGTTAAGCTGTTATTGGTGTACGGGTATGTGGTGCACTGCTGCTTTACTACTGATATACATATTTTTTCCTGTCATCAGCATGTGGCTTAATTTACTATTAGCGATTGCCGCCGCAGCAGGCTTGATTGAAGCAGTCGTGTCGAAGCTTGTGAAATAAACAGGCATTCTGATCAGACACGCTTAAAGAAAATGCATATACTAACATGGAATAGGAAAGGAAGGGTTGCGATGAAACCAACTGAAACACCGTCACATATGCTTCAAGGGTATCCAGCGCAGTCAAATCAACAATCTGTATATACGAAGAAAATCAAGAAGACGGGCTGCGGCTGCGGGAAGAAAAAGAAACCTCAATAGGGAAAAACAAAAGCCGGATTTATCCGGTTTTTTTGTTGCCCTTTTTTTGGGTGATGCATATGTAAGAGAGAAGGGGTGACCAGAATGGATGCATTCGAACAATTAATCGGTTCCTTGTTCACTAAACCCCATGATGGGAAAGAGCAAGCGCACGAAAAAGCTGAAATGGATCTAGCGAATAAAGCGAAGGATCTTGAAGAGCACTTAAAAGCATTTGGCGAGAAAATGGATACTTTTGCGAAAGAAACAGAAGCATTCATGATCCGTCATGGAGAGGCAGATTACGTCTTTAAACAGCAGAAATAAAAATTCCGCACTTTTTTATGTGATCGTCCAAACCATTTCATGTATTTTTCATATTTTGTAAGGGAGAAGAGGAGGTGCTTAAATATGAGTTGTTACGGTTACGGTGGCGGTTATTGCGGAGGTTATGGTGGCGGCTACGGCGGCGGTTATGGTTCAACTTTTGTTCTTGTCGTCGTGCTTTTCATCCTTCTAATCATCGTTGGTGCTTCTTTCTTTAACTAAACAGTAAGAAGGTGAGGGAAGCAATAGGGAAGCCTTTTGCTTTCCTTTCTCTTTGCTAACAAGGCAGCAGGATAGGCACATATCTCGCCTATTTTCATATAGTAAGGTGATTACTCCACAAAGAGGAGGCAAAGGAATGGATAATAAATTCTTTAAAAGTGTGGAAAATAAAACAGGTGTAAATATGAATGATGTCTTTAAGCTTGCAGGTTCTTTGCAAAACGCGAACTTTAAAGATGAGAATACCGTTCGAGGTGTCATTAAAAAAGTGGCGCAGCTTGCAAACAAACGTGTACCTAAAGAAATGGAAGACAAAATCGTTCAATCGATTACAAGTGGAAAAGAAAAGCTTGATTTTAATACAATCGCTAAAATGATGAACAACAAAAAATAAACAACAGGCTCTCCATTTAAAGGGGGGCCTGTTGTTTTTGTGTGAATAATTCACGATTTTTCTTTAAAAGAGGGTACAAAAAGCGGGAGCGGTGAGCCGTTTTTCCTCTTCTATATGATGGAACGGATAGATAAAGGGATTGTTCTGCTCTCGTCATGGCAACGTATAATAAGCGCCGCTCCTCTTCGATGGCTTCTTCATCACCGCTTCTCAGCTCATCAAGTGCAAAGTCATGAGGGAGCGCCCCATCAACCACGCTCGTGATGTACACTGTTTGGAATTCTAGTCCCTTCGCACGGTGGATCGTCATGAGCTGAACGCCTGGTTCATCTGATTTTTCCTTTTCAGCAGATTTCATATGTTCGGCATGAGCGAGGAAGGCTTCAATCGTTTCAAAACGTTTCGCCGCTGTTTTCACATCTCGTACATCATCTGTTCCTTTTTCAAGCACATTCGTATCATTCACACGTTTTTTTAAATAACCACCAAGTCCCATCCTTTGTTCAATAAACGCTACAGCTTCAGATGGCTTTAACGATTTTAACGTTCGAAACAGGGGAACGATCGATTGTAGTTTTTTGCGCTGAAACGGCTGAATGTCTGTTAGCTTTCCAAGTGCCTCTACCATAGAACAATCTTCCGTAATGGTCAGCGCCTTCATGGTATTCAGTGTTTGCTGCTTTAAAAAGAAAACGGGCAGCAGCAGCTTCATTGCGGCGACATCATCTGCATCCTGACTGAGCGAAAGAAAAGCGAGCAGCACCCGAACAATTCTTCTGCTATAAAAGGCTTTTACGCCAGCATCGGTTTGATACGGAATCGCCGATTGATGAAGACGTTCATAAATCGCTCGGCCTCCTGTATTCGTTCTAAACAGCACGCAAAAGTCATTCGGTTTTGCACCGTTTTTAATTTTCTCCTGAATATCTGCTACGATCATGGTCGCTTCCTCTTCCTCGTCATATGGATAAAAAAGAGTCGGCGGAATTTTCTCCACGCGAACGGCTTTTAACGTTTTCTCGTAACGATGCTGGTTCTTCTTAATAATGGCGTCAGCACTTGCGACAATCGTATGATGAGAGCGGTAATTTGCATGTAAATGGACGATCTCGGCCGAAGGATAGTCCTGTTTGAAGTCAAGAATAAAAGCAGGATTGCTTCCTCTAAATGCATAGATGGCTTGATCATCATCGCCTACACAAAATAGCTGCTCGGATTCTCCAGCTAAAAGCTGGATTAATTGATATTGTACGGGATTAATATCTTGAAATTCATCTACTAAAATATACTTGAATCGTTCTTGATATTGTTTGAGCAATTCAGGCTGCTTATTCAGCATGTGTAAACAGGCAATCGCCATGTCATCAAAGTCAAATTGTTGATTTTCACGCTTTTGCTGTTCGTATGACTGATAGATTGTCCACATTTGCTTTTCCTTTTCATCTTTCAGCTCAGGAAGTTCGTTTGGTAAAAAAGCATTTTTCCAATAGCCGATTGATTGCAGCACTTGACCGGTTGGATAGTCTTTTTCATCAAGTCCTTCATGCATGATCGCTTTGCGAATATACTGCTCTTTTTGCCAGTCGAATTTAATCAAATGCTGTCCGTTCCATTTGCCCCGATCATCGTGAAGCAGCATTTTATAAAATAGACTGTGGAATGTGCCTGTCACAACTTGGCTCGCCTGTGAAGGATGAAGCTGATACTGCATACGCAGTCTTTCTTTCATTTCACTGCTTGCTTTTGTGGTGAAGGTCACGAGCAGGATATGGTGAGCAGGGATTTGATGGTATGACATCAGATAAGCAGCTCTTGCTGTCAGTACCCTTGTTTTCCCGCTGCCGGCGCCAGCCAGCACAAGCATCGGACCGTCTTTGTGTGTGACAGCTTGAAGCTGCGGTGCGCTAAAGGTGATGTGTGGAAAGAGGTCAATGGTATGCACTTCTTCATTCTTTTCTAAATGAAAGGTTTCGCCAAATTGAATGGACCGTGGTTCCTGCCAGTCATCCGATTCTTCTGTTTGTGAGATGATCTGTTTGCCGGTTGGAAAGCGAAAGCCGCCAAGTTCTTTGTAGGATGCCTCTTCCTCTCGTTCAGCCGGTTTCTTTTCCTCTTGTTGTTCTCTTTTTTCGCAAATCTCTTGCTGAGATATTTGCTTATGGATAAAGGCAGGTACTTCATGTATATTTAATCTAAAAAAGACGGGTTGTCCGCAATATGGGCAAGATAAATGCCCTTTTTTTCCCTCATCATGGAGGAATTGATAGTGTTCTCTCGAATATGTATGTAATGAGATCGTTCGATCATGTCGTCGTGCGCATTTCAAAGCTAGTCCTCCAATAGTCAATCAATGTTAAAAAGAAACACATCTAATCATATCAAATGAGGCGTGTTTCAAACAGTCATAATTAGGGAATAGTAGAGTAGAAGAGAAGCAAAGGAGGCGTTCTTGATGGGATATATAGCCCCGATTCAGCCGGATCTGTATTTTCAATATATCAATCGTCCTGCTCCTCAGGATAAAGAAGACTATGCGAAAGTGACGAAGGTCACCCGCACCTTTCATGACAAGGTATACAGAGAGCTGGAGAAAAAAGAGGACTTAGTGACAGAAGCGGAAACGAAAGTACAGCAAAAAAAGCGGGAACGCTTTGTACGAGATATGTTTATGGAAGAAGGTAAGGGCGTTCATATCAATACTTACGTCTAAATGACTACGCTTTCTTCCTGAGCGAACGAGATGGAATCAATAAAAAGCCAGAGCATCCATGATGCCCTGGCTTTTTATTTTCGTTAAACGGATAGTGTTTTTGTCATTTTGACATGTGTAATCCCTGCTTCTTCAAACGGTTCTGAAACGGCTTTGTAGCCTTTCTTTTCGTAGAAGGGAAGAGCTTGGACTTGTGCATGCATGACAGCTTCTTTCGCCCCGTTTGCCATCGCTTCAGACTCAAGTGCTTCTAAAAGCTGGTGGCCAAGACCGAAAGAGCGCGCCTCTTTTAATACACAAATTCGTTCAAGCTTTGCCTTATGACCTTCAATTATGCGCAGTCTAGCAGCAGCTTGTGGTTTATTGTCATCATTATAAATGACAAAGTGAATGGCTTCGTCCTCAAGTTCATCAATTTCGATCTCTAACGGGACTTCTTGTTCTTTTACGAAAACTTCTTTTCGAACATAATAAGCATCTTCTCGTTGTGTTTGTTCTTTTACGATGACTGTATTCAAATGTCTTTAACCCTCTTCTCCTAAGATAAATGTTTCATAAACGGTCCAAGAACCGTTCTCTAATTGATATAAAAGATGGAAGCGGTCAACCGTTTCCTCGTGGTCAATTTTTCTCAGCTTCAATGTGCCTAGAACGTCTGAATGCTCATCGTCTGATAACTTTTGAGCCACTGTCACATGCGGAACAAACGCATATTCAGGTGTACCAGCAAGCGGATCAGTGTACAACTTCTCATTGAGAGCCATTAATTCTTCGTTCGGTTCTACTTTCATATAAATCACGTTGTTTACAGGAGCGAATGAACTGAATTTTTTAATACGTAACGTAATAGGAGAAGCATTTTTTGCGTACTCTCGCAAGGTGGAGACGACCTCAGCTGCTTCTAGATCCGTTAATTCAAAAGGTGTTCTTAATGTTAAATGAGGTGGTATGAGTGCATAGTTCGGATCATAACGTTTCCGATAAGAGTTCGCAATGTCTTGCAATTTTTTTGATGGAAATAAAACAACTCCGTATTTCATCATGTTCCCTCCTGATTAAGAAAGTATTTATTATTTTTTATTATAACAAAATTCAGTTGATTAACGAATATGGGAGCATTCTTTTTAACGAAGGTGAAATGAGCGGCTGCCAAAACGTCCATTTATGATCGCCTTCGAATGTCTCAAATAAATAATCCGCACCGGATTTCTCCAAAAGAATCTTTAATTCTTCGTTTGGCTGAATAAAGTCTAGCACTTGCCCATCTGTCGTTTTCACAGCTGTTTCTTCTAACCCGATTTGATGGATAATGGCATAGTGAGCAAGGGATGATGACTGTTTGACTGCTTGCAGAACCGACTCATCCACGTAAGGAGACTGCAAAATCAGTCCACCAAATAACGAAGGATAATCAATGGCTGTCATAAGTGAGATCGTAGCACCTAATGAATCACCAATAAATGTACGACCTGATCCAACTTGATACGTTGGGTAGTGTTCATCAATATACGGAACTAGTTCATTTGCCAAAAAGCGTTTATACGCCTCGAACTTTGGTCCGTCTGGATGATACGTATTTCGCCTTTCAGTCACATTTTCATATGGGACACCAATGATAATCGAGCGTTCCATTTCTTTGTTTTGCATTAATTCTTCCGCCTGTCTGCCTATTTTACCTAGACGGAAATAATCATGACCATCTTGTGCAATGATGACATGATATGTATAAAGGGGGGAGTAATTGACTGGCAAATAAATCAAAATGGTCATATCTGCCCCAAGTTCTTTTGACTGTAAGGTTTCTTCTTGAATGATGCCTGTTTTCTTCACCATAATCCATTCCTCCAGCTAACCAAATTCATCATAAGTGAAACGTTTCCATTCATTGTAACACGAAAAACAGCGTTGTTCCTATATGCTAACATGCAATCAAATTGGCTGACATTCAATCTGCTGCAAAATACAGAAAATTTTAATTAATCGTTACATTTCCCCTTGAAAAATGAGGTTTAATGCGTTACAGTATTAAGAATTAGAACAGACAGACAACACATTCTTATCGTGAGAGGTGGAGGGACTGGCCCTTTGAAACCTCAGCAACCGGTATGCATCACTTCATGTGATGTACCAAGGTGCTAAATCCAGCAAGCAGCTTTTTTGCTTGGAAGATAAGAGGAAGCGATTAAACCCCTTCTTCTTATGAAGAAGGGGTTTTTCTGTTTTGAAATTAGATTTTTACTTAGGATGGTGTCAAATGACAGAACATGTGGAAACGAAGTTAGCGCAAATTGGAAACCGCAGCGAAGAGGTGACTGGTACTGTCAGTCCTCCCGTTTATCTTTCAACAGCTTACAGACATAGAGGCATTGGGGAATCAACAGGATTTGATTATATTCGGACGAAAAACCCAACAAGGCAGCTTGTAGAAGATGCGATTGCTTCACTCGAAGAAGGAACGGCCGGTTTTGCCTTCAGTTCGGGAATGGCTGCCATCCAAACGATCATGGCGCTGTTTGAGAGCGGGGATGAACTCATTGTTTCATCAGATTTATATGGCGGTACATACCGTCTATTTGAAAACGAATGGAAAAAGTACGGACTGCGCTTTGTTTATGATGATTTTTCAGATGAAGACTGTTTACGCTCTAAAATGACGCCAAATACAAAAGCCGTCTTTATTGAAACGCCAACAAACCCACTCATGCAGGAAGCGGATATTCAAAAGGTTGCGAAAATCGCAAAAGATCACGGTGCATTGGTCATTGTGGATAACACCTTTTATACGCCCGTCTTGCAAAAACCGATTACACTCGGAGCAGACATTGTCATTCATAGTGCAACCAAATATTTAGGCGGACATAACGATGTTCTTGCCGGACTTGTCGTCACAAATGGGGAGCAGCTATCGGAAGACATGTTCCAGCATCAAAACGCCATCGGAGCGGTTTTATCTCCATTTGACTCATGGCTTTTAATGAGAGGAATGAAAACATTGGCGCTGAGAATGCGCCAGCACGAAGCTAATGCGAAGGAATTAGCTGACTTTCTAAAGCAGCAGCCGGAAATTCAAGATGTGCTTTACCCAGGAAAGGGAGGCATGCTGTCATTCCGAGTAGCCAAAGAGGACTGGGTCAATCCATTTTTAAAGAAGCTGAAAACGATTTGTTTTGCTGAAAGCCTTGGCGGAGTCGAAAGCTTCATTACGTATCCTGCAACGCAAACGCACATGGATATTCCAGAAGAGATTCGCATCGCAAACGGTGTGTGTAATAAGCTTCTCCGTTTCTCTGTTGGGATTGAGCATGTGGAGGACCTAAAAGCAGACTTAAAACAGGCACTATCAAATGTGAAAGAGGAGGTACACACGAAATGACCACACATGATTGGACACTAGAAACACAACTCGTTCATAATGCGTTTAAAACAGACCGCTCAACAGGTGCAGTCAGTGTACCGATTCAACATGCATCGACGTTTCACCAAAGCAGCTTCGATGACTTTGGTCAATATGACTACTCCAGATCAGGCACCCCTACACGTCAGGCATTAGAGGATACCATTGCAGCGCTAGAAGGAGGAACGAGAGGGCTTGCCTTTGCGTCAGGTATGGCAGCCATTTCAACCGCTTTTCTTCTATTATCAAAAGGAGATCATGTTCTTGTCACAAGAGATGTGTACGGCGGGACTTTCCGAATGATCACCCAAGTTCTTTCAAGATTTGGGATTGAGCATACCTTTGTGGACATGACCAATTTGAATGAAGTGAAACAAGGCATTCAATCAAATACAAAAGTCATTTACATGGAAACACCGTCAAACCCTACACTCGGTATTACGGATATTGAAGGTGTCGTACAGATTGCGAAAGAACATGACTGTCTGACTTTCTTAGATAATACGTTTTTAACGCCTGCGCTTCAGCGTCCGCTGGACCTTGGTGTAGACGTTGTGCTGCACAGCGCAACGAAATTTTTAAGCGGCCACAGTGATGTACTCTCAGGCTTAGCCGTGGTGAAAGATGAGAAGCTAGGAGACGAACTTTATTCGCTGCAAAACTCCTTCGGGGCGGTACTTGGCGTACAGGATTGCTGGCTTGTGCTTAGAGGATTAAAGACCCTTCAAGTCAGATTAGAAAAAGCCAGTCAAACCGCATTAGAACTGGCTACATTCCTAAAAGAACATCCTGCGGTCAAAAAAGTATACTACCCAGGATTAGATGATCACCCAGGGGCAGACATTCAGCGGAAGCAGGCGAGCGGTGCAGGTGCTGTTCTTTCATTTGAACTAGAAAACCAAGCGGCTGTCAAAGAATTGGTCGATGGCGTCACATTACCTGTATTCGCCGTCAGCCTCGGAGCAGTCGAATCCATTCTTTCCTATCCGGCCAAAATGTCCCATGCCGCTATGCCAAAAGAAGAAAGAGAAAAAAGAGGCATCACGGATGGTTTACTTCGATTAAGTGTGGGCGTAGAAAACGGAGAAGACCTCAAAAGGGACTTCAAACAAGCACTAGATCAACTAAAGCCAGCTCTTGTGAACCAATCATAAAAGTCAGTAAAAAGCCGGTGCGTATACCGGCTTTTCGCCTTTTTTGAACAAAACCATTGACGACTGATCATGATGGTTATATAATAGAGACTGTCAGTAACAGAAAGCCCAGAACTGATACATAATCCGATTCCGTAGCTCAGCTGGGAGAGCGCTACCTTGACAGGGTAGAGGTCGCTGGTTCGAGCCCAGTCGGAATCATCGTTGAAACCCTTGCCTAGCAAGGGTTTTTTGATTGTCGGTAACAAATATTTGTTCTGTTTCTTTTGGTTGGGGACGAACTTTATCCACCAGATTGTTTCTCAGTATTTTTAGAATCAAAAAATTCCTTTTCCATACCAATCACACATTTTTTAATAGTATCAGCATATCCAGTTTAAGAGGTTACTTACAAAATATTTAGAACTTTTTAGTAAGAATCCTCAGAAATGTAATACGGTTTTAAATATTTTCATTTATAATTCTCTATTTGTCTATACTTTTCATATCGCTGTTGTATAAGCTCTTCCGAGGATAATCGTATCAATTTTTTAAGAGATGATTCGATTGCAGATTCAATCAATTTTGCCTGTGAGTTGATATCATTTTGTGCTCCACCCTTAATTTCAGGAATGATTTCATCAATAATTCCTAAATGCTTTAAATCTTTTGCTGAAATTTTCATATGTTTAGCAGCTTCTGGAGCATACTTAGCGTCCTTCCATAGGATAGATGCTGCTCCTTCTGGCGAAATGACCGAGTACCATGAATACTCTAACATATGGATATGGTTACCGACACTAATGCCAAGAGCTCCACCACTTGATGCCTCTCCAATTACAATACAAACAATTGGCACTTTAAGTGTAGCCATTTCCAATAGATTTCGAGCTATCGCTTCAGAAATTCCACGTTCTTCAGATCCTTTGCCTGGATAGGCGCCAATTGTATCAATAAATGTAATAATAGGGCGATTAAATTTATCAGCTTGTTTCATCAGTCTTAGCGCTTTTCTATATCCTTCTGGGTGTGACATTCCAAAATTTCTTTCTATATTTTCCTTTGTACTTCTCCCTCTTTGATGACCAATAACCGTAACGGGCATCCCTTTAAATTTTGCAATACCACCTATCATTGCTTGATCATCACCATATAATCGATCACCATGAAGTTCAAAAAAGTTTGTAAACAATAAAGGTATATAATCCAATGTCGTGGGCCGGTTACGTAGCCTTGCAATTTGAACTCGTTGAAAAGGTGTAAGATTAGAATAAATTTCATCTTGCATTTTATTTAAACGTTTTTCTAATTCTTGAATTTCTGATGATAAATCTACATTATGTTCTTTCATCATTTTCTTTAATTCATCAAATTTCTCTTTTAGTTCAATCATAGGACGTTCAAAATCCAAACTCATTTTATCCTCCAAAGGGTATGATTTACCTCACTCTAATCAAAAGACTTAGAAATAGAATCAATAAATAATTCAAAACCATCCACAACTATTTTTTGTTCTGATTCTGATAAATTATTAAGGATACGTTGATAAAATGTAAGGGATTGTTCTCTTAAGCGATTAACAGTAATGTGACCTTTTTCTGTGAGGTGCAGAAAAAGTTCTCTTCTGTTTTTTTCATTTACTTCACGATAAACAAGTCCCTTTTTTACTAACTTATCTACCAATCTACTTACAGTTGAAGTCTCTAATCTAAGTTTATTGGATAGTTGCCAAACAGTTAATTTTTCTATCTCTAGTTCCTCTAACGCCATCATTTGAGAGGTTGGTAGAGGTTTTTCAAATGGTCCATTGGGCAAATTTTGAGATTCAAAAACCCCAGTTATTATAATCATTTTCTTAATATCTGATCTTAGTTTTAAGGCATCTTCTCTTTTCAAAAAAGGTCACCCTCCTAAAATTCATGTAGTATACATCAATTGTATTATACATGAATATGTTTTTTTCACAAGTTTAACGTCAGCCCATATGACAACATGGACAAGAGATTTCTTCTTGTTAAAATGGTTTAAGTGGATTGATCATAGTCGATCCACCTGATTGATAGATGCATCAGGATCTTACCCTAAGTAATTACTGTTTACTGTTCTTTCAACAAAATATGAAAAATGAAGAGAGGGGGAGAAAAATATGAAGTCATTTTTACTAATTGGACAATCAAATATGGCGGGGCGAGGCTTCAAGCATGAAGTGCCACCAATTTATAATGAAAGAATCATGATGTTGCGAAATGGTAGATGGCAAATGATGACTGAACCCATCCATTTTGATAGACCGGTAGCTGGCGTAGGACTAGCGGCTTCTTTTGCGGAGGCTTGGTGTAAAGAGCATGAGAGAGAGAAGATTGGTCTTATCCCATGTGCCGAAGGTGGCAGTTCCATTGATGAGTGGTCACGAGATGGGGCATTATTTCGTCATGCAATAAATGAAGCTAAATTTGCAAGGGAAGATAGCGAATTGGCCGGAATATTATGGCATCAAGGAGAAAGTGACAGCCAAGATGGGAAATACAAAGAATACGATGAAAAAATACGAAGATTATTTCATGAACTGAGAACTGAATTATCTGTACCTAACATTCCGCTTGTGATAGGTGGTTTGGGCGATTTCTTAGGAAAGACAGCATTTGGCGCAGGATGTGTGGAATATCAACTGATCAATGAGGAACTACAAAAATATGCACATGATCATGAAAATTGTTATTATGTTACTGCGAAAAGCCTTATACCTAATCCGGACGGAATTCACATCAATGCGATGTCCCAAAGAATATTTGGTATAAGATACTATGAAGCATTTCGAAAAACAGAACATATACATGAACCATTACCAAATGAACATGAGCTAGTGAATGACTGTCATAATAGAATGAATACCTCAGCGGAGAATACATATATAGCACTAGAAAAATTCACGTTGGGCAAGATGACTTATGAAGAGTTGCTGGAGGCTTTAACTTAGGTAAAGGTCATGGTAGTCTTTGAATAAACAGAAAAATGATATATCTTGTGAAAGGATGATTGTGGTGGTAAAAACAGATAAAGCTTCCTCCTGAATACAGTAAATCACATTCAGGAGGAGATATAAAATGTTTAAACAAATAGTCGAAAGTTATCCATGAAAAGAGTACTTTCATCATTATATGACGGTAGCCTGATGCTCATATAGCTAGGTGATCGATCTAGACATCACGAAATTGTATGCAATATTAAAAGAAAAAAGGCTAGATTCAATGCAAATTACCTGAAGACAAAAGGTATTCTCATGGAAATCTAGAAGATGAAGGCAGACTGAAATGAGTCTGCCTTTTTGTTTTGTGAGGATAAAGACATGTGCCAAAGGTTTATTGATGTACACTGGTTCTTTTTGCGGTTTCTTTTCGGTGCCTTGTAAATTTCTGTATGTCATAATAAATGTAATATAAGGGAATTTTGTGGAAGGGGAGTAAGGGGATGGAGAAAGTTCTTTCTTCACATGTTGGTGTGAAAATAAATGAATGGTATAAAATGATTCGGCAATTTAGTGTGCCGGATGCAGAGATTTTAAAAGCTGAGGTTGAATGGGAAATAGATAGGATGGAAGAAGATCAGGATCTTCTTATCTATTATCAATTAATGTGTTTTCGACATCAACTTATGCTTGATTATATAAAACCTTCATTCGATCAATCTATTTCCGCTCTAGTCGATAAAATAGAGAATGCTAACCATCAACTGTCTGGAATGTTGCAATACTATAATGCCTTTTTTAGAGGTATGCATGAATTCAGTCAGAAAGAGTATGTACAGGCCATTCAATATTATAAGATTGCTGAGAGACAGCTGGCGCTTGTTGTAGATGAAATTGAACAAGCAGAATTCCATTTTAAAGTAGCAGAAGCATATTACATCATGAAACAAACCCATGTTTCTATGCACCATATTATAAAAGCGCTAGAGATTTATGATCGTTATGATCTTTATAAGGTGAGAAAAATTCAAAGTCTATTTGTGATCGCAGGAAATTATGATGATTTTAAACGATATGAGAAGTCGCTCCCCCACTTACATAAAGCACTAAATCTTGCTGAAGAAGTAAATGATCAAAGATTAATTGCTAAAACTTATTTGAATCTTGGAAATACGTATGACAGGCAACAGGATTATATTAAAGCTGCGTCCTTCTATAAAAAAGGACTAGATAAGATGAGTGAAAACAATGAAGATATTAAACCAAGATTATTTTTTAGTTTAAGTTGGACCTTGTTTAAAAGTGATAACACAAGAGAAGCACTTGATTATATCGCTAAAGGAATAAAAAGTGCAACAGCAGAAAACAATCTGTTTTATAAAACATTGCTCAATTCATTAAAGACAATTTATGTCGATGAAGGTATTGAAAATGTACGAAAAATGTTTAAAGGATTAGAAGAAAAGAAGTTGTATCCTTATATTGAAGAGTTTGCTTTAAGCCTTGCAAATCTCTATGAGAAAAGAAATGATTCGGAGAGGGTAGCAGATTATTATAGAACCGCCATAGAAGCTCAAACCGAAATCCAAAAAGGGGAGTGTTTATATGAATATTAAAATGAAGATATTGATTAGCGCCGCTTTATTGGTAGGTGCTGCTTGTCTGGGCTCTCTTAATTACTCAAAAGAATCAACTGATCGAAATACCACTGTATTTCCTCAAAAAACTGATCGAAACACGACGATGATCGATCCAAACTCAATATTTGAAAACGTATAGGCAAAATGAAAACAGACCCTCCACGGTCTGTTTTTTTATTGGGACAGATTGGGGACGAACCTTTTCAGTTTTCTTCAGAAATGCACATTTTTTATCAGAAAGGCTAATCATAGAACCTTATTAAATCAGTCTTTTTCAGGGAAGAACAAAGTAAAACCCCTGACTTTTATGGCTAGGGGATTTTTTCTGAGAACTTTCTTCAAATGTTAATCACAAAAAAACAAAGGCACCAAAAGTGAGAAGTGTAACGCCAAGAGATACCAAACTGATAAGTGGCGTAATAGTTCGCATTAATTCCGCTTCGACATTCACTACTAAAACCAGCTTTCTCAATTTCTTTCTCTTGCAAAATGCCCACTATCTTAAAAAAACCTGCATTTTTGTTGTAATTGCAATAAAAATATTTTATTCTTACTAGTATAAGACCATATAAATGCTTCACCTGGTTCAGACTAATATCAGAAAAGGATTGATAAACAATGCATATAAAAAAAATAACAACTGAAAATGACTTACAAGTTGCTCTTAATATTAGAAAGTCGGTCTTTATTGATGAACAGCAAGTACCTGAGTCTGAAGAATTTGATCAATTTGACACTCTTCAGGAACAATGTCAGCATGTCTTGGTATGCCATGAGAATGAACCTGTCGGCACAGGTCGGGTGCGTATTGTGGATGGTACAGGTAAATTGGAACGAATTTGCATCCTAAAACCTTATCGTAAGTACGGTTTAGGCAAAGTGATTATCAGAGAACTGGAAAAAATCATGCAAGAAAAAGGAATTACAAAGATAAAGCTGCATGGACAAACACAAGCAGAAGGTTTTTATAAAAAACTTGGTTTTCAAACTGCTTCAGATGAATTTATGGAAGACGGGATTCTGCACGTTTTAATGATAAAAGAATTATCTTTAAGTAGAGATCATGTCTAATAAAAAAAAGTATGTTTCTTACGGTTTAGGTGTACTCGTATTAAGTTTAGGAATTTCATTAACAATACAATCAGGACTAGGTGCTTCCCCATTTGATGCCCTTTTAGTTGGCCTTTCCAAAGAATTTGGTCTTACCGTAGGGAGCTGGGAGGTCTTGATTTCTATCATCATCTTAATTTGCAATTCTATATTAGTGAGAAAAAAACCTGTTTTTTTAGGTTTGATTACAGCGTTCGTGACTGGAATCGGTATTGATCTGTGGTTACTCCTCATCAAATATGTCATTGATACAAGTATGTGGTTTAGCAAACTGACTTGCTTTGGAGCTGGTTTGATATTCATTGGTCTTGGAACAGCCGTATATCTTCAAACAAAATTCGCATCAACACCAATTGATCATTTAACACTCATTCTTCGAGATATTTCAAAAAGAACGATCGCATTTTCGAGAACAATATTATATGCATTTTTCTTCATATTAGCTTTTATATGCAAAGGACCTATCGGTGTTGGAACCATATTAACGATTTGTTTCGGAGGCATCATTCTTCACTTTTTCATGCCTATTGTTAACCGTCGGTTATTATCAAATTGATGATTTGGCTGGGTACGATAAATCAATTAAAAAGCTTCTATAGTAAAGGTAGAAGTGAATAGAGGATAGCGCTGATAATTACAAATTCTATATTGGCAGGGGAGAAATATATATATCACTAGAACAGTTCACGTTAGGGAAGATTACTTACGAAGAGTTGCTGGAGGCTTTATCATAAACAAAGCTCATGGTAGACTTTGAATGGACAGAAACATGACATAACTCTTGAAAGGATGATTGTGGTGGTAAAAACAGATAAAGCTTCCTCCTGAATACAAGCAATTACATTCAGGAGGAGATAAAAAATGTTTAAACAAATAGATGAAAATTATCCGAGAAAAGAGCACTTTCATCATTATATGACGGTAACCCGATGCACATATAGTCTGGTGATCGATCTAGACATCACAAAATTGTATGCAATATTAAAAGAAAAAAGGCTAAAAGTATATCCTGTGCAAATTTATTTGTTAGCAAGAGCTGTGCAAAAATTACCGGAATTTCGGATGGATCAAGTGAACGATGAACTTGGTTACTGGGAGATTCTCCATCCTAGTTATACGATTTTAAATAAAGAAACAAAGACGTTTTCAAGTATTTGGACGCCTTATGATGAAAACTTTGCTCGGTTTTATAAAAGCTGTGTAGCGGACATGGACACTTACAGCAAAAGCAGCAGCCTATTTCCGAAACCTCATATGCCAGAAAACATGTTCAATATTTCAAGCCTGCCGTGGATTGATTTTACTTCTTTTAACCTTAATGTATCTACAGATATAACTTATTTACTGCCAATATTTACGATAGGCAAGTTTAAGGTGGAAGAAGGAAAAATCATTCTGCCCGTTGCGATTCAAGTACATCATGCTGTTTGTGATGGCTATCATGTCGGTCAATATGTTGAATATTTGAGATGGCTTATAGAACATTGTGAAGAGTGGTTAGATTCATTGGATATGTCCTGAATGTCAGGAGTGATTTGCAAGAGGTGTTCCCGTGGAATTTAAAAGATAGCTTAAAGCAGACTTAAATGAGTCTGCTTTTTTGTTTTTTGATGAAAATTTAAACGTGACAAGTAGCTATTAATGGCAATAAAGATTTGTTTCTCATTTATTTTTGCGGTTTCTTTTCGGTGTTTTGTAAATTCTATCATGTGATAATAAATGGAATATAAGGGAACTTAATGAATTGTGAGTAGGGGATGTAGAAAATTTCAGCTTGAAACTGTTTTCAAGAGTAGGCCTGAAAAGTGATTTGTGATGATTCTGAGTATATTTAAGCTTCTAAGTCAATTAAAGATAGGTGATAAACTACGTAGTAATGGAATATAGAACGTTAATTCAACCATAGCAATTCATTATGCTGCTAGGGTTTACAGGAAATATGGTTTCGATTTTGATAAATATTAAACAAGTTATGGTTTATGACAACGTAAAAAAGATTAACAAATTAAATAACAGCCCAACAAAAGGTTAAATAAAATTTTGAAATTATTAAAACAAAATCAATGCGGAATACAACAATCAAAGAACAACAAAAAACATGTCGAAACACGACGATGATTGCTCGACGCACAGCATCTCAAAATGTATAAAACATATGAAAACAGACCTTAAGGAGGTCTGTTTTCATATTGGCTTCAGTCAAAATCATCATGAACATGAGGAAGATGTAAGTGTTGTATGCACTTTTGTTGTGCACAACATTTTATGTCAAGCCTCAAGGTTGTGTAAATAACCATCAAGATAAAAAGACATTGTATTCATCACATCTGTTTTAAAATCTCGTTTAAATTCATGCAAATTATGATTTTCAATAATAGTAATGACTTCATCTGGTAAAGTGGCAGTGAGTTTGCATCCAGTGATAATCGCTGCTTCAGCTTGAAAAATATCCATCACTTGCGCCTCATTGATCACATCATTTGAACAAAGTAAGTCTGTCATTTCCGTTAGCTTTTGAAATAATAACAGTTTTGATTGAAGCATGGTATCAGAGTCGATGTTTCTTTCCAAAACAGACGTGCGAATGGCTTCTAATCTAATGTACATAGGATTTTTATCAATGATTTCTTCCAATTCTTTCAGAAAAAGTTGTTTGATATCCTGAAGGTTTTTGATCTGTGTTTCAGAAATAATTTCAATGAAGCGTTCTAGTCTCTTTACATATTCCCGGCATAATAGTTGGAAGAAAAGAGCTTCTTTTGTTTTGAAATAAACAAATAGTATGCCCTTTGATAGCTTCGTTTCTTTGGCGATATCTGACATTTTGATTTGGTTATATTCATGTGTCTCAAAAAGCGCTGCTGCTTTATCTAAAATCGCTTGAGCTCTTAGAGCCTTCGCTTCATCTGTCATCGCTCGTTTCATTATTTTCAACCTCCATTTCAAAGGTAATTTTGATTTGGAGTCAGACAAAGAGATATTTAGGGGAGCAAGTGATTAGCTGAATCTTTTAATGATTTTGTCAAACGTACGATCACCCAGGAGATTTTTCATAAACACCATAGGTTTAGCACCAAACCCAACCAAATAGCGCGTTTTAGGTTTCGTTACAGTGACAGCTTTCACAATTGTATTTGCAATGACATCTGGTTTTGTTAAATTACTTCCTGAATACGTTTTTACCATATTATCTGCTGATTTGTTGGCAGCTTCTTTATAAGCTCCTTTTGCTGAAGCAGTTTTAAGTTTTTCTGCTGCAATGACGCCCCAATCGGTTGCGATCCCGCCAGGTTCCACAACAATCACATCAATACCAAATGGTTCAACTTCTAACCGTAAGCAATCAGAAAAACCTTCTACTGCAAATTTTGTAGCGTGATACCATGCGCCAAATGATGTCCACACTTTACCACCCATAGAAGAAATATTGACGATCTTTCCATAGTTGTTTTGTCTCATATTAGGCAGAACAAGCTGCGTCATTCTGGCCAGTCCAAACAGGTTGACTTCTACTTGTCTTCGAGCTTCTTCCATAGATACATCCTCCACCGCACCATATGAGCCATAGCCGGCATTATTGACAAGCACGTCGATTCTTCCTTCTTTGTCCAAAATCTCACGTACACAGTTTACCATAGACTCTTCATCAGTGACATCAAGTGAAATGGTGTGAATTCCTTGAGAGATGAGATCCTCCATCATTTCTTTTCGACGAGCAGCACCATAAACAATAAAACCTTTCTTATTTAATTCAATTGCTGTGGACTTTCCAATACCTGCTGATGCACCTGTGATAAGAGCAACTTTTTTACTCATTCGTTCTTCCTCCTTTTAATGACCTTTGGTCAATTATATATGACTTAGGGTCAATTATAAATGACTGACGGTCAACTGTAAAGGGGAATATGAAGATGTTTTATCATTTGTTTTAATGGTCGAATTTATGACCATGAAACGCTTTAAGAGTACAAAAAAGGTGTTTAATACTTTGACCGCCAATGGCCGGAGGATCTGGTGGTCATTTTAAAAATATGAATGATATACTTATCTCAATAAATACTGGGAGGCATCCATTTTGAATTTGAAATCATTCTGGGAGAAAGATGAAGAGAGTCCTTTTACGTTAGAAAAGATAGATGAGGAACAAATTCGTGAAGCAGAGGGAACACTTGGAGTCACTTTACCCGATACATACAAAAAACTCATTTTAGAATGGAATGGTGGTTTTACAGTTCGTAATGCTTTTCCAACCGAACGGCCGAATTCATGGGCAGAGGATCATGTTCAATTCGATCATCTAAGAGGAATCGCTAAAGATGATTGAATTATGAATAGTGTTCAGTTAAGTGATGAATTGGAGCTACCAGAGGGATTTGTTTTCATCAGCGGGGAAGAAGATACATGGATTGCCATGGATTATCGAGAAACGAAGGAACATCCTCCTATTCACTATTTCGATTTAGAGCTGGAAGTAGATTTTAAGCTGGCAGATAGTTTCGATGAATTTGTTAAGCGGTTATATACAGCTGACGACGCCATGGTTGAAGTAATAGAGATTGAGGAGGAAGCTTCGGATTTATATATCAGTAAAGAAGAGCTTGAACACATTTTTGAGAGAGGAGACCTTCGTCAGCAGAATCTCTTCAAAATGGCACATTATCCGATGGAAGACATTGAAGAGATCGCATGGTTTTTCTTGCGCATGAAACAGTGCATCAAACAGATAAAAGATCAACATGTCTTGTATGAAACAGCTACTGCTATTCACTCCAACCTTCTGTTAAACCCAGATATGCCAAGGAATGACCGTATTAATCAAGAGCTGCAAGAAATTGCTGAATTTCTAGAAAATAGTGAAGATCCGAATACCGCCTTTTTGGGAGAGGACATTCATCCAGTGAAAAAACGATAGTGAAAGATGAAAAGCCCTTTCTAGGGCTTTTCGAATGTAGTTTATGATCTCTTTTTATTTAAAATTTTCATAATGAATAATGCTATATATGAAGCAATGAATGAGCCTAAAGTGTAAACAACAGCCCAGCCAAAGAAAGAGACATTGAAAAGTGTAAATGTCAGAATGAGCAAAATGATAAAGCTCACAATTGGCATGAAATAAACCTTTTGTACAAACAATGTGACGATAAAAGAAGCGATGATCATACTGACTGGAAGCAAGCCGAATGCGAATTCTAAATGAGTCATATCCATTCTCCTTTTAAATGACTTAGCTACATTTGATTTGTTCTCATTGTCTCTCTTACACTCAAAATTCATAGTACATCGGGTTTTTGAGTTTAATAAATTATATTAGACAGAAGAATCAATAACCATATCATAACACATAAAAATGAAATTATTTCATTTTATGTAATTTAAAGGGTTTTTGATGATTTTAAATCTTTCTTTTTGTCATCTTATTGAAAGTCATATTTAAATAAAGTATAGTAAATTTATATGATATAGAGGAGGATGGTTAAAAATGATGCATGCAGGAAGATTACGCCAGAAAACTTTGAATCAGTAATTTCATATGTTCAAAGGCTCTGTTTTCATCAAACGGAGTAAACGGGGTAGTCTGCACATTTTTAATGATCTTCAGCGGGAAAGTATGCAATTTCACTAGAAAAGAGGCAGCTAATCGGTCTGTCTTTTTTTGTATGTTTTTTATGATGCAAAGAAAGGCATATGTCTAGCTTTGTTTACTCTGACCACATAAAGTAGCCTGTTTGTGGGTTTTGTGATGATATTCTTGATGCCTATTGATCATGACTAAATGAACAATTGGAGGATTGGATATGAATAGACTGGAATTAAAGCAGTTAGTCAAACATCACGGATTAGAGATTTTAGAGAATACCATCAAAATAAATGAATCAGGTGTGGATTTCCGTGTCGCTCACGTCGAAGATTTACATGGTGATCAATGGATAATAAGAATGCCTCGCAGACCTGAATCAATGAAACATACCTTACAAGAAAAAAAGACATTAGATTACATTAGTAATCAGGTTCACTTTCAGGTTCCTAAGTGGTCTATCTTTACAGAAAGTCTGATTGCTTATAAACAATTAGAGGGGGTACCGGCGGCTAGTATTGATGTGGAACAGCAATCTTATGAGTGGAGATTTGACCAAACGAATGTACCGCAAGCTTATTATGAATCATTAGGAAGAGTTTTAGCGAATGTACATTCCTTAGATCAACAGCCTTTTAAAACGATCGGTGTGGACATGCTCAGTGCTCATGAATTAAGAGGATCAATGAAACAGCGAATGGAACGTGTCAAATCGCAATACACCATTAACAGCGGTTTATGGGAGCGCTGGCAAGAATGGCTAGCTAAAGATTCTTTATGGCCGCCTTTTGTGGGAGTGAAGCATGGAGATTTGCATCCTGGTCACATTCTGATTGATGAAAATCAATGTGTTACCGGTGTGATTGATTGGTCTGAAGTGGGGGTTGGTGATGTATCTGCAGACTTTTTGTCGCATCAACTTCTCTTTGGGAAAGAAGGATTAACGAAACTTATCCATGCGTATGAAAAAGCAGGCGGGAGAACTTGGTCAGGAATGGATGAACATATAATAGAACTTCTGACGACAAGTGCGATCACTGTGGCCGAGTACGCACAGAGATCAGGATTGAAAGATATGTATGAAACGGCAGCATACATGTTGGCAAACGAAAGCTAATCAATCAGAACAAATCCAAAAAAAGCCCCTAAAAAGGGCTTTTTTTAATCTAATTCATGAAAAAACTGTTTGAGTTGATCAATGAAAACGGATTTGGATTTTCCTTTTTTATAAATGAACTCAATATTGATGTTGAAATTGATAGATGGCTCAATTGAAATTTGTTTTAGTGTTCCTTGTTCTACTTCATTTCTAACACAATGATGAGGAAGAAACGATAGTCCCATTCCTTGTAGCACTAAATTTTTTGCAGTTTCCATATGATCAACCTCAATGGAAATGTTCGGTGTGATGTTGTTTTTTTGAAATAATCGGTGGAGCATCAACCAATCAAATGACCCATAGTCAAAGAAAATAAAAGGTTGTTCTTCTAGTTCATTCATATTGATGTTGCCTAGGCTGGCAAGCGGGTGATGAGTTGGGACGAACAGCCCGATTGGATCGCTGAAAATCGGGATTGATTCAATTTGAGGATGTGTTTCAGTCCTGACAATGCCAAAGTCTACTTGGTTGTTAATCACTTTTTGGACAACATCCTTTGAATGTCCTGTTACAATTTTCACTTTCAGATTTTCGTATTTTTCTTTTAGGGCGGGCAATATGTTAGGCAATAGATTATTGGAAATAGAGGATGCGCATCCAATCGTCAATTCATAAGGGAGCATCGTTTGTTTGAGACTATGCTTTGCTTCTTGATAAGAATGGAGAATCTTTTTGGCATGCGGGTAAAACTGTTCACCTTTTTCCGTCAGAGATAGTTTATTTCTCTGTCTATCAAATAATTTCAGGTCTAATTCTTTTTCTAACGATTGAATACGTGCCGATACAGAAGGCTGGGTTAAATACAATGCTTCTGCAGCTTTATTGATACTGCCTAGCTGGCATACATAAATAAACGCTTCTATATTCTCAATATTCATGTTATCCCCTTATATGACTTTCTTTAAATGTTTAGTTTTTCAAGCTCATACACTAATTTTACAGCTTCTTTCGCCAAAATGACAGTAGGGTCAATCACTTTCACAGCTTTGGTTGACCTTAGAACTAAAGGAATTTCTGTACAGCCGGCAATGATGGCTTCTGCTCCTTGATTGATTAAAATTTCTGCAGCTAACGCCAGTTCACTTTCGCCTTTACTCAATTTCCCTGCTTTCACGGCATAAATCCCATTCATCACACTTTTCTGAAGATTTTCACTAGGAGTCATGACATCAATCTTGTGATGGGCACAAGCTTTTTGATAGAGCTGGGTTTTTAATGTGCCATCAGTACATAGTAAGCCCACAGACGTATAGTGATGTTTGTTCAGGTGCTTTGCGGTTTCTAATGGCATATTCATGATAGGGATATGAGTGGATTGTTGTACGTTTTCTAAAAAGAAGTGAGCGGTATTGCATGCAATCAGAATAAAGTCCGCTCCTGCGCGTTCTAATCTTTTAGCTGATGCAATCATATATTCTGTAGGATCTTCGCCTTTCCCAAATATGGCATTGGTTCTATCAGGGATTTGCGGATCATTATCAGCAATCACATGGAGATGATCCTGATCTTTTATCGCTGGTGTATGAGAAATGATTTTTTTCATCAGATCAATCGTCGCTAAAGGGCCCATACCACCCATAATCCCAATCGTTGTAGACATCAATATCACCACATTTCATTTTTTTCTATTATAAAAAAAGAAAGGATGGTGAGTGTTATAGAAAAGTTCTATTTGTATATAGAAGGTTGATCAAAAGCACCTTTTATTTTCTTCTTTATCTGTTTTGCAGTATGAGTTGCAATCTAATCAAAAAACATTAGAATAAAGAAAAATTGATAAAGGAGCTACCATATGAATTTCAATTTGGATGAAGCTTTAGATATGTTGAGTCGAACTCCTCGTACATTAGAAAGTCTTTTGTCAGGTTTATCGAAGGATTGGCTTCACAGTCGTGAAGGGGAGGGAACGTGGAATCCCGTTGAAGTCATTGAACATTTGATTGAAGCAGAGAAATTCAACTGGATTCCACGATTAAATGTCATTCTTGCTGATGGAGAGAATACCCCATTTCCTGCATTTGACCGCTACGCCCATTTGAATCAAACTGAAAGACAGATAGAACAAGCACTAGCAGAGTTTCATCATGTGCGGATGGAGAATGTGGCATACATTCAGCGTATGACACATTCAAGTCTTGATCTAGAGAAAAAGGGCGTCCATCCAGAATTCGGCGTCGTGCAAGTGAGCGAATTACTTTCTACGTGGGTTGTCCATGATTTCACCCATATCTCCCAAATTGTTCGGGTCATGGCGGAACGATATCGAACCGATGTAGGACCGTGGAGCGCCTATTTAGGGATTTTAAATAGGAAATAAATGATTAATGACGCTTCGCGGCCCACTCGGATTGAAGAATAGCATATTGATACTCATCGACCCAATGTCCTTTTGACATATAATTTTGTAGCAAATGTCCTTCGCGTCTCATGTCTAAACGTTCCAGCACTCGAATAGATTTTTCGTTTCGTACATCTGTAAAGGCAATGATTTTATGCTTGTTCAGTGTAGTGAAAATATATTCGATCATTGAATTCAAGGCTTCGTGAATATAGCCCTTTCCTTGAAATTCAGGCGCGAGTGTAAATCCTATTTCAACGATTCTAGGCTCGCTGCCGAGTGTATGAATGGCGCAATCTCCTATCAGCTGATTGGATTCAGATAAGGCAATCGCGTATTGAAACCACGTCCCTGGTTGATTAGGTTGTTGCGTCATTTGGTGTTGAACAAATAATTCAGCGTCTTCGTGCGTGTAGTTTTCCCAAGATTGAAATGTGGCAATAGAGGGGTTTGATCGGTATTGATAAAATGCTTCAATATCCTGCTGATCAAACTGGCGAATCACAATCCGGTTTGTTCTTGTAAATATGCTGTTTGCATTCTTCATGTGTTACCCTCACTTTTTAGTTTGTTCTTGATTTGAAAAAGTCTATTAGCCATTCAGATAGCTGTTTTTGCGCTTTGGTCACAAATCGATCGGCATAATATGTTAATTCAAGATGCCGAACAGGAGCAGGAGCAGAAATAGGGATAGAGACAATATTAGGCCATGCTGAATGTTGCTTTAACAGCCCTCTTGGCTGGATGGTGGCGCCGATCCCAGCTTCAACCAGCTGCAATAATGAAGTGGCAGACCCAACATCCATGACCGTGTCCAATTCAAAACCGTGTTCTTTACATACGTCATCGACCAAATCTCTTCCTAAATAGCCTTTTGGATACATGACCAGCGCATGCTTTGTCAGCTCTTTTAGCGTCACTTCACGCCTTTTTGCCAGTTCACTGTCTGAATGAACAAACAATTCGTAGGGCTCATCGCCAAGTGGAATTTGAATCAGGCGTTTATCCGCAGGCCCGCGCAGCCCAATTCCGATATCGACTTTATGTGAGAGCACCTCGTCACGAACAAAGATGGTCGAAAAAGCCTTTAGATTGATCTCTGGATACAGCGTTTTAAATTCTACAAAAAGCGGAACAAGCTGAAAGTCAAGATCAGAGGGAAGGACGGCAAGCCGAACGGTACCCCGCTGTTCAGATAAGAGTTCTTTCATGGCATTTTTTGCATCTCGTTCAGCCTGAAGCATTTTCATGCCATATTGATAAAGAAGCGAACCAGCTTCAGTTGCAACTACTTTTTTACCGATTCGGTCAAAGAGCGGCATCCCAACTTCAGCTTCAAGCAGCTGAATCTGTTGGCTTAATGTAGGCTGTGATATACCTAGTTGCTCTGCAGCTTTTGTGAAATGTAAATGATCGAATACAGCCATAAAATAGGTAATGTGACGAGTATCCATATGCCATCCTTTCATTAATGATAGTATTTTCCTATCATCATAATACGAATTATTGTATTGATCAATGAATGAAGCGGATTTATACTCATAGTAACCTCAACAAGATGAGAGAGGAAGAAGAGTATTGATAAAAAAAATATTTTATTTAGCCGCTTTATTTTTAGCTGCCTTAAACTTGCGCCCAATCATTACATCCGTAGCTTCTATGATGAGCATGATTCAATCAGACCTTGGCGTTAGTGCACTCACGGCAAGTCTTTTAACCACTTTGCCGGTCTTGTGCATGGGAGTGTTTGCCCCTGTAGCAACGAAACTAAGCCGCCGGTTTGGATTAGAGAGAACCCTTTTTTTCTCGATTTTTCTTATCACAATTGCGACTGGACTGCGTGGTACAAGTCAAACAGTTACCATCCTTCTCATGACTGCTTTTGCAGGAGGAGTTGGAATTAGTTTTGCCGGACCATTGTTGTCTAGTTTTATTAAAAAGTATTTCCCGAAAAGTCCTGGGATTGTCAGTGTGTACTCTATATCGATGACAGTTGGAGCTGCACTTGCTTCGGGCTTGACCATTCCGATTTACCTTCGCAGTGAGCATAACCTTCCACTTGCGTTATCCTGCTGGGCGATTTTAGGCGTTATTGCCATGATTTTATGGCTCGGTCTAGCTCGTCAAAACCAACAAGCGGATCTTGCAGACGTGCCACTGAGATTACCGCTGCGAAACAAAAAAGCCATTCAATTCACCTTGTTCTTTGGCTTTATGTCTAGCATGTTCTATTCGTTAACAGCGTGGATTTCACCCATTGCGCTTGATTTTGGGAATAGTCCGCAGTATGCCGCCATGCTGCTTACGATATTTACACTCATTCAGATTCCGGTGGCATTACTCGTTCCAAACATCGTCAATCGTCTAGGAAAGCCGAAATTATTTCTGATCTTATGCAGTTTGTCAGAGCTGATTGGCCTCATATTCCTTCTACTGCCAATGCCGATCCTGCCAGCTGTTATTTTTCTGGGGATTGGAGCAGGTGGATTATTTCCTTTGGCGCTTATGCTGCCTATTATTGAAACGCGTACACCAGAAGAAGCCGGTACATGGTCAGCGATGTCACAGATGGGCGGGTACATCATGGGAGGATTTGGTCCATTTTTAATCGGTTTGATTTTCGATATCAGCGGACATTTTCAAGCTGCTATTGTCGCAATGCTCGCCATCGTGATGCTGATGATTGGCGTGCAGTTATCTATGAAGTTAGGAAAAAAACGTGATGAGGTATCCAATTAAAGATCAGTATACCGCTGCTTTTATTTCATCACTCAATTGAAATCGCCATAGCCTATTTCTAAGTAGGCTATGACGATTATTTTGCTCAATCTTTAAAAGATGCACCTGAATGAATTATCGTGAAAGAAATTTTTCAACTTTACGAGTGGCCATTTCTGCAGCCTCCATGATCATTTCACATAATGAAGGAGGAGAAAAGAGGATGCCTTATCCGAAAGGTCATAAGTCAAAAGTGAGAGAGCAGATCATCGCAAGTGCTGCACGAGCATTTCGAACAAATGGGGTCCGTAATATCAGTTTGCCATACATTATGAAAGGGGCAGGTCTAACTCATGGAGGGTTTTACGCTCACTTTAAGAACAAAGATCAGTTGGTGATAGAGACTTTTCATTTTGCTATTACGGATACGATCAAGCTGCTGCAAAGTGTTGCAGACAAGAAGGCAGATCAGCCTCGAATTCAGACGATCATTGAATTTTATTTAAGTTCCGTTCACCGTGATCAGACGGAAGTCGGCTGTATACTGCCTGCACTGGCAGGGGAGATTGCTCAATTATCGCAAGAGGTACGGAAAGCTTATACCGATGAATTGAAACGGTTTATGGCGTTTATAGCCGATACGGGAAACATAGATCACTCTAAGAGTTACGCACTAGTAAGCAGCATGATTGGTACAATTGCTCTTGCGCGTGCTGTCAATGACTAGCAGTTCAGTGATCAATTGTTATTTGCAGGCAGAACACAGGCAAAACACATATTAGAAGCGAATTAACATTCAAATGAAAAACATAGGAGATGTTGCGATGTTTATTAGAGAAGCAAGCATAGAAGATTATCCACAATTAAGACAAATCTATTTAGAATCCCGACGTCAGAGCTTTCACTGGCTCAATACAGAAGAAATCAAACTCCAAGATTCTGATCAAGATACGCAGGAAGAGCAAATTTTCTTAGCTGAGGAGAACAATAAAATCCTTGGATTCATCTCATTATATGTGCCAGATCGTTTTATTCATCTCTTGTTTGTACATCCAGAAGCTACTGGTCAAGGGGCTGGCGATCAGCTGCTCAAGCAAGCTATAAAAGTTTTGGGAACACCAGTCACCCTCAAATGTGTATCCGAAAATCACAAAGCTTTGTCTTTTTATCAAAAAAGAGGATGGAAGGCTGTTGTAGAGGAAGGGGAGCCTGGGGCGAAGTACTGGGTGCTTATTTATGAATAGAAGTCATGTTATCTATCATTCACACGGCCCTTTATAGGGCCTTTTTGATTGTCAGTTTCTAAAAGCCATTTCTTCAAATGAAAATCAATAACAAATGAGCGGCTAAAATCCGTTCTTTTTTATGCTTAAAAATTGGACATCTTATGAATGAGAATATGAGATTCCATTATTTTTAATATCCTAATGCATTATATTTTAAAGGGTGTTACCGTTGGATGTAAGGAATGATTGGCCAATCTTCCAATAAGAGTTGGAGGAGAATCATGAATTACAAAATTGAAATGTTAACGAATATGAAAATGGTGTATATGAGAAATATAGGACCGTATGGCAGTAAAGAGAATGTGGAGATGATGAAGAAATTTAAAAAATGGATCAACGAACATCAATTCAATGATGAATTAAAGAAGCATGGCATATACGGTGTCCCTCAAGAAGATCCTGCAAGAACTTTACCTGAAAATTGCAGATATGACCTAATGTTCATGACAAATAGAGATTTCTCCAAAGATCAACTTGTTCAGACTGGTCATGTTGAAGGAGGAAAGTATGCTGTGTTTACGGTGACACATACAGCCGAAAAAGTGAATTTGTTTTGGAGACAATTACCTCAAATGATCCAACACAATCAATTGAACATACGCCATGCACCTATTATGGAGAGATATAGAGAAGATGAAGGCGAAGATAAGGTGTGTGAATTCTTACTGCCTATCTTTTAAACATTTTATCTAACTTTCATGAAAACAGACCTCTTGTGGTCTGTTTTCATGAATATAAAATCTACACGTTTAAATAGTTTAGGACTCGTTCCTTTAAATAACGATATTGATCCTTATTCGTATCTTGAAATGCTTCTTCCCGATTTGAAGGTACATCCATATAAAAAATTTCTTCAGAGAATTGTGAAGAAGTAAAGTCAATTCTTGTTCCATTCACTACGTTGTAAAAGTGCCATCCGCTGGGTAATGAGGTCTTGTTTATTTTTCCGCCTAAAAGATCATGGACAACTAAAGAAGTGACGCCACATTGTCCGTTTGCTGGGTTGTCTTTACTCCATTTTGAACTAGATTGAGAGGACCAGGCTTTATATAAAGCATCAATGATTTCGTCTGTCGAGTAGAGGTTCATTTACTAAAGATCCTTTCTATTTAAAGAGTGAGATAAATATAGCATCTGTTTAGTCTATAGTAGATTTTTTTCATTTAAAAACCAATAAAATCTTTTCGTTGAAGCACTTGATCCAAATGATATACTATGGCTAAAACAATGAAAGGTCATGTCAGGAGGAGCATGGTGTGATATTCATCATAGGAATTGTAATCGCTTTTATTGTTGCTATTTTAGGCTTTACTGTTTTCGTAGATGTAGGTAATGGGTTGGGAACGGCTTTTAGCATTATTGGGGGAATGGTCATTTTATTCATAGCGGGAAGGCTGCAAAGACAAAAAGAAAAGAATGATCCAAACATCTTATTAGATAAGATGATGATGCTCTTTCATGAAGACGGATTTCAGTCCTCAACATACATCTTTTCGCAAAATGTTGATAAAGGTTTTGCGATTGATGACGAGCGAAAGAAAATGCGCTTTATTACACATCAACCTGGCGGCTCATCTCAGAAATTCAGGTTTGAAGTCACTGAACTTTCCTTGCAAGAGTTGAAACAAGTTGACATGTTAGAAGATGGTATACCGATTGAACATTCTACTGAGAGTGATAATAATGAAGAGATTTCTACACTTCAATTAAGATTAACGATGAATGATCAAGAAGCATCAACGATCACGATCACCTTCCTGCAATTTGATGTGCCAGTTCGTAAGAGCACCGCTGAATATTTAATTGAACGAGAAAATTTGGAGGAAATTTATCATCAAATTAATTCGATGATGAAATCTGTATATTAACTAAATTCCTGTTCATAAAGAAGAAATCACATTTTGATGTGGTTTCTTTTTTTATCTCAATCAAGTTAAAGCCAGTCCAGTCATTGTAGTTGAATGTTTTTCTCAAAAATGAATAAAGATAGACTAGACACGAAAACGAACATTGATATTGAAATGACTCATGTGATGAGGAGGAAACATACATGCAAAAGCTTTGCAGGGAAGTCTGGATCGAAGTCAATCTTGATGCGATTAAAAGAAATATCGAAGCGATTCAAGCGCATATTCCAAGAAAAAGTAAGATCATGGCTGTCGTGAAGGCGAATGCTTATGGACACGGTTCAGTGGAGGTAGCGCGGCAGGCACTAGAAAGCGGTGCGACAGAACTTGCAGTTGCTAGCTTAGAGGAAGGCATTGTGCTGCGAAGAGCAAAAATTGAAGCGCCAATTTTGGTTCTTGGATTTACCCCGCTCGACTGTGTGAAAAGGGCTGCGGCCTGGAGAATTGATCTATCTGGCCTTCGTGAAGACTGGATTGCTCAAGCAAATGAGATCTTAGCTGAAGAAGAAAGCCAGCGCCGGCTTGGGATTCATGTCAATGTTGACACAGGGATGGGGCGATTAGGTGTACGGACAAAGGAAGAGCTGTTAGCGGTGGTGAAGGCGCTTGAAAAGAGTGAAAACCTGAGGTGGGATGGAATATTTACGCATTTCTCCACTGCGGATGAGCCTGATCCTGATTTTACGTTGCTTCAGCACAGCATCTTCATTGATTTCCTTCGGTTTTTGAAAGAAGAAGGGATCAAACTGCCGACCGTACATATGAACAATACAGCTGCTTCGATTGCGTTTCCTGAATTTAGTGCCGATATGATCCGGCTTGGTATCGGACTTTATGGATTGTATCCCTCGCAATACATTGAAAGCTTAGACGCTGTTCAGCTAGAGCCCTCTCTCAGTTTAAAAGCAAGGATTGCGTTCGTGAAGAAAATGGTGACAAAGCCAAGAACGGTCAGCTATGGGGCAACCTATGTGGCAAAGCCTGACGAAGTCATTGCGACCATACCGATTGGTTATGCAGATGGGTACTCACGTGCTTTATCCAATCGAGGGTTTATGCTTTTCCGCGGAGAACGAATGCCAATTGCGGGCCGAGTCACAATGGATATGACGATGATCAGCTTAGGAGAGATGAAAGCAAAGCAAGGCGAGGAAGTCGTCATTTATGGCCGTCAAAAGGGCGGAGAAATTTCTGTTGATGAAATTGCTGAAATGCTCAATACGATTAACTATGAAGTCATTGCAACATTAAGCCGCCGTGTTCCAAGGTTTTATCGTCGAGGCGGGAAGATTATTAAAATATCGACGCCGGTGATGTATGTGTGAAGGTAAGGACAGCATGAAATTGCAAAAATCCCCCTTTATAAAGGGGGATTTTGAGTTTCACGTCTTATTTCGGCTTAAGCTCGATACTCTTTATCTAAAATAAGAATTGGTTTAATCGTAGATCCATTTTTAGAATCTTCAAAAGCTTGTTCAATCTCTTCTAATTCGTAGAATTTTGCTAGTTTCTCAACTGGGAATTGTCCATTTTTAAAGAACTTGACTAGTTGAGGAACGGCATCGCCTTCTATCACACCTTTTAACGTGAGCGCATTGAGCATGAGATCATTGGTCACATTAAACGTTAAATCGCGCTTTCCTACTGCTACTGTTGCACAAGTTCCTTTGACACGCAGGCAGTGAAGGGCAGCTAGCGTGACTTCTGGTACTCCAGTTGTTTCAAATGAGTAATGTGCCCCTTTTCCTTCTGTGATTTTCTTCACTTTTTCAGCTGGGTTCTCATGTTTACTGTTGATGACATGTGTTGCACCTAATTCTTTTGCTAGTTCAAGGCGGCTATCATGGATATCAACGGCAATAATCGGATCACAGCCTGCAATTTTTGCTGCCATTAACCCACTTAAACCAACAGCGCCTGTACCGAACACAACAAAGCTTGTACCTGGAGCTGGAGCAAGTGAATTTAAGACAGTACCGCTCCCAGTCATTAAGCCGCAACCGAATGGTCCTAAATAACGTAAATCAGTTTCTTTGTCTACTTTCACCACATTTTTCTCATCAACCGTTGCATATGTACCAAATGACGATTGACCAAAAAATTGTGATACATCTTGATGATCATGTGTATGGATAGGCGTTTCATTATGTTTATTACGACCAGAAAAATTCAGTGGAATCATGTTTTCACATCCACCAGCGTTCCCGCCAAGACAATTATGGCAATGACCGCAATAAGCGAAACCTAGTACAACGTGGTCCCCTTCTTGAACGGTTGTGACATTAGAACCTGCTTTTACGACAATGCCAGAGCCTTCATGTCCTAATAAAGCAGGACGTGGGACAGGAAGCGTGCCATCTAATACAGTGGCATCCGTATGACAAACACCAGATGCAACGATTTTGACAAGCACTTCATCTGCTTTTGGATCATCTAGTAATAGTGTTTGTTTCTCGAAATCTTTTTCATTTGTGTGACCATCGCTTGAATTTCCATATCATGTGCCCTCACTTTTTGTATAGTATGATATTCTGAAGAAAGGTTAGATCAAATGTCACAAAAAATTCATTTCTTTATGACTAAGTTGATTGTAGGACGAAAGATTTTCCGTTTCAATCAGCAAAAAATCTTTTTTGTATAGGTTTTCAACACAAATAAATTTATGTATATCTAATCAACATTTATTAAAAAGTGTCTAAAGGAGGGGCCCATGATCAAAAAAGAGGATCGCCGTGTTGAGCGAACAAAAGAAACACTTCGTCAAACATTCAAAATACTAGTAAAAGAAAAAGGATATTCGCACGTAAAAGTGAAGGATATTGTGGAAAAGGCAAACTATAATCGGACGACGTTTTATGTGCATTATGAAAGTAAAGATGAATTAGCAGCAGATGTTATTCACCGGGAAATGGTCGATTTCGAATATGAATTTTGTAAGCCGACTCGTGAAAATCCACTGTTGGATTTAACTCGCATGAAACCAGAGGGCACCGATGTATTTCAATATATCGTTGAAAATCGCGACTATTATGATTTATTAGTGATGGAAGACCGAATTCCCCACATACAAGAACAATTGCTTAAGAAAATACAATATATTTTCCAAAATAGAATGTCGTTTGTGAGTGATCAGTATGCAGAAATCAACGACAGTTATTTTGTCCAATATCGTTCATATGGCATCTTTGGTTTTATCATTGAATGGATCAGAAATGACTACAATGCATCTCCCTCAGAAATGGCACGACGTATTATCAATTTATTATATATTCAATCCTCACTTATGATTCAGTTGAAAGATGAAGAAGCGATTATGAAAAGGTAATGCTTAGGCCGCATCTCTAGCCCACAACATTTTGAATGTATATAAAGTTTTATTTAAAACTTCTTTAAATTGTAAACTTTGTAAAAAATAGAACGATAAAAGGAGGGAACATAACGAGTTGGAGGAATAGAAAATGAAAAAAAGGTTTTTATTATTTATCACGGTACTCCTATTAATGAGTATTCTTAGTCCATTTAAAGCAAATGCAGAAAATTCAATTGGATGGACGAAACGAGCTGATTTACCAGAAGAACGTATTAATGCTGGTGTGGGAGTCGTTGATGGGAAAATTTATGTATTTGGTGGAGCAAGTGAAAAAAATAAGTTGAATAACCAAACATTTATGTATGATCCAAAAAAAGATGTTTGGGAAGAGAAAGCCAGTATGCCAAGAAATAGAACAGGCGGTACTTACGCTACTGTAGGTAAAAAAATCTATCTAATAGGTGGAATTAATGAAGAGACAGAAGTAGCTTATAACACTATAGATATTTATGATGCAGAACTTGATCAGTGGGCTGAAGAGCCGATTCGAATTCCAAGAGAGCCGGTTTTTTCAGCTTATAGTAAAGGAACTTTACAAGCAGTTGCAGTGAAAGAGAAGATATATATTGTATCTTCAAAAAACTCATATAAGAATAATGTCTATGAATACAATACAATCTCTGGTGAATGGAAGAGCTTGAACTCATCGGGTTTACCATCTCGGAATGGGAGAGCCATTTCTGCAATTGACGGAAATATATATGTTGCAGGTGGCGAAAATTCGATAGGGCATAGTAGAGAAAAGTATTTGTTTCAGTATGATATTTCAACAGATACTTGGAAGAGATTAATTGATGTTCAGTTAACATCTTATACATATGAACCCTCCTATGAAACTTACAACGGCAAGTTCTTGATTATTGGTGGGCAATTATATGGTGATAGTTCAAAAAATATGGTAAACAAAGTTCAGATTTTCAATCCAAAAGATGGCCAATTTAAAAATTCAGCATATGATTTACCAGAAGGTAGAGTATCAGCTGTCGCAGCAATTGTTGATGACCAATTGTATGTCATTGGCGGACGTAACTATTCGGAATCTATGAGACATCTTTCTGTGAAAAGTGATTACAGATCCGTGATTTCTATTTCATTAAAAGACTTACAAGTGACTGAGGATGAAACAAAGCCAGATGATGGGATAGCAGAAGACCCAAAGGATCAAGATGGGACACAGCCAGGTGATGGCACAACGGAAGATCCAAAAGACCACGATGGAACAAATCCCGGTGACGGAACAACGGAAGAACCAAAAGATCAAGATGGAACAAACCCTGGTGATGGGTCAACGGGAGAACCAAAAGATCAGGACGGAACAAAGCCAGATGACGGAACAACGGGAGAACCAAAAGATCAAGACGGAACAAAACCCGGAGAAGAAACTTCGAAAGGTATACTTTCTATTACCATGATCAATGGGTTACAAAAGGATTATCTGCTCTCAATGAAAGAAATCAACGATTTTCTTAACTGGTATAAAGAAAGAAGCTTTGGAATCGGAATGAACTTTTATGAGATCAATGATGAACACAATAAAGGACCTTTCACAAGTAAGAAAGATTACGTGGTGTACCAAAATATCTTAATGTTTGATATCAAGCAATATTGATAAAATGAAAGCTGCTGATAATAGATTAGCAGCTTTTTTTATTTTACATTATTGTTAAAATTAGGATGAACATCATAAAAAAATAAGATATTTTTTTAAAAATCTGCTAAACATCCCATAACCACGTCCGATAATAGAATTGTCAGGGTTGATAAGCCCTAGAATAAAGGACTTTTTTCAGACAAGGACGTCTGTCAGGTCCCACATACATGGAGGTAATAGGAAATGAGAATTAACCACAATATCGCAGCACTTAACACATTAAACCGTTTGTCTGCAAACAACGGTGCGAGCCAAAAGAACATGGAGAAACTTTCTTCTGGTCTTAAAATCAACCGTGCAGGAGATGATGCAGCAGGTCTTGCAATCTCTGAAAAAATGCGTGGACAAATCCGCGGATTAGAAATGGCTACTAAAAACGCACAAGACGGTATCTCTCTTATCCAAACAGCTGAAGGTGCATTAACTGAAACTCATGCAATTCTTCAACGTGTACGTGAGCTTGTAGTTCAAGCTGGAAACACTGGAACTCAAGATGATACAGATCTTGGTGCTATCCAAGAAGAAATCGATGCACTAGTACAAGAGATTGGAAACGGTTCTGACAAGAATGGTATCTCTGACCGTACAGAATTTAACGGAAAGAAACTACTTGATGGTTCTTTCAGTGCAACTGGAGCAGATCCTAAAAAACTAACTTTCCAAATTGGTGCTAATGGTGCTCAACAGTTATCTGTTCACATCGAAGCAATGTCTGCTGATAAACTTGGTAGCGACCCAGAAGATGCAACAAAAGTTGTTTCTGCACTTAAAGTAACAGATTTCGCAACAATTGAGGCTGATGCTGATGGCGGATATGACTTCCAATTGGCAATCGTAGATGGCGCAATTGAAGCAGTTTCTAAACAACGTTCTAAACTTGGTGCAGTTCAAAACCGTCTAGAGCACACAATCAACAACCTTGGTGCTTCTGGTGAAAACTTAACAGCTGCTGAGTCTCGTATCCGTGACGTTGACATGGCGAAAGAAATGAGTGAGTTCACTAAGAACAACATTCTTTCTCAAGCTTCTCAAGCAATGCTTGCACAAGCGAACCAACAGCCACAAAACGTACTTCAATTACTACGTTAATGAAAGGCCCCTTAATGGGGCTTTTTTTTATGCTCTTTTTTCTTCGCTTTTTCTCCTTCTCTTCACTTGTGATTCTTTAATCCCTCTATTAAATCATGAAAAACGACCTTTAAATTTGGCATACTCTAGCGAAACGATCATATTGAATGAGACTTTTCCCTTATTTATTCCTTTTTTGTTAAACATATTCCATTAAAGTTCGATAAATGGATTGTAAGGCTTACGGAAAAATTCTAATTTAGAACTTTTAGACATGGATGTCTAATTGGTTCAAACACATGGAGGTCATTTAATATGAGAATTAACCACAATATCGCAGCACTTAACACATTGAATCGTCTTTCTACTAACAACGGTTCAAGCCAAAAGAACATGGAGAAACTTTCTTCTGGTCTTCGCATTAATCGCGCAGGGGATGACGCAGCAGGTCTTGCGATCTCTGAAAAAATGAGAAGTCAAATCCGTGGTCTAGAAATGGCTACTAAAAACTCTCAAGATGGTATCTCTCTTATTCAAACGGCTGAAGGCGCATTGACTGAATCTCATGCGATACTTCAACGTATTCGTGAGCTAGTTGTTCAAGCTGGGAACACAGGTACACAGCAGGAAGAAGATTTAGCATCCATTCAAGATGAAATCTCAAACTTGCAAGATGAGATTACAAGTATTTCTACTCGTACAGAGTTTAACGGGAAGAAATTATTAGATGGAACTTATTCGTCTAAGGGTGCTGATGACGGTGGTGAGGCACAAAGCCTTGTATTCCAAATCGGTGCAAACGCAACACAACAAATTACACTTAACATCGAAAACATGGGTGCTTCAGTTTTAGGTACAGATGGGACGGCTGAAGGTGAAGATGGAGCCGGTTCTGTTGCTGGAATCGATGTGACAAAATTTATTAGTGCAAGTGGTGAAGATGGCGAGGAAGCTGCTGGATTTGATGCACAACTTGGTATTATTGAAACAGCTATTAAGCAAGTGTCTGCTCAGCGATCTAAGCTTGGTGCAGTCCAAAACCGTCTAGAGCACACAATCAACAACCTTAGTGCTTCTGCTGAAAACTTAACAGCTGCTGAGTCTCGTATTCGTGACGTTGATATGGCGAAAGAAATGAGTGAGTTCACAAAGAACAACATTCTTTCTCAAGCTTCTCAAGCTATGCTTGCACAAGCGAACCAACAGCCACAAAACGTACTTCAATTATTACGTTAATTAAAAGCCCCCGTTGAGGGGCTTTTTTTATGTTAGTTTGATTTTAGCAATTGATGTAATTGAAAGTCTGGAACAGCTTCATAGAAGAAAGCTCGATTTAATTCATCATTCTTTTGATCCCACCTATGCCACCAGTGGCCGACCTCACCAGTGGAGTCAGCTTGAATCATGTCTTGCAGCTGCTCTAGGTTGATGATTTTTCTCGGTTCTATTAAGAACGAATGCATACGATGATAAGCCTCAAGGCATTTAGGTTGTTTTGTTTGAACGGCATATTGTACATAATAATTGAAAAATTCTTGTACAAATGTCAGATGGGGAATGGGGGTTCCTTTTAATTCAACGCCTTCCCAAGCCATATCCGCAATTGCACAAAGCCACCAGCCAAGCTCATTGGCGTGCTGCATTTGTTGTAAGGTATGCCGTTCAAAAGAAATAAGCCCATCTTCTTGTGCTTGTTTGAGCATACGCTCAAGTGTCTGTGCCTCAAGAGCTGCCTTTGTCATTCCCTGACCATGTATTGGATCTAATGTGCATAAGGCATCACCCATGACCAATAAGCCGCTTGGCCAATCTTCCATTTGTTCATAGTGGTTTCTGACACAAGCCGGAACTCTAAATCCTTTTGGTTTCGTATAGGGAATTAAATGAGTGATGGCTTCTGCTATCGAGGGATTGGTCAGCCTAGCGGTCTCTACATCAAACTGATCAGCGTCCGTTGTTGGATAATGAGAGCCGCCAGCTGCAGAGAGAAGAACCGCTGCTAAATCATGATCTACTCGTTCAAACAGTCCTGTTGGAATTTTTTTATTTGGCTGTCCAACGATGACCATTGGTTCTAGGTTCGGTGCCTCAGATGGTATTTGGTAGTATCTCGTGCTATAGCCAAGAGACACGATTAGCTCATCTGTCTGAGGCAAGGTTCGTCCTGCGCTTTTCAGCCATTTTGGCAATTTAGACATTCTTCCAGACGTATCAATGACTATGTCCGCACTCATTTTGTTGATGATTCCAGGCTTTATCCTCCGATCTTTGACCTGTAATCCACTCACTTTAGTCGTTTCTTCTTCAAAAAGAAGAGCGATCGCTTCATGTTTTTCTAAAAATTGAACACGATCCTCACGTAACATTCTTTGCATCAGCACCCACTCTAGCATGGCACGTCGTGTGACAGCTGTTTCTTCAGTATCGGTGAGTACTAACTCGCCATCTTTTGTCATAAATCGAGATGTCTGATGCCATGTGTTGTACCCGCCCATTTCGAGTAATTCTTTTGTATAACCAGGAAATAGACGTTCCACGATTTGTTTGCCTAGTGGCAACATTCTATGTGGATGAAAAGCTTGAGGCGTGCCAAGACGATTTTCAGGAGCGTCTGGCAATTCGTCCTTTTCAATAATCAATACTTCAAGGTAAAAACTTGATAAAACCTTTGCAGCGAGCATTCCCGTTATTCCGCCTCCGATGACGATCGCCCGCTCATACTTCATGGGTTGTGTCACAACATGCGCCTCCAGTGAATATATCAAATGGTTACATGACCATTTCATCATATGTTGATTTTCTAAGTATAGCAAATTCTCGTTTTTTTGAATATAGAAAGGAATTGTCATACTTTTTACTCGTAAATATAAAAAAACTTCAATCTTGATCATTAATTTTAAAAAATAATAATCAAATTTAAGAGGAATGACCGATAAATACATTAAGGGGGTAGAGGGAATGGATATACTACAGAGTATTGTAACCGCAGCACCATATATGATGAAGATTTTAAAAGATGAAGTGACGATGGGGGTCATTGATCGAGAAAAATTCTTGCTGTATTTGCCATCAAAAGATGTGGATTTTCAAATACGGACAGGAGATCCCATTAAACCAGATGATCAGAATATGAAAAATGCGCTTAGAGGCGAAACATCAAGTACATTTGTACCTGAATCGGTGTATGGGACCCTTTAAATGCAATGGGATTGCCGATTTTCGATGAAAATCACCAAGTCATTGGTGCAATTGCTTTAGGTTTTCCACTTAAAAATCAAATAGAACTTGAGGCGTATATGGAGTCATTGAATGACATCATTCAAAGTATTCAAGAAAAGGTACATGTGGTGGCGGCTCATTCAGAAGAGCTCTCTGCGACAAGTGAGGAAATGACATTCCAAACACAGCAAACACTTGAAAGCTCGAAAAAAACTTCAGATATTACAAAAATGATCAAAGGTATCTCTAAGCAAACGAGTTTGCTAGGGTTGAATGCTTCAATTGAAGCGGCCAGGGCAGGGAAAGAGGGAGCGGGTTTTAGTGTGGTAGCGAGCGAGGTTCAAAAGCTCTCAAGCGAAACCTCACGTGCAACAGAAAACATAGAAAGCTCATTGCAAGGGATTTCCTCTAATATACATACATTACTTGAGAGTATGGGCCATATGAAAGGGTCATCTTCAGAACAGGCTTTATTAGTGACGGAGTTTAGTGAAATTGTAGACAGGTTGACGACGGTTAGCAAAGAAATGAAAGAATTTATGCAAAAGGTGATGTCAACGTAAAAAACGAATCCAAAAAGGGTTCGTTTTTTTGCTGGCTCGTTATTTTCTATTTTTCTGATCAAAGCGATAATCGTATGTTTCACCTTTGACCACATTTAAAAACTCATGTCCAATTTGAACGAGCTGTGCATTTTCCCATTTGATCAGAGGATCTTTATCAGGGTACTTCCAGTAGATTGTTTTTTTGTGGTGGGTGAGTTTGTTTTCAATTTCTGCTCTGACCGCATTCTCTTTTAGCTTTCCTCCGCTATGTCGATATGTGTTAATGGTATAGGTTCCATCAGGTGATGATATCGAGCGAATGAATGTGCCGTGAGACACGCCTTGAAGAGAGAAGCATTTCCAGTAAATAATTCCGGCGAAGCTAAGACATAAGATGGCAAGGATGATGGTGGTTTTCTTTTTAAACATGAATTCCTCCAGGTGTAGATCGCAATATTCTAATATATGAGAGAGATTACAAAAAGATTCATATAGTCCAAAAGTTCTATTCATTTCAATTATCGGTCATTTTTTCTCAACATTCAACAGTTAGCCCGTAAAGATAAGGAAAATTTAAGGATGCATTCAGATCACACTGGTTATTCGAAAACACTTTACAAAAGAATTTGCGATCAGTAGACTTATGCTCATATAGAGAAATGGGGCAGATGGAATGAATCAAATCATAGATACGTATCAAAATTATGAAGAGCTTTCCGCTCATGAAAGAAAAGGGATCGACTATCAAATTCTTCATCAGCGGAAAGGGGATCAGCTTCTCGTCCTGTCACCTCATGCGGGAGGAATTGAATCTGGCGTGAGCGAGCTGGTCCATGAAGTAGCAACCGATTATTCTATGTATTTATTCGAGGGCCTTAAAGTGAAAGGCAATCATGTTCTTCATATTACGAGCACACGTTTTGATGAGCCGATTTGTCTTTCTCAAGTGCATACACATCATTATACGTTTGCACTCCACGGCTATGGAGAAACAGACGTCCTACAAACTTTAGTTGGCGGTACCGACAGGGAAAAAGCTGCTGAAACAGTGAAGTATCTCACACAAAATGGCTTCCATGCCTTACTTTTATCTGAATCGGATCAATTTGCTGGAACACATCCTCAAAATATTAATAATCAATGCCTCACAGGAAAAAGTGTTCAAATTGAAATTAGCCAAGCTCAGAGAAGAGCTTTCTTTCAAGACTTTAGGCGGAGCCGTAGGCGTGATACACAAACCGAACAATTTTATCAATACACAAATGTACTGAAACAAGTGTTAAGCCTTTATGAATAAACTTCTGACGTCACGTGTGCTGACGCTTTTGTTTGATACGCAGCTTCATTTTCTGCGACCTTGCCGGCTCTCATTAAATAAGAAGTAAATTCTTTTTGAAATTGAATGCCGGCTCTTCGCTGTTCAAATAGAGCAAGCCGTTTTTCAGCAAAAGCCCGAGTGACATGAAATGTTTGAGCAATATGCAAAATGGCTTGCTGCCTAAGGTTTGGGAGCGTCATTTGCAGCAGCATAAAAGTCGGAACACAAAAGTGATACATGAATTGTTTTGCTTGAAACTCTTGCAGTTCTCGAAAGAGCTTGTGCATGTTAAAGTGGTTGCCTGTATGCTTTAGCACATGACAAAGCTCGTGGGCGAAATCCTGCCACTGTTCTTCTGACGATAAGGCTCTGTTTAAAATAATACTGTAAAGACCTTGATGTTTGATCATCATGCTGCCAGTATCCTCGTAGTGTACCCATACATGAAATTCAGCTGCGATCCTATGCATGTCTACATAGGCAGGACCGCTTATTTGCAGTTGAGTGTATAACCGTTTAATATCTTCTTCTAAATGGGTTAAAAAATAAGTCATGTCAAAACCTCCATACAAACGTATGTTCTATTTTTGCCGTAAAAGAAAAGTCCATATAGGACTAAATGGCTAATAAAGCTATCGCTTACTTTTTATATCGGCTTATTTTTAACAATTTTAACATAAAATCAAAGAAAATTGGAAGTTTTTCCTGTTTTTTATTCTAATTTTTTATTTTTTACAAAGATAAAACGGCGATTGAATTCAAATTTTACCATAGTCTTATGACGAAAACAAACAAATTTGTCTTACGTTTGCCACCGATTGATGAGCAAGATCAAACATCAATTTAACAAAAAGGAGTGCAAAACATGGTACAAATTTATAAAGATTTTATTCCAGTTGGAAACGGAAATCGGCCAGGATATGCTATGACGCCGCTTTATGTAACTGTGCATAACACAGCCAATACATCTAAGGGATCTGACGCAAAAAGTCACGCGGCATATGTCAAACGCTCAACAACAGAGGTAAGCTGGCACTTTACAGTGGATGACAAGGAAATTTTTCAGCATCTCCCTTTAAATGAAAATGGATGGCATGCTGGGGATGGACATGGAGATGGCAACCGAAAATCGATTGGCATTGAAATTTGTGAAAATGAGGATGGAAACTTTCAACAAGCTGTCAAACATGCCCAGTGGCTTATTCAAAAGCTTTTAAAAGAACATGGCATTCCATTAGCAAATGTGGTGACGCATCAGCATTGGTCAGGAAAAACATGTCCACGTCTGCTACTAGCTACATGGGATGAATTTAAAAGAGGAATTGAGACTGCAGGTGATCCGGAAACGGTTATCACATATGTGGTGAAAAGCGGGGATACGCTAACGAGTATTGCCAAAGCCCATGGTGTCACAGTGAGTGATTTACAGACATGGAATCAGATTAGTGACCCCAACATGATTCGAGTTGGACAAGTTCTCAAGATTTATCATGCAGAAGAAAAGCTCAGTTATGAACTTCCGGATGGGGTGTTAAAGGTGACATCACCTCTGACAAAAGGGGAGCATGTACGTCTCGTCCAAAAAGCGCTTGCTGCTGTGTATTTTTATCCTGACAAAACAGCTGTAGATAAGGGCATTGATGGCGTTTATGGGGAAAAAACAGCCAATGCCGTCGCGCGATTTCAACTGATGAATGGTCTAACAAGTGATGGAGTATACGGTCCTAAAACAAAAGTGAAGTTGCTTCAACTATTAAATCAGTGAGTCTTTCTTTTTGGCCGCTTGAATGACGGCTTCACTTTTTTCATGTAATCGGCAGACATAAGGGGATGGCTTAAATTCAGCAAACTGAACATACCTCAATTGTTTAAGTTTCTTTTTCATATTGGCACCTCAATCGTTGCAGCAGTTGGTTTTATTGTATGCAAGTAGATGTGAAAACGGAAGTAGGACGCGGATGAAGTTCCGCGTCCTTTAGTGTAATCAAGCTTTTTTATTTTTATACTCATCTAGGAGCTGTTCATTCTTTTTGAAAATACGCTCCGTATGGGGACTTACTTTGTAATCAGCCATACTAATATGGCGCTTTTTCTTTAAAATCTTAAATGGGTTTTTCTTGCGATTGTTATTATCCCCTTGAAGTGCGTGTTCCATCTTCATCACCTTCCTCTTCGTCAGGCAAGATTAGGTCATAAATCGTTGTAAGTGAAGTCATTAATAAATAGTCGAATTCAGTGACAATTTCCTCAGAGGTCAGCTTAATCACAAAGTGTGCATCCGCTACTGAAAACGGGATGAGAACCAATTTGCCGAAATCATCGTAATACACTTCCTGCCTGTCAAGCTTTGCTTGAATGAGCGCTCTCTGATCAAGTGTCCGCAGCAGGTCATCTTTTTGCTCCTGCGTATCATAAGGACAAAGAACTGCTTGAATATTCATTTTTTCTGCAAAAGAATAGATCAGTCGTTCAATTCCCTCTATATAAGCTTCTATACTTCCATAATATACATGGATCGGTTCGTTTTTCAATAGGTATTGGTACGTTTTTAGTTTATTGAGGTAAGAATGAAGCAGGTCGTTATTTTGTTCTAGGAGTTGATGGGTGTCAGTTTCAAGTTCATGATTTCCGAGTTTTTTAATATAGGAGCTGAGGAAAATAAAGGCATCAGTTAATGCGAAAAAAACAGCAATAATCAGGTAGTGCATCCAATCGGTGAAGATTGAAGCAGGGTCATTTGTCCAGTACACAACAGCACCTGCTACATAAATCCAATACCACGTTTTACGAATTGCAAACATCTTTTCTTTTACTTTTTGTTCAAAGCGCCATACCGCAAATACATATACAGCAAGAGCACCTAGCAATAACCAAACAGTCAATTGAAAAAATAATAGCATGTTCTTCTCTCCCATAGACAGATGGATACTTATTTATTTCTATGGATATGATTGGAAACCCTGCTTCATGAAAAAATGGCTTGCAGAAAAAGAGCATTTGAGCATGCAAACAAATAAAAAAAGACCTGTTAGACAGGTCTTTGATATTAGAGAATCGCATTTAACACAAAGTATATAAGTGCCCCTAGAGTTCCCGAAATCGGTAATGTGATCACCCAAGTGACAAGCATACGTTTTGCCGTACCCCAGTTGACTCCTTTTACTCTATGTGCAGATCCTACACCTAGAATAGAAGATGAGATCACGTGAGTGGTACTAACCGGTAAGTGAATAAATGTTGCACCGAAGATAATAGCTGCACCCGTTAAGTCTGCAGATACTCCGTTTACTGGACGAATCTTCATGATTTTACCGCCGACTGTTTTAATAATCTTCCAGCCGCCAATAGACGTACCTAGTCCCATTGCAAGCGCACAAGAGAATTGTACCCAGAAAGGAATGTCGTCTGTTGTATGCAAATTACCTGCAATTAAAGCCATCGTAATAATTCCCATCGCTTTTTGCGCATCGTTTGTTCCGTGGGTATACGATTGCAGTGCAGCCGTTAAAATTTGAACACGTCGGAATTGTTTATTTGTTTTTGCGAGATTGTTATTTCGGAATATAATTTTGATAATGGTATACACGATATATCCCAAAACAAAAGCCAGGATAGGTGAAAGCAAAAGTGCTTGAATGATTTTAATGAATCCCGAATAGTTTAAAGCGCCAAAACCAGCAGAGGCAATAACAGCTCCTGCAATTGATCCGATCAGTGCGTGTGAAGAACTACTCGGAATCCCGTAATACCAAGTAAGCAAGTTCCAAGTTATCGCTGCAATTAAAGCAGCCAAAATGACGACAGATCCGTTTTGAAGTGTAAAAGGATCTGCGATGTCTTTTGTAATGGACTTTGCCACACCTGTAAATGTCATTGCTCCTAAGAAGTTCATAAACGCTGCCATAATAATAGCATGTCTAGGCTTTAACGCCTTTGTTGAAACAGAAGTAGCAATGGCATTTGCTGTATCGTGGAATCCGTTAATGAAATCAAAAGCAAGTGCACAAATGACAATAAGTATGGTAAGGATGAGTAATGTATCCATGTTTAACTAACCCCGTTACGCATTCTTCATAATGATTGTTTCTAGATTGTTGGCAACACTTTGACAGGAATCTGCGATTTCTTCAAGTGTTTCGTAAATTTCTTTGTATTGAATGACCTTAATTGGATCTGTTTCTTTTCCAAACAAGTTCTTTAGTGATTTGCGGTGAAGATTGTCACAATTATGCTCAATCTCTTTAATTTTGATTGCGTGCGGATGAATATCTTTCAAGCGATTATCAGCCAGTAATTCAATAGTCGTTAAAATTTCTTTCGCACATTCTCTGATGTAGTGGCTGAATTTGTCGATATGTTCGTCAGAGCTTGTAATTGAATAAATTTCTAAAGTTGCTGAAAAATGCTCAATTCCGTCTAAAACATCGTCGAGGCTATTCGTCAATTGAAGAATGTCTTCACGTTCAATCGGTGTAATAAAGGCTTTGTTCAGCTCTTTAATCATGGTATGAACATGATTATCACCTTTTGTCTCATATTCCTTCAATGTGTCAGAAAATTCTTTCAGAGTGGTTTGATTTGTTACTTTATAGCTAACAAAATACTCAGCAGTTTCATCTAAATTTTTAGCAATTTCCGTTAACAAGACGGAAAACTTGTCTTTTTTCCTTTTTAACATGTAAAAACCCTCCATTGTATAAATGAGACAATGCACACATCAAATAATTATATATTCTTTTGTCGAAAAAAAACAGGTGTAGTCGAAAATTTCTTCACTTTTTCTATTTGATCTTATTCTGACCTAAAGATGTGATCTCAACTCACCTTTTTCAGAAAGGGGAAAAGAAAGCAAAAAAGCGGACCATTTTTGGCACCGCTTAAACGTTAAGAAGCTGAATAAACAAGCTTAAACCGCTCACAAACAAGAAGCATATCTTCCTTAAATGTTAATCCGTACGGCTTAAGGGCTTCTGTGAAAAATTCTTCATGTTCTTTGTACCAATAGTCATATGAAAGATCGCCTTCACCTTCTGCTTTTGCAAATGATTCAGGAACCTCATTCATTGGCATGATATCTACTTGTGTGATCTCTATGATGGCTTTTGGTTCCTCCCTGCTGTCCAAAATGACCGCATATTGACCGGGTTTTGGAAGAGGCTCTTGTTCTTTTTCGTAAAAAAGGTATCCAGAACAAGTGGCTGTTTTTTTCCCTTGTTGTACAAGGTCAAGCAAGTGATCTGGATCTGCGCCAAATGCCCAAGCAGAAACAGAGGCGTGATCAGGAGTTTTTTCTGATTTTTCCTCCCAATAAGATTCCCAAAATAAAGTGCTTTTGTGGTTCATCCTTTTTCCCCCTTTGTTATGAGATTATTATATCGTGAAGTTTCAAACTTGGAAATCATATGTCTTTATTACTACGAACTGTGCATGTCATATGTTTTGAAAACATGCGTTTTGTTTGGCAGATATAGGATGATAGAATGAAAAATTTTGAAATTTTAGAATAATCTATTGTATTCTGGTCAAGAAGTCGGTAAGGTCAAAGTAAGAATATGGAAGGGGTGTTGTTCATGAAACGCATTTCTCTAACTGTTTTGTCCATATGTCTGTTTGTTTTCTCGTTTTTCCTGCCGGTCAGCCAAGTCACTGCAAACGAAACTCATGGGAATAAAGTAGCTGTTGGCAAAGATGGTATGGTGGCTACTGCACATCCGCTTGCATCAGAGATTGGTGCTGACGTATTGAAAAAAGGTGGGAACGCAGTGGATGCTGCTGTTGCCATTCAGTACGCACTTAACGTAACAGAGCCAATGATGTCTGGAATTGGCGGTGGCGGATTTATGATGGTTTATGATGGGAAAACAAAGGAAACATCCATCATCAATAGCAGAGAGCGAGCACCACAGGGCGCAACACCTGACATGTTTTTAACAGATGATGGAAAAGTGATTCCGTTTGCTGAGCGATCTACACATGGAAATGCGGTAGGTGTTCCAGGGACTGTAAAAGGTCTTGAAGCTGCATTAGATAAGTGGGGTACTCGTTCTATGAAGGAATTGATTGAGCCCTCCATTCAACTTGCAGAAGATGGTTTTGAAATTGATTCTGTCTTGGCAAAAGCGATTGATGATCATCAAGGAAAATTGAAAAAAACGGCCGCAGCGCCAATTTTTCTTCCAAATGATCAGCCGCTCGAAGAAGGAGATCTGCTTGTACAGCCAGGTCTTGCAAAAACATTTAAACTCATTGCGAAAAAAGGAAGCAAAGCATTTTATGAAGGAAAAGTAGCAAAGGCACTTGCAAATACAGTTCAAGATTTTGGCGGGACGATGACTTCAAAAGATATCAAACGTTATGAAGTCAAGACTGACAAGCCAATCTGGGGAGACTATAAAGGATATCAGCTTGCAAGCATGCCTCCACCAAGCTCAGGCGGGGTGTTTATGCTACAAATTCTCAAAATACTTGACCATTTTAACCTGTCTCAGTATGACCCCAAATCATTCGAAAAATATCAGCTGCTTGCTGAAACAATGCACCTCTCCTATGCTGACAGAGCCGCATATGCCGGCGACCCCGAATTCGTAGATGTTCCACTAAAAGGACTACTAGACGATGATTACATTTCAGAAAGAGCCTCTCTCATTCAATTAGATCAAATGAATCGCAGCCCGAAAGAAGGAGATCCTTGGGCATATGAGGATGAAAAAAATCCATCCCCAATTGTTCCTCAGCCAGAAGATAAAACCATTGGTGAGACGACCCATTTTACTGTTGCAGATCAGTGGGGAAATGTTGTGTCATTTACAACGACCATTGAACAATTATTTGGTACAGGGATTCTTGTTCCAGAGTATGGATTTTTCTTAAATAATGAACTGACTGATTTTGATGCAAGACCTGGCGGGGCAAATGAAGTCCAGCCCAATAAACGTCCGTTATCAAGCATGACCCCGACGATCATTTTTAAAGATGGAGAGCCTGTCATGACTGTTGGGTCTCCTGGTGGAACGACGATCATTGCTTCTGTTTCACAGACGATTCTCAATTTACTTGAATATGACATGGAGCTTCAGGATGCAGTAGAAGAGCCAAGAATCTACACAAACAGCTTAACTTCGTATCGTTATGAAGTAGGTGTTCCTCTAGATGTAAGAACAAAGTTAAATGATATGGGTCACCAGTTTGGCAGTTCGCCTATTGATATAGGGAATGTGCAAGCTTTACTGATTGATCGAAAAGCAGGGACATTTACTGGAGTAGCTGATTCAACGAGAAATGGAACTGCTGTTGGTGTCAATCTAAAGGTAGCTGCAGATCAATAGCATTTCCCGGGAAAAGAAGCGCCTCATCAAGAAGGCGTTTCTTTTTTTCATTAAAATAAAAACACAGTTGACACCTGTGAATAGTTTGAATAATATATAGACTAACATCAATCATACATAGCTGATCGGACAACCGAAGGCTCTTGGCATTGACGTACAGGACTTTTTTGTACTTCAATCGCTGAGGGCCTTTTTTGCGTATAGAACTGAAAACGGCAAGGTTGGTGTCACTATTCAATGTGAAAGGGAGCGGATAACGTGAAAAAATGGATATGGATTTCTATTGCGATCACACTTTTCATCATCACAAGTGCTGCATGCTCAAATGCGAATGAAGCCTCAAATCAAAAGGGAAAGGTTGAGCTGTTGAATGTGTCATACGATCCTACCCGTGAATTGTATCAGGAATACAATCAAGCCTTTCAGACTTATTGGAAAGAAAAAACCGGTGAAGATGTGACAATCCAGCAGTCTCATGGAGGGTCAGGTAAGCAGGGGAGATCGATTATTGATGGACTCGAAGCAGACGTGGCTACACTTGCTCTTGGGTACGACATTGATGCCATTGCAGATCGAGGGCTACTTTCAAAGGATTGGCAAAAAGAATTTCCGAATCAGTCCACACCTTATACGTCTACTATTGTGTTTCTTGTGAAGAAAGGGAACCCAAAAAAGATTAAAGACTGGGATGACCTGATTCAGCCAGGTGTATCTATCATCACACCAAATCCAAAAACGTCAGGCGGTGCAAGATGGAATTATTTAGCCGCATGGGCATATGCCGATAAAACCTTTCATGGGGATGAAGAAAAAACGAAGGATTTTGTGAAAAAGTTATATGAGCATGTCGAGGTGCTCGATTCAGGTGCTCGTGGCGCCACAACAACTTTTGTCGAGCGCGGTCTTGGTGACGTGTTAATTGCTTGGGAAAATGAAGCCTATTTGACACTGCATGAATTAGGCAAAGACAAATTTGAGATTGTCAGTCCTTCCATTAGTATTCTAGCAGAGCCGCCCGTTGCCGTTGTCGACCAAAATGTGAAACGAAAAGGAACAGAGAAAGTGGCAAAGGCTTATTTAGATTATTTGTATTCTAAAAAAGGACAGGAAATTGCGGCGAAAAACTATTATCGACCAAGAAATCAAGAAGTGCTAAACAAATATAAAGATCAATTTAAAGAGATTGATATGGTGACCATTGATCAGGCATTTGGCGGATGGCGAAAGGCGCAGAAAAGATTTTTTGATGATGGCGGATTATTTGATCAACTATATAGCGGACAAAAATAGGGGGCGACGTGATGAAGAAAGGCTATGCTGCCGCCAATAAAAGAAAACGTGTATTGCCTGGATTCGGGCTGAGTCTCGGAGTGACACTTGTTTATGTCAGTGCGATTGTCGTGATTCCTTTATCTATGGTATTTATTTGGACGGCTTCATTAGGAGCAGAAGGAATTTGGAATGTCTTTAGTGATGCGCGGGTGCTAAAGTCGCTGCAGCTTACAGTTACGACTTCTTTTGCAGCTGCACTCATCAATGCAGGTTTCGGTGTACTGATCGCATGGGTTCTCACGCGGTACTCGTTTCCAGGAAAGAACATCCTGGATGCCCTCATCGATTTGCCGTTTGCTCTTCCAACGGCAGTGGCTGGCATCGCTTTGACGACTCTTTATTCTCCGAATGGGTGGATTGGGCAATTTTTGCATGTGAAGGTGGCTTACACCCCGCTCGGGATTATTTTGGCACTGATTTTTATTGGCATTCCATTTGTCATAAGAACGGTTCAACCGGTCATTGAGGGGCTTGAGCAGGAAGTGGAAGAGGCCGCAGCTATACTTGGTGCTACAAGAAAACAGACCTTTTTTCATGTACTGCTGCCTGCCTTGTTTCCAGCGGTGATGACTGGATTTTCTCTTGCATTTGCAAGAGCACTAGGTGAATATGGCTCCGTTGTGTTTATAGCGGGAAATATCCCGTTTAAAACAGAGATTACACCACTGATGATCATGTCTAAGCTTGAGCAGTATGATTATCAAGGTGCCGCAGCCATTGCCTGTTTCATGCTGCTCTTATCATTTGTCATTTTGTTATTAATTCACGGATTGCAGTGGTTTGTCGAGCGTAAAAAACAAGTGGAAGTGAGGTGAGATGATTGGAAAGGGAGCTTCTTAAAGAGCACCGCATCAAGTACAGGAGTCCTGTGACGGAATCAAAAGCGGTGAAGCGTATGTTAATTAGTGTGGTGTATGCTTTTTTGATTTTGTTTTTACTCATGCCGTTGATTGCTGTATTTTCAAAGGCTTTTGAGAAAGGATGGAGTTCTTATTTTCTTGCCATCTCACATCCAGACACGCTTGCGGCAATTAAATTGACTGTTTTCATTGTGATGATCACATTGCCGCTTCAAATGATATTTGGGGTCAGTGCTGCTTGGCTCATCACAAAATTTCATTTCCCGGGAAAACGTTTGTTAACGACTGTCATTGATCTTCCGTTTGCGGTGTCACCTGTCATTGCAGGACTTGTATTTGTACTTTTATTTGGTTCAAATGGACTTTTAGGACCGTGGCTTTTAGCAAATGGATGGAAAGTGATTTACTCTGTACCGGGGATGATTCTTGCGACCATCTTTGTGACATTTCCTTTTGTTGCGAGAGAGTTAATTCCGTTTATGCAAAATGAAGGCATTCATGAGGAAGAAGCATCGCTTACGCTTGGTGCCAGTGGGTGGCAGACCTTTTTCCTTGTGACACTTCCAAATATAAAATGGGCCCTTTTTTACGGCGCCATTTTAGCAGGGGCTAGGGCAATTGGTGAATTTGGTGCAGTGTCGGTTGTATCAGGTCATATCCGCGGAATGACGAATACGATGCCACTTCATATAGAAATTCTATACAACGAGTATCAATTCCAAGCGGCTTTTGCCGTGGCCTCTCTCATGGCGTTTGTTGCGGTCATCACATTAATCATCAAGCAGATCATTCAGCAGAGAGATCACAGGCTTGGCAAGCGTTCAAAATAAATGGAGGGATCAGCCTTGGGGATTACAGCGAAACAAATATCAAAGCAATTTGGGCAGACGAAGGTTTTGCAAAACGTGGATTTGACGATCGGAAATGGGGAATTAATATCCTTACTAGGACCATCTGGATCAGGTAAGACGACTTTATTAAGAATTATTGCAGGGCTTGATGATGCGAATGCAGGACAGATCTTATTTGGAGAACAGGATTATACTCACATCCCAGTGCGAAAACGGAAAATTGGTTTTGTCTTTCAGCAATATGCGCTTTTTCGAAATATGACGGTATTTGATAATGTGGCTTTTGGATTGAAGATGAAACCTAGAGGAGAAAGGCTGCCTAAAAAAGACATCAAAGAGCGGGTGCATGAGCTGCTGAAAGTCGTTCAATTAACGCAGTATGCTCACCGTTATCCAGAGCAGCTGTCAGGTGGACAAAAGCAGCGTGTAGCACTTGCACGTGCGCTAGCCGTTAAACCGAAAGCTCTTCTCTTAGATGAACCTTTTGGTGCACTAGATTCAAAGGTGAGAAAAGAATTAAGACATTGGCTGAAAAAAGTTCATCAAGAATTTCAAATGACGACCATCTTTGTGACGCATGATCAAGAAGAAGCGTTTGATATCGCTGATCGTGTTGTGGTGATGAATGAGGGCAGAATCGAAAAAATCGGCACAAAAAAAGAAATGACAGAGCAGACAGACAACCTTTTTGTAGCTGAATTTTTAGATATAGGAAGCCATATTTAACAAGAAGTTGATGCGATGTAATGAAAGAGATGCGGCAAAAAGCTGCATCTTTTTTTATAAAAATTTTCCTAGGAACATTGACTTATAATTTCGAATATTATAATATCTTTACAAAGGTAACAGCATTGAACATTTTATAAAACATCTATTTGTAAGCGCTTCACAAAAGGTTCTATTTTAAAATGTTCATTCTTTTTGTTACATGTGTTCATATTTATACCAAATGAAAGGGGTGGTTGTTTGAACAGCTTGTTTGAGTTAGATCAACAGCTGATTGAGCTGCAATACGAAGCATCTTCAAGTGAGGAGGTGACTGCCTATTTAGCAGAAAGGTTAGAAACTGGAGGGTATATCAAATCGAGCTTTTTACCAGCAGTGCTTGAAAGAGAAAAAATATATCCGACCGGTCTTCCTCTTGCGACCTTTGGGGTAGCCATTCCCCATACAGATCCTGAACATGTAAACAAACCGGCGATCAGTGTAGCGACATTAAAGGAACCTGTTATTTTTCATAAGATGGGAAGCCCTCATGAGACAGTTCAAGCCAAAATTGTGTTCGTTCTGGCAATCTCTGAACCTAGTAAACAGCTCGTGATGTTAGAGAAACTGATGACGCTTTTCAGAAAAGAAGAAGTAATGACAAGTTTATCTCACATGACATCGTATGAAGAAGCAGTTGATGTACTTCAAAAAGAATTAAACCAATAGCTATTCACGACATAATGTAAGCGCTTTATTTAAAATCAGGAGGTGGATGTATGATCAAGCAAGCCGTCGATTTCATCTTAGACTTAGGGCCAACAATTATGCTCCCAATTATTATGACGTTATTCGGTATGATTTTAAGGCAAGGATTTAAAAAATCCTTCCGTGCAGGTATTACCATCGGAATTGGATTTGTCGGGGTCAATCTGGTCATTAATTTACTCGTAAGCGGTCTTGGACCAGCAGCCAAAGCCATGGTCAATTCTCTTGGATTAAAGCTTGATATTTTAGATGTCGGCTGGCCGATTGGAGCCGCCATTTCATTTGGTACACCTGTTGCCCCTTTGATGATTCCTCTTGTGCTCTTGTTAAATGTCATTTTGCTGTCTGTTAACTTTACGAAAACATTGAATGTGGATATTTGGAATTTCTGGCATTTGATTTTCGCTGCCTCTGTTACTTACTACGCTTATCATAATATGTTCTTAGCTCTTGCCGTTGGTTTAATCGTTTCTGCGATTACACTAAAACTCGCCGATTGGACGGCACCGACGATTGAACACCATTTCGGATTAAAAGGCGTATCGATGGCTCATGCTGAAACGGTCAACTTCGCTCCGCTCATGTATGCGTCAAACCGCGTGATTGATAAAATCCCTGGTCTAAACAAAATTCATGCGGATCCAGAAACTTTGAAAAAACGTTTTGGCATCTTTGGTGAACCGCTTGTGATGGGTCTTATACTTGGTATCATTATTGGTCTTCTTGGGGGCTATGATGCAAAAGGTGTCATGACCCTTGGAATTCAAATGGCTGCAGTGCTTGTGTTAATGCCAAGAATGGTTGCTTTATTAATGGAAGGACTTATTCCAATCTCTGAGGGTGCTCGTTCTTATATTCAAAAGCGTTTCCCTGGAAAAAATGTCTATATTGGTTTGGATACAGCGATTGTCATTGGTCATCCAGCGAATATGGCTGTAGCCCTTTTGATGGTGCCAATCACCATTTTGCTCGCTGTCGTTCTTCCTTACAATGGTATGCTGCCGTTTGCAGACTTATCGGTTCTGCCATTTACAGTAGTATGGGCAGTAGCAGCCGCTCGTGGGAATATTATTCGCGGCCTCATTAACAGTATTTTTACCTTAATGATTGTCTTCTTCATTGCAACGAACCTTGCACCACTCGCCACAACAATGGGGAAAGCAGTTGGTTTCGACTTCCCAGAAGGGGCAAATATGATCTCTGGTATCGATCTTGGTTCACACGTCATTCCTTGGATCATGGTGAGACTTCTTGATCCGAGCAATCCTTACTTCATTGCAGCGATTGTCTGTGCACTGGCATATGCGCTTCTTTGGTACTGGGTGCGAAATGATATTAAAAAGCAGTATGCAAAAGAAATGGGCTTAGATCAGAAAGATCAATAAACGACCTGGAGGGATTCTCATGGCAAAAAAAATATTAGTATCTTGCGGAACGGCAGTTGCAACGTCAACGGTTGTGGCAAAAAAGGTAGAAGAGACATTAAAGGAAAAAGGATACGATGTCATCGTTGAACAGTGTAAGGCATCTGAGGTTCCGCAGAAAGCGGAGGGTGCTGATTTAATTGTGACGACAACGCCTGTTAGTGATACAAAAGGAACGCCTGTGATTCAAACGTTATCTTTTTTAACGGGATTTGGCATTGAAGAAGATATTGAAAAAATTATCGATCATATTAAGTGAACGATGATTGCGTGGAGGAGCTGCGAAAGCTCCTTCCATGTCATTTGAAAGGAGGAGCTCTCATGCAGCAGCATGCTTATAGCCGAACGTCTGCCATGTTTTCTATTTTCCTTCCGGCTTTGTTAATATGTGTGTTTTTTCTCTGGTCTCTTTATACGTTGATGTCGGCAGGACCTGAGCCATTAGCTGTGTTAGGTGTCTATACGCTGCCTATCCTTATGCTTTCTAGCATCACTGGCCTGAATCAGCCAACGAATATCATGATTAGTGAAGATGAGCTGAAAATAGGTGCGTTTGGCAGGTGGCACACATATGCCGTGTCCGATATTAAAGGAAAATTGTTTTTAAAACCATATCCTCATATCGGGAAAGTATATGTCAGAGTGGGACCTGCGCGAATATTTGGCGGACGCTACTGGATTTCAAGTGAGATGAGTGAGTACAAGCAGCTCGTTCAATCCTTGCAGAGTCTTGCGACATGTGATGAAAAGGAGGATGCGGCTAAATGAAATCAGCTGTCTTTTATTCTTCAGAAGACATTCGTTACGAGGAGCGGAAGCGGCCAGCCATTGGTGATGATGAAGTATTATTAAAAATGCGTGCCTGCGGGTTATGCGGGACGGATATTTATAAAGCGACACATGAGACGGTACCTCCTGGCACAGTGCTAGGGCATGAAATCGCAGGTGACATTATCGAAACAGGCCGTCACGTCACACATGTTCAAACGGGAGACAGGGTGTATGTAGCGCATCATGTCCCTTGTTTCACTTGTGACTTTTGTCAAAGAGGATTTTATACAATGTGCCCGCAATTTGCAGCCACAAATGTAGAGCCGGGCGGTTTTTCGGAATATATTCGTGTTCCTGCTTTACATGTGAAGCATACAATGGGCAAGCTCCCACATGACGTCTCATATGAACAAGGAGCGATGGTCGAACCGGTTGCCTGCTGTCTTCACGGCTTTGAAAGGGCGCCCGTTCATCCTGGAGATTCGGTCTTGATTCTTGGAGCGGGGCAAATTGGCTGCATTCAATTACAGCTTGCCAAATATTATTTGGCTGGAAAAGTGATGATCACAGACGTAAATGAGAACAGGCTCCTTCAAGCAAGAAATCTTGGGGCGGACGTCGCTTTTCATCCAGCATCTGAGCCAGTAGAAAACCGCGTCATGAAAGAAACAGATGGAAAGGGAGCGGACCTTGTCATTATTTCTGTGGGGAGCAGTGCGCTTTTAAAAGAAGCATTTCAAGCTGTTGCAAGAGGCGGAACGATTTTGGTCTTTGCTCACTTTCCGAAAGGGGATGTCTCCATTCCAGCAGAACGTTTTTTCCATGATGAAGTAAAAGTAGTCGGAGCTTATTCCTCGCATCCATACCATTATCGTGAAGCGCTAGAGCTCTTAAAAGCAAAGGTCGTTCATACAGAAAAAATGGTGACGCATCGATATCCATTAAGTCAGCTTCGTCAGGCGATAGAATGCGCTAGGCATCCAGAAGGTGAAAGCGTCAAAATCATGATGTATCCAGATGAATGAGAATGTACGAGATGGAGAGAAAGAGAAGGTCTTTGGAAAAGGGCTTTGCCTTTCTCTTTTTTTCTGAAAAAAGATGAAAACGCTTAAAAAATAAACGGAAATACTTGACTTCAATGAGAGTTAAACGTATGATAATTACAAATGTAACACATAAGAACAAATGTAAAGGGGAGAGAAGAAATGCAAAAACAAATCACTTTGCCTGAACAGATTAGTCATGAGAAATTAGCAGATTTATATAAACAAATGTGGTTAGTAAGATATTTTGATGAAAAGGTCGATCAATTCTTTGCTAAAGGATTAATCCATGGAACGACCCATTTATGTGTTGGACAGGAAGCATCGGCTGTTGGATCTATTGCTGTGTTAAAGGATGAAGATAAGATTGTTAGTACACACCGCGGACATGGTCACTGTATTGCAAAAGGTGCAGAGGTCAATAAAATGATGGCTGAACTGTTCGGACGTGAAACAGGTTACTGCAAAGGAAAAGGCGGTTCCATGCATATTGCCGACTTAGAAAAAGGAAACCTTGGGGCAAATGGGATTGTTGGCGGCGGTATTCCGCTTGCAACAGGTGCGGCGCTCACGTCCAAGATGAAAAAGGAAGGCTTTGTGGTCCTTTGTTTCTTCGGAGACGGTGCCACAAATGAAGGCAGCTTCCATGAAGCGCTGAATCTTGCTTCCATTTGGGATTTACCTGTTGTGTTTATTTGTGAAAACAACCAATACGGCATGTCTGGTCCTGTGAAAGAAATGATCAACATTGAAGACATCTCAACAAGAGCAGAAAGCTATGGAATCCCAGGAAAATCGATTGATGGAAATGACATGGTTGAGATTATGAACACAGTAGATGAAGCGGTCAGCCGTGCAAGAGCTGGAGAAGGGCCATCACTCATTGAAATGAAAACGTATCGCTGGAAGGGTCACTCTAAGAGTGATGCGAAAAAATACCGTACACGTGAAGAAGAGACAGAATGGAGACAAAAAGACGGAATTAAACGCTTTAAGTCACTCTTAATGGAGCTAGATGTTCTGACAGAAGAGCAGGCTGCTCGTTTACAAGAAGAAGCGAAGCAAGAGATCGAGGCATCTGTTGAATTTGCGAAAAATAGTAAAGAACCATCAATTGACACACTATTAGAGGATGTATACGCCTAATTAGGAGGGGAATCACGTGACAAACACGACAATGAGAGAGATTTCATATTTAGAAGCCGTTCGAGAAGCAATGAGTCAGGAAATGAGAAAAAATCAAGATGTCTTCATTTTAGGTGAAGATATCGGCGTATACGGTGGCGCATTTGGTGTCACGCGCGGGATGATCGAGGAATTCGGTCCAGAACGCGTCCGCAATACGCCGATTTCAGAGGCTGCCATCGCAGGAGGCGCAGTCGGAGCGGCTTTGACAGGGATGCGTCCGATTTTAGAACTACAATTCTCTGACTTTATTACAATTGCAATGGATCAGCTTGTAAACCAAGCAGCGAAAACACGTTACATGTTTGGCGGAAAAGGGAAGGTGCCGCTTGTTGTCAGAACACCAGCAGGTTCTGGGACAGGTGCCGCAGCGCAGCACTCCCAAAGCTTAGAAGCGTGGATGGCTCATATTCCTGGACTAAAGGTGGTTCAGCCTTCAACAGCTTATGATGCAAAAGGACTTTTAAAAGCAGCAATGGATGATGACAACCCTGTCATTTTCTATGAACACAAGCTTTTATATAAAACAATCGGTGAAGTACCAGAAGAGCAGTATTCGATTCCTTTAGGGAAAGCGGATGTGAAGAGAAGCGGAAAGGACGTCACAATTGTCGCAACAGCCATTATGGTGCACAAAGCGCTCGAAGCAGCGAAGGAACTAGAAGCGGAAGGAATCGATGTCGAGATCATTGATCCGAGAACGCTCGTCCCATTAGATGAAGAAACCATTATTGAATCTGTGAAAAAAACAGGCAAATGTATCGTTGTGCATGAGGCAGTGAAACGAGGCGGCTACGGCGGAGAGATTGCCAGTATGATAGCGGAAAGTGAAGCCTTTGACTATTTAGATGCACCTATTAAACGACTTGGCGGTCTTGCCGTCCCAATACCGTACAACCCAACGCTGGAAAAAGCAGTCATTCCACAAGTGCCAGATATTATTGAAGCAGCAAAAGAGCTCGTGCGCTCTTAAGTAAAGGGGAGAAGATCATGCCAAAAGAGATATTTATGCCGAAGCTAAGCAGTACGATGGAGATCGGTACCTTGCTTCAATGGTTTAAAGAAGAAGGAGATTCGGTTGAAATCGGTGAGCCTCTATTTGAGATTATGACAGACAAAATCAATATCGAGGTTGAAGCCTATGATGATGGCGTTTTTCTAAAGAAATATTACGAAGCAGATGATCAGATTCCAGTCAATGCTGTCATTGGATATATCGGAGAGGCAAATGAGCAGGTACCGAGCGAGCCGCCAGCGCAGTCAGATGAAGCATCTTCTGAAGACAGCGGAACGTCATCACCATCTGAACCATCTGTTTCGACTGAAGTTGAACCAGCGGTGGGTGAGAAAGTACGCGCAACACCTGCAGCGAGAAAAACGGCAAAAGATCACCAAGTTGCCATTCACGAAGTATCTGGTACAGGACCAAAAGGCAGAATTCAAAAACGGGATGTCGAAGCGGCCCTTCATACGAACGAGGAAGGCCAGCGCGTATCACCACTTGCAGGAAAAGTGGCTGCTCGTGAAGGAATCGACTTAGCGAATGTTGCTGGTTCTGGCGCTCACGGCAAAATCATGAAGAGTGATGTGACAGCAGCAGGCGCACAAAAGGCAGAAGCTGCTCCAGTGAGAACACAAAAACTAGCCGGGATGAGAAAAGTGATCGCAGATCGCATGTCACAAAGTGCCTTTACAGCGCCGCACGTCACATTAACAAGTGAAATTGATATGACAAAAGCAAAAGAAGTGCGCAAACAGCTGCTCCCAGCGATAGAAAAAGAAACAGGCTACAGATTGTCGTTTACAGAAATCATCATCCATGCGGTCAGCAGTGTCCTCACGCGCCATCCGCAAATCAATATGACGTTTGAACAAAATGAGCTCCATTTCCATGAGGATGTGCACATTGGTCTTGCGGTTGCTGTGAAAGACGGCTTAATGGTTCCGGTCATCTCTCATGCAAATCAAAAAGGGCTGAAACAGCTCACAAAAGAAGCAAAAGAAATTGGTCGAAATGCACGCGATCAAAAGCTGCTGCCAGACCAGTTGAAGGGGTCTACATTTACCATTAGTAACTTAGGGATGTATGCCATTGACACGTTTACCCCAATTATTAATCAGCCGGAAGTGGCGATTTTAGGCGTTGGACGCATTCAAGAAAAACCTGTAGTGATCGATGGAGAAATTCAGGTGCGGCCAATGATGGGCGTCAGTTTATCATTTGATCATCGAGTGGTAGATGGTGCACCAGCAGCAGCCTTTTTAACAGACCTTAAAAAAGTGCTTGAACAACCATTTGAATTGCTAATGTAGGAGATGAATCGGATGACAAAAACGTATGATCTGACAGTCATTGGCGGAGGGCCTGGCGGATACACTGCCGCCCTTCAAGCCGCTGAACGTGGACACAAGGTTGCATTGATTGAAGAGGATTTTCTAGGGGGGACTTGTTTAAATCGAGGCTGTATCCCTTCAAAGACACTGCTCAAACATGCAGAAGTCATTGAATCCATTGAGAAAGCAAAAAGCTGGGGAATCGAAACAGGTGAGATGGTTCTTTCCTTCGATAAAATGAGAAAACGTAAAGATGATGTCATCGAAAAACTCAGGGGCGGAATCGCCTTTTTATTAAAGCAAGGAAAGATTGATGTATATAACGGCAGAGGCACAGCTGTGACAAAAAATCGCATTGACATTGAAAAACAAGATGGGTCAGAAACGATTGAAACAAAAGAGCTGATCATTGCCACTGGCTCATCACCTGCTATTCCGCCTATTCCAGGGCTCAAAGAGATTCAATTTGACACAAGTGATACGATCTTTGACATCCCAGATATTCCTGCATCTGTCGTCATTATTGGCGGGGGTGTAATTGGTCTTGAGCTGGCATGCATCTTCCAGAGTCTCCAATCAAAAGTCACCATTATAGAAGCCGCTCCGTCGATTATTCCGCAGGAAGATGAAGAAGCTTCGAAATTACTAGAAAAAGAATTGAAGAAAAAAGGCATCCATATCGCAAAGAAAACGACGGTGACAGAGGTAACAGAAAGCGAAGGAGTCAAAGCGATTCATGCGACAGACGATAAAGGAGAGACGCACATCTTTACGGCTGAAAGACTACTAGTTTGTGTCGGAAGAAGACCAAATGTCTCTGCTGTCAGTCAGCTGGACCTTCAGCTGGATGGTCCTTTTATTAAAGTAAACGACGAGATGAAGACAAGTGCTGAAGGTGTATATGCAATTGGAGATGTAGCCGGCGGATATCAGCTCGCTCATGCGGCGATGGCAGAGGCAGCCGTTGCGGTCAGCAATATATGCGGCGAGCCTGAAAAAATGAATCACGACATCGTTCCTAGATGTATTTATACATTGCCAGAAGTAGCGAGTGTGGGACTGACTGAGAAAGAGGCAAAAGCCAAAGGGCTAAACGTGCGGGCAGAGCGATTTGATTTAGCTGCAAGCGGAAAAGCGTTGGCAGCAGGTGTTCAAACCGGTTTTATTAAACTCGTGTACGATACCGTATATGGTGAAGTCATTGGCGCTACAATGGTTGGTCCGCACGTAACGGAGATGATATCAGAGGCTTCCTCATTTATGTATTTAGAAGGAACAGCGGAAGAGATGGCCAAAATGATTCACCCGCATCCAACCATCTCAGAAGGCTTTTATGAAGCAGCTCTTGATATTGTGAGTAAGCTGAGAAAATAAATGCCAAACAAGGGATAGGGAGGAGATCCGTGTGCACGTCCAGCTTCATCAGAAAGTGGCACTTGTGACAGATAGCACAGATGGATTTGGAGAAGACATCTGCCTAGCTTTGGCCCAGGCAGGTGCACATGTTTTCATACACGCTTTTCGTGATGAATCAAAAGCAAAGTCGATAAGCGAAGACATTGAAAAATTAGGCGGCCAATCGACTGTTGTCATCAATCCGCTTGAGACACCGCGTGATGCTACGCTTATGCTAAGACAAGTCATCGATACATGCGGCAAGCTTGATATTTTAGTCAATCAAGCCGAGCAAAAAGCAGATGAGGAGATTGATGACGTAAGTCCTGAGATATGGGTCGATGAAGTGGAAAGATCCGTAAATACAGTCTTTCTTTCCAGTCAAGCCGCTGTGTGGCATATGGTGGATCAGAAGCAGGGCTGCATCATTAATATTTCCTCATCAGGCAGCATAACAGGTGATGGCGGGATCTCACATGCTACATCAAATAGTATGTTGAATGCCATGACAAAAGGATTAGCGCGCGAATTTAAAGACAAAGGCATCCGGGTATTGGCACTACTTCCGCCGCCTCTCCATTTGCTTCCTGACAAAGAGCAAATCAAGGAGACGGTGGCTCATATGACGGTTTTCTTAAGTACGTCGTACGGTGCATTTACAGATGGAGCAGCGATTATGCTCGATGGGGGTGAGAGCGCTGGCTAATCAACAAAAACCAGTTCTCATCGTAGGTGGCGCCCAAGGAATCGGCAAAGAAATTGCTCAGCGTTTTTTAAAAGAAGGGCATCGTGTAGCTGTGTCAGATATAGATGAACAGGGACTTTCGCTTTTAAAACAACAGCATCCTCAGCTGCTGACGTTCCAAGCTGACGTTTCATCGTGGGAAAGTGTTCAGCAAATGGCGTCAGCAGCTGAAAAAGAGCTGGGTGGCATTGGGCATCTTGTCTATTCAGCAGGAATGACGAAATCCCTTCCTTTTTTAGAGGTTGATTTTTCACTTTGGAAAAAGACACTGGCTGTGAATCTATATGGTCTTTTCTACTGCATCAAAGCATTAGCACCCTATCTATGTGAGCGGAAAGAAGGCAGCGTTGTCATTATTGGATCAGGATCTGCGATAACAGGCTCTGGCGGCGGCATCCAGTATTACGCGTCAAAAGCCGGGGCATTTGGTCTCATGCGTTCGCTTGTAAAGGAATTGGGTTCACATCATGTCCGCATCAATGTCATTGCACCGCGCGTCATTGAATCTCAGATGCTTGATACGCTCTATCCGACTGAGCTTGAGAAAAGTCAGCTTCGATCACTTATTCCTATCGGGAGATTAGGAAAACCAGAAGATATTGCTGGAGTCACTTTATTTCTCGCAAGTGACGAGGGAAGCTATTTGCACGGACAGATACTCTTATTAGATGGCGGGAGAACGTATCAGCCTAAATATAGCGAGGGAAAAAGAGCGGAGAGTTAATCGCTCTTTTTGTCATTTTCATAACAATTGTTCCAATTAGAAACGAATGTTTGGTATACTGGTAATCATAGTATATTAAAAGGATGATGTCACATGCTGAATTGGGAAGAAAGACGACAGCTCGTCAAGGTTGCTCATCTTTATTATACAGACGGGTGGACGCAGCAGGAGATTGCAAAAAAGCTCAATGTCTCAAGACCAGTCATTTCAAAGCTCTTACAAAAAGCAAAAGATGTGGGAATCGTTGAAGTGTACATTAAAGACGAAAGTATTCATACAGTGGAACTTGAAAAGCAGCTCGAAACGACCTTTCAATTAACGGATGCTGTCGTTGTCCCAAGTGTCGGGACAATGTCTGAGATGGTCAAACGGGCAGTCGGTCAAGCGGGCGCCTATTATCTTTCTAAAAACATGAAAGGCGCTGAGAAAATCGGTATTTCATGGGGAACCACACTTGCCGAACTAGTGAAGGAATATCCATTTGAGCGAAGAAACGATGTCAAAGTCATTCCTTTAGAGGGCGGAATGGGCAGGCAGGCAGTCGACATTCACGCGAATCAGCTGGCATATGAGCTGGCAAAGAAGATGAATGGTACGTGCTCTTATTTATATGCACCTGCGATTTTAGAAACAGAAGAATTAAAAGAGCGGCTGATGGCGATGCAGGACATAGAAGCTGTGCTTGAAGAAGGCAGAAATGTTGATATTGCCCTGATCGGTATTGGGAATCCGCATAAAGGCTCTACATTGAAAACAGTCGGTTATTTAAAAGAAGAAGATTTGTCTGGTTTAAGGCAATCAGGAGCTGTTGGTGATATTGGTTTTCGTTTCTTTGACGGGGAAGGGAAACCAGTCCAAGATGAGCTGAACCAAAAGGTGATTGGATTATCGTTAGAACAATTAAAGAGCGTGAAAAAAGTCATCGCAGTTGTGGAAGGAACCCATAAGGCTGAAAGTATTTTAGGGGCCTTAAACGGCGGCTTTATTCAGGTGCTCGTCACCGATGAATTGACTGCGGCAGCTATTTTAAAGGAAGCATCTGTCCAATAAACAGCTGACAGCCATCGTATTGTATAAAAAGAGCAACATCAAACGAGAAAGGAGCTGTGTATCTTGAAGAAAACCGAAATGGAAGCAAACCTACACTGTACTCGGTGCCAAGAAGAGACCCTCCACAGCATCGTTTATGTGAATGATCAGATGAAAAGCGTTGAGTGTACAGAGTGTCATCAGAAGATCAGTGTGCAAGTCGACATCATGAAGGAATTTTACAAAGAAGTATATGAAAAAATTGCCACAAAGCCGAAGCGGATGACGCAGGAGTATAAGGCGAATCTGAATGGATTTATTTCAAGACTCCCCATCCGGGTTTTAAGTAAGCCATACCGGCTGATGAGATATTTAAACGAATCTTATAAGGTCATTAAGCAATATAAAAAATAAAGCAGAGGCTGTCTTAGCGCTCTGCTTTATTTTGTGTTTTTTTCATGTAGTAATAAATCGGCAGTCCGGCAATGCCGATCAGCATGGAGATCAGGCAGCTTTGCCAATCGGTGATCATGGTGCTGATTAAGACAAAGAAAGAGCCGATAATCGCAATGATCGGTGTGAGCGGGTAAAGTGGTACGCTATAAGCGCGCTTCATTCCCCTGTTTTGTTTTCTTAGCTTAAAGACAGCGAAAAAGGCCATCACATAAAAGATGTAAATCATGAAAATCGAAACCTCTGACAGCTTCTCGGGATTACTGACGATCATAAACACAATGGCAATCAAAATCTGTACAAATACAGCGATCCAAGGTGTTTGAAAAGTAGGATGAATGCGTGAAATGGCTTTGGCAAACGGAATTTGTTTTCGTTCTGCCATCGCAAAAATGACACGCGGGAACGAAAGAACCTTTCCATTCAAACAGCCAAAGATACTAATGATGATTCCGATACTAATAATTTTACCGCCAATTGGACCAAAGAGCATTGTAGCAGCTGTGCTTGTTGCATTTTCACCTAGTTGAACGATTTGATCAGCTGGTAACACATGCAAAAGGGCGATGTTAATAAAGAGATAACATGCTGTGACAATTAAAATACCGCCTGCCATCGCACGAGGAAGCAGTTTCTCTGGATTTTTCATTTCACCGCCAAGCGCTGCAAGCAAAATCCAGCCATCATAGGCGAATAATGTTGCCAAAATTGCTGCACCGAAGTTCATTTGTGCGATACTCTCATTGACGGCTGTGAAAATATGTTCATTTCCTTTCCATAAGCCAAACACAATAATTGCTGCAATTGGAACAAGCTTTCCGATCGTGGTCAGTCCTTGGACAAAACCACCGTATTTCGTTCCCATGATGTTGATCACACATAAAAAAAGAACGGTGATAATGCCAATGGTTGTAGCCCATAAAGAAGAAAGAGAAAATAAATTAGCTAATAATGAACCAAAATAAAGACCAAGAGCACCAATAATCGCTGGTCCGTAAATAATAATTTGCACCCAGCCACATAAGTAGCCCCAAAATTCACCGTATACTTCTTCTAGGTAGGCATATAAACCACCAGTACGTGGGATTTGTGTACCAATTTCAGCGACTGTGAGTCCGCCTGCAAGGGTTAAGATCCCGCCTAACAGCCATGCGGATAAGGCGATGCCTGAGCTTCCTGAATAAGAAAGGACGTTGCCAGGCTTCATAAAAACGCCAGATCCAATAATTGTTCCGATGACAAGAGATAGGGCAAAAAATAAGCCGATGTCTTGTTTTAACGCTGGTTGTTCTTTGTTCATTACACACGACCTCCTGCATCACTTTCGTACGTTACTGTGACATGTATTTTGTTCATTGTAATACGATTTTAGGAAAACAAGAATTAAAAAAATTTTCTGATTTTCGTATTTGTATTTAAAAGTGTTCGTTTATTGGAGATATTAGGATGAATGTTATCTTAAAAGCGAACAATATAAGAATATTTTTGATGTAATGTTAATTTAATAGGCGAAAGCCGAACGTCCAATAAAGATGCAGCCGAATGGTTGACTTTTCTTCTAAAATGACCTATTTTATTCATAAGGATATTATCTCGAATTCGAGATATTTTATAATAGGAGTGAACACGATGAAAATAAATGGGATTCACCACGTATCAGCACTAACAGCAAATGCTCAGAAAAACGTTGATTTCTACCGCCAAATCCTTGGCTTAAAACTGGTGAAAAAAACAGTCAATCAAGATGATCCATCGATGTATCATCTATTTTATGGAGATGAGGTCGCCTCACCTGGTACAGAGCTGACGTTTTTTGAAATACCGATGCTCGCCCGCCGGCTGGACGGAACAAATGCGATCTCACGCACAGGTCTGATTGTCACTTCAGAAGAAGCACTCACCTTTTGGGAAAAGCGCTTTGAAGAAAAAGGTGTAAAGAAAGAAACAGCTTCTTTAAGAGGCGGCAGACCTGCCTTGAAATTTACAGATCCAGAAGGACAGCAGCTGTTTTTGACTGTAGAACCAAGCGTGCAAGATGGAGCGAAGCCGCCAGTGCATGATGAGATTCCTGCTGATTTTGCGATCAGAGGTTTGGGACCAGTAGAATTAACAGTCGCAGAAGCAGATAAAACGATCAGTGTGTTAACGAGCATCCTTGGTTTCACAGAAAAAGCACGTGAACAATCAAATGATGGGGAAATCGTGACGATTTTTGAATCAGGACAGGGCGGAGCTGGAACAGAGATTCATGTCATTGAAAAAGTAGAAGGACCTGCTGAGCGATCTGGCAGAGGGAGTGTTCATCACGTAGCCTTTCGTGTAGCGGACGCAGAAGAGCTTGAAAAATGGCATGATAAAATAGCCAAAGCCGGTTTCACCAACTCTGGTGTTGTAGAACGGTTTTATTTTAAAGCCCTATATTTTAGAGAGCCAAACGGCATTTTGTTTGAAATCTCAACAGACGGTCCGGGATTTACAGTGGATGAAAGCGTGGATGAACTTGGTGATCAATTAGCACTTCCACCATTTTTAGAGCACAAACGAGCAGAAATTGAACAAAGATTGGTCCCAATCAAGTGAACATGAAAAAAGCAGCTCAATTTTTATGAGCTGCTTTTTTCGTTAAGAACTGACTTGCTTTGATTCAGATTGTGTTAATGTCACTTGTTTTGTTTCTTCTTTTCCATTACGAACAAGTGTGATGCTGATGGTATCTCCTACTTTTGCATTCGTGTAAAGCTCGTGGCGTAATTCACTGCCGGTTGTCACTTTTTTGCCATTGATGGCGGTGATGACATCCTCTGCCTTTAATCCAGCTTTTGCAGCAGGTGAGCCAGCAGCGATTTCTTTTACATACACGCCTTTATCCAGTTGACTGCTTGTCAGTCCAAGCGTTTCCTTCTGATAAGCATCTGGTACTTGTTCGAGATCCAGCATGCTGATACCGATATAAGGCCGTTCGATTTTTCCTTTTGTGAGAAGCTGTTCTGCAATTGGTTTGACATCATTGATTGGGAGCGCAAATCCGATACCTTCCACACCTGTTTCAGAAATTTTCATACTGGTGATCCCCACAACCTTTCCGTCTGTTGTTAAAAGCGGTCCGCCGCTGTTACCGGGGTTAATGGCGGCATCTGTTTGAATGACATTAATACTGCTTTCGCCAGCTGATGTATCCATAGAAACTGTTCGATCGACACCGCTGACAATTCCTTGTGTCACTGTTCTTGATAAATCTTCACCAAGCGGGTTTCCGATTGCGATGACGGTTTCTCCTGCACGAAGGGATGAGGAGTCTCCAAGTTCAGCGACTTTTGTAACGCCACTGCTACTAATTTCCACGACAGCAAGATCAGTTAGCGGATCAGAGCCGACTACTTTTCCTTCCACTGTCTTGCCATTATGCAAGGAGACTGTTAATTTACTTGCTCCTTCAATCACATGGTTGTTTGTTAATACATAGGCTTTACTGCCGGATTTTTTAAAAATAACCCCTGATCCGGTACCGCTTTCTTGCTCTTGACTGCTGCTGTTTTGATTTTGCTGTGATCCATCAAAAGGTGTGTTCATATCGCCAAAATCTGTGGTTGTTTGACTTTGTGTTTGATAGTTTGTAATGCCGACAATGGCTGGTGATACGTTTTCGACCATACTTGAAATACTGCTGGTCGAATTCGATGTTTGTGACGCTGTTGTTTTTGACGAATTTGTACTTGTATCATTTGTCGATACAGCGGCTGTTTTCGTTGACGAATCAGTTGAACTATTTTCTGAATGCTGAGCATATGGAGTTAGAACGTAAAAACCTAACGCTAACGTACCTCCTACAATCCCGCTGACAAATGGCTTCAGCCAGCCACTTGGCTTCTTCTTTTTTTTCGGCTGTTCAATGGTTTGTAATTCATAAGAAGTGTGTTTTTCATCTTTGTGATGTGTCATCAAGATCACTCTCTTTCATCGATTTTTACATGTATGTGTGTAAGGTGATTGACCGTATGTGGTGGATACTGACTTTATCGTAAGAAAAAAGTGTGGGATAAAAATGAAAACATTGTGGGAAATTGTTAAAATAAGTAGTGAATCTAAGCAAAATAGAGGAGATTAAACTGTGGAGACTATTGGAATCATTGGATATGGAAGCATGGCAGATATGATGGTACAAAAATGGCTGGACAAAGGAGTACTTCATGCCAGTCAGTTTATGATCCATACAAGAAGTGAAACGGAGCGGCTACAAGAGCTGAAAGAGAAGAACCAGCATGTCAACATTTGCTCTTTAGATGACATCTCTGCATCATGTGATGTCGTGTTTGTTTGTGTACCACCACTTGCTGTACTTGATGTCTTAGATCAGCTGAGCCCCGCAAAGACATCTCTTCATATCGTATCAGTGGCAGCGGCTGTCACGTTAGATAAATTAATGCAACATACGAATCAGCCGGTTTCTAGATACATTCCCACTTTGACATCAGCCGTAGGGACGGGTGTATCCCTTGTGGCGCATGGTGAAACCACTGGACAGGAGGCACAAGAACGACTCCACCGCCTGCTTTCAGCTTTTAGTATCGTCAGGGAAGTGGAAGAGGACCGGTTTGATGCGGCGAGTAATTTGACAAGCTCTTCTCCGGGCTTTATTGCAGCAATCTTTGAAGAAATGGCGAGAGCTGCTGTTCGAAATAGTGAGCTTTCTTTAGAAGAAGCCTATGAATTTTTAACATATGCGCTGCTCGGTACAGGACAAGTTCTTGTTGAACGCGGACTGACATTTGCTGAAACGGTGAACAGGGTCGCAACAAAAGGCGGGATTACAGGAGAAGGCGCTGCAGTCATCCAGCAGCAGGCGCCGCAAATGTTCGATGACTTGTTTACACAAACGATGAAAAAATATGCGCAGCTAAAATCGCAAATCGATGAAGCAGACAAACACCACTAAAGACATAGCTAGTGGTGTTTTTTCTGTCAAATAAATCCTTTATCATCAATGCTTTTGACCTGTATTACCTGAGTCTAATTTCCTTATTTTCAGACATTGTATTGAAAAATCAATCAAGTTCTCATATAATTTTTTAGAAAATTTAGAAAAATATACACAAATTTTAAGTTTAATTAAAGGGGGATGGGGATGAAGCTCTATGTATCAGTCGATATGGAGGGAATTACTGGTCTAGCTGATCATACATTTGTTGATAGCCGCCAGCACAATTATGAGCGCGGGAGAAAAATCATGACAGGTGAAGTGAACGCCTGTGTAGAAGCTCTTCTTACACATGGGGCGACCGAGATTTTAGTGAATGATAGCCATTCTAAAATGAATAATTTGTTGATTGAAGATTTGCATGAGGAAGCATCTCTCATATCAGGGGATGTAAAGCCTTATTCAATGGTTCAAGGATTAGATCAAACGTATGATGCCGCTGTTTTTTTAGGCTATCATGCAAGGGCATCAATGAAAGGTGTGATGTCGCACAGTATGATTTTTGGTGTCAGACATTTTTACATAAATGATCATCCAGTTGGTGAAATGGGCTTTAATGCGTATGTCGCAGGGTATTATGGTGTTCCAGTCATTCTTGTATGCGGAGACGATCAAGCGGCACTTGAAGCAGAAAAGTTAATGCCTGGCGTAAAAACAGTGGCGGTGAAAGAAACCATTTCAAGATCTGCTGTGAAATGTCTTACTCCTGCCAAAGTCAACCAACTAATCTCTCAGCAAGTGGAAGTCGCAATGAAAGAGATTCATCACATCAAGCCGCTGACGCCTCCTGATCAACCGCTGCTGAAGATTGAGTTTGCCAATTATGGACAAGCCGAATGGGCGAATTTAATGCCGGGTACGGCCATCATCGAAGGGACAACAACGGTGACGTATCAAGCAGAGAATATATTAGAGGCCTACCAAGCAATGCTTGTCATGACAGAGCTTGCCGCACGTACAACATTTTGTTAAGCGAGGGGGAGACGGCAGATGACCAGCTTTTTGCTCAAGCGTTTGATTGCGATGATTGCCACGATTTTAACGATTACGACGTTAACGTTTATTTTAATGAAGGTCATCCCAGGATCGCCCTTCAATGAAGAACGAAATACAAACGAAACTGTCCAGCGAAACCTCGAAAGCTACTATCACTTAGACGAACCACTCTATGTTCAATATATGATCTATTTAAAATCCATCGTTACTTTTGATTTTGGTCCTTCCATTAAAAAGCCTTCTGAAAGTGTCAATGATTTATTGGCGAGAGGTTTTCCAGTCTCATTAGAACTTGGTCTTATCTCTATTTTGATTGCTGTCATCTCCGGCATCTTGCTCGGAATCATGGCTGCCCTCCGGCATAATGGCTTGATTGATTATATCGCCATGACGATTGCTGTTTTCGGTATATCCATACCAAACTTTATCTTTGCTACCTTATTAATTCAGCAGCTTGCTGTGAATGTAAAGCTCTTTCCTACAGCAATGTGGACAAGTCCAATGCATATGGTGCTTCCTACCATTGCACTGGCGGTAGGTCCAATGGCGATCATTGCCCGGTTAACGAGATCGAGCATGATTGAAGTGCTGTCGCAGGACTATATTCGAACTGCAAAAGCGAAAGGACTCTCCCCTTATAAAATTGTGTTTAAACATGCCCTGCGGAATGCGCTTTTACCTGTTGTCACGATCCTTGGCACACTTGTCGCAAGTATTTTAACAGGCAGTTTTGTGATTGAAAAAATATTTGCGATCCCAGGAATGGGAAAATATTTTGTCGAGAGTATTAACAACCGTGACTATCCTGTCATCATGGGAACCACTGTTTTTTACAGTATCATCTTAATTACCCTTCTTTTCATTGTAGATGTGACATATCGTCTGCTTGATCCAAGGATCCAGCTGCATCAGAAAGGAGGAAAGGCATGAGTATACACCTTCAGCATGATCAAACGAATCAAGCGCATGAAGTGCCAGATGAATGGTTTGCTCCTAAAGAACAAAAGACATCTGAAGTCCATGCCATTAAAAGACCTTCACTTTCGTATTGGGCAGATACTTGGCGACGGTTAAAACAAAATAAACTCGCTATGTTTAGTTTATCGGTGCTGATTTTTCTTTTCGTCATGGCTGTATTAGGCCCACTCCTTGCACCGAATAGTGTGACAGAACAGCGGCTTTCCATGCAAAACTTGCCACCGTCAGCTGCTCACTGGTTTGGAACAGATGAACTTGGACGTGATGTGTTTACACGTACTTGGTACGGCGCACGCATTTCGTTATTTGTGGGCGTCATGGCCGCTCTCATTGATTTTGCAATCGGTGTCATCTATGGCGGTATTGCAGGCTATAAAGGCGGGAAGTATGACCATGTCATGATGCGGATCGTCGAGGTGCTTTACGGTCTGCCGTATTTACTCGTCGTCATTTTATTGATGGTTCTGATGGGGCCTGGGCTTGTGACTATTATTGTGGCGCTCACTGTCACAGGATGGATCGGGATGGCAAGAATCGTGAGAGGTCAAGTCCTTCAGCTGAAAAGCCAAGAATATGTCCTTGCCTCGAAAACCTTTGGCGCAAAAAGTTTGCGCATCATCCGCAGAAATTTACTGCCGAATACGATGGGACCGATTATTGTCCAGATGACGCTAACTGTACCGACAGCGATCTTTGCTGAAGCGTTCTTAAGTTTTCTTGGTTTAGGGATTCAAGCGCCGTTTGCAAGCTGGGGTGTGATGGCCAATGATGCCTTGCCAACAGTGCTGTCAGATAATGGTCACTGGTGGCGTTTATTCTTTCCGGCATTTTTTATTTCGCTGACGATGTTTTGCTTTAATAATTTAGGTGATGGCTTGCAAGATGCGCTTGATCCGAAGATGAAGAGGTGATGGCGTGATGAAAAAAATGCTTCGGATTATCGATCTGCATGTTAGCTTTCGGACATATGGCGGTTCTGTTCAAGCGGTACGCGGGGTGAATGTGGATGTGTATGAAAAAGAAACCCTCGCCATTGTCGGAGAATCAGGCTGCGGAAAAAGTGTGACGTCTCAAAGTATCATGCGGCTTCTCCCTGCATACAGCGCACAAGTCGATCAAGGGGAAATTTGGTTTCGTGATCGCAACTTGCTGTCATTATCTGGAAAAGACATGCGAAGCATACGTGGTGTCAATATCTCCATGATTTTTCAAGATCCTATGACGGCACTCAACCCGACGCTGACAATTGGAGATCAGCTGATGGAGGCTGCAAAAGTGCATCAGAAGCTGACAAAAAAAGAAGTGAAAGAAGAGGCGCTTCGTATGCTTGATTTGGTGGGGATACCGCAGCCGAAAGAGAGGCTGAAGCAATATCCGCATCAATTCAGCGGCGGCATGAGGCAGCGGCTCATGATTGCAATGGCTCTTATTTGTGAGCCGAAGGTGCTGATTGCAGATGAACCGACAACTGCACTAGATGTCACCATACAGGCGCAGATTTTAGAACTATTTAAAGAGATTCAGAAAAAAACAGGCGTGACGATTATTTTAATCACACATGACCTAGGGGTCGTAGCACAAGTCGCTGATCGAGTGGCTGTCATGTACGGGGGGAAAATCGTTGAAGTTGGGACAAGGCGAGATATCTTTTACAATCCACAGCATCCCTATACAAAAGGGCTGCTGCAATCCGTTCCAAGGCTGGATATGAAAGATGAACTCATTCCTATTGAAGGAAGCCCGCCAGATTTATTTGCTCCGCCAAAAGGTTGTCCATATACCGATCGATGTCCGTCTGCGATGAAAGTGTGTGATCATATTATGCCGCATGAAACGCAGCGTTCACCTACACATGCAGTACATTGCTGGCTTCAAGATGAACGAGCGAAGCAAACGGTTTTATCTTCAACACAAAGGGGGAGTTTTTCATGAGAAAAACAGGTTGGATTCTCAGTATGTGCTTTATCACAGTGATGCTGCTTGCAGGATGTACAGCCAATGAGCAAGCAGGCAAAGGATCTTCAAGCAAGGGTGAAGAGAAAGTTTTAACATTAAATAACGAAAACGAACCGACATCATTTGATCCGCCCATTGGTTTTAATAATGTGTCCTGGCAAGGGCTCAATAACTTAATGGAAGGATTAACGAGACTGAATGAGAAGCACGAACCATCTGCTGCCATGGCGGAAAAATGGGACATCTCAAAGGACGGAAAAACGTACACGTTCCATTTAAGGGATGGGATTAAGTGGTCAAATGGTGATCCAGTCAAAGCAAGTGACTTTGAATATGCGTGGAAGCGGCTGCTAGATCCAAAGACGGGCTCTTCTGCGGCATTCTTAGCTTATATGATTGAAGGGGGCGAAGCGTTTAACAGCGGAAAAGGGAAGAAAGAAGATGTAAAAGTCAAGGCTGTTAATGATCAAACGCTAGAGGTCAAGCTAGCATACCCGCAGAAATCTTTCTTAAATATGACGGCAAACCCTGCCTTTTTCCCAGTGAATGAGAAGGTAGCAGAAAAGGACCCGAACTGGGCCAAGGATGCGAAAACCTTTGTCGGCAATGGACCGTTTAAGCTGACAGAGTGGAAGCATGATGAAAGCTTTACAATGGAAAAAAGTGACACGTATTGGGACAAACAAACGGTCAAGCTAGACCAAGTGAAATGGCTCATGATCAGTGATCGAAACACAGATTATCAAATGTATCAATCAGGAGATTTAGATACGGCCTTCGTTCCGGCAGAACAAAGTGAAGACCTGTTAAAAAGCAAAGATGTGCAAATTGAGGATCAAGCAGGGCTGTTTTTTTATCGTCTAAATGTCAACATGGAGCCTTTTCAAAATAAGAACATTCGCAAAGCCTTTCAAATGGCGATCAATCCTCAGGATATTGTAGAGTATGTGACGAAAAATGAAGAGAAGCCAGCACGTGCCTTCGTTTCACCAGGAATTTTAGATTCAAATGGTGAAGATTTCAGAGAAGCTGGCGGCGATCTTGTCAAACATGATACGAGTGAAGCTGTAAAACTATTAGAAAAAGGGTTGAAAGAAGAGAACTATTCAAAGCTGCCGCCCGTCACATTAACATATAGTACAAAGCCTGAAAATAAGAAAAAAGCAGAAGCCATTCAGCAGCAATTAAAAGAAGCGCTAGGGGTAGATGTGAAGCTTGCAAACATGGAAGCAAATGTGTTTGCAGAAGATCAAAAGGCACTCAAATTCCAATTCTCGCAAAGTTCATTTCTAGCTGACTATGCAGACCCAATCAATTTCTTAGAGAGCTTCCAAACAGGAAATGCGATGAACCGGACAGGTTGGTCAAATGATACGTATGATCAGCTGATCAAAAAGGCGAGTCAAGAAGCAGATGAACAAAAGAGAAATCGTATGCTGCATGATGCCGAGGCACTTCTCATGGAAGAAGCACCGATCATTCCCATTCATTTTTATAACCAAGTCTATTTACAAAAAGAAGGCGTAAAGGGCATTGTCCGTCATCCTGTTGGTTACATTGATTTGAAATGGGCACAGGTAGATGGAGAGTAAATGAAAAAATGAGAGAACGGGACGCTTTGAAAAAAGCGTCTGTTCCTTTATTCGTTCATGTTATGAAGAAGATGCCCATAGATTGAAAGAAACGAAGAGAAAGAGGGGATTGGCATGAACCATCTGCCAGTGGCACTTCAAACAGGAGATACAGTGGGAATCATTGCACCAGCAAGCCCGCCTGATGAGCTGAAATTAGCAAGAGGTATTTCTTTTTTAGAAAGCTTAGGGCTAAAGGTGAAAAAGGGGAAGTATATCGACTCCCGGTATGGTTATTTAGCAGGTCATGATCATGAACGAGTGGAAGATATTCATCACATGTTTCAAGATCCAGACGTGAAGGCAGTGATTTGTGCTTGCGGAGGATACGGAACAGGAAGAATTGCAGAAGCCATTGATTATGACCTCATTCGCCGGAACCCCAAAATTTTTTGGGGATACAGTGATATTACGTTTTTACATACAGCGATTCAGCAGCAGACGGGTCTTGTGACCTTTCATGGTCCAATGCTCTCCTCTGATGTGGGACTTGAGGAGGTTCATCCGTATACAAAGGATACCTTTTTACAGCTATTCACTCCGAAAGCCATTTCGTATACGAACCACCTGTCACCTCTTCACACTTTTTATCATGGCACGGCTTCAGGCGAAATCACCGGAGGAAATCTTGCCCTTATTGTCACGACACTTGGTACACCTTTTGAAATTGATACAAAGGGGAAGCTTTTATTGATAGAAGATATTGACGAAGAACCATATAAAATCGATCGAATGATGCAGCACCTAGCCTCTGCAGGAAAATTACGTGATGCGGCTGGATTTATCATTGGTGATTTTCATCAATGTGAGCCGAAAAAGAAAGAGCAGTCGTTAACGCTCGATCAGTTATGGGAGACGTATATTGTTCCGCAACAGAAACCTGCACTTGGTGGTTTTCGGATCGGTCATTCATCTCCAAACTTCGCCATTCCAATCGGCGTGCACGCAACATTAGATGCTACAGGGAAAAAACTTCATATTTCCCCAGGTGTTGCAGCGAAAGAGGCGATCAAATGAAAATCGTAGATGTTCGCACATGCAGAAAGAATGTACCGCTAAAGAAGCCTTTCAAAACAGCATTAAGAACGGTGTATGACGCCGCATCTCTTATTTTGATCATCACCTATGATCAAGGCGATGTCAGCTATGGAGAGGCAGTCCCGACATCGGTCATTACAGGTGAAACACTGGAAAGCATCGACTATGCTATTTGCGCTGTGATGAGGCCGATCTTGATTGGGGCCTCATTGTCACAATATGAACAAATCTTTTCAGCGATCGACCTTGTACTTGTAGGAAACACGAGTGCAAAGGCTGCAATAGATATGGCGATTTACGATGGTTTAGCGAAGCAGGCTGGCCTGCCGCTTTATCAATATCTTGGTGGTTATCGTGATCAGCTGGAAACGGATTACACGGTTAGTGTCAACCGTCCGCTAGAAATGGCAGAGGATGCGAAGCAATATGCAGCTGAAGGCTTTCGTACCTTAAAGATCAAAGTGGGAAAAGATGATATAGATACGGATATTCAGAGGATCAAACGGATTCGAGAAAAAGTCGGGCCGGATATTCAAATCAGGCTTGACGCCAACCAAGGCTGGACATGGAAGGAAGCGATTGTCGCCATTCGAAAAATGGAGGCACTTGATATTGAACTAGTCGAGCAGCCAGTGCCTAAAGAAGACATCGAGGGTCTGCGCCGGGTGACGGAAGCAACAGACACATTAATTATGGCAGATGAAAGTATTTTTAGCCTCCATGATGCCATCAAGATGTTAGAAACGAGAAGCTGTGATCTCATCAACTTAAAATTAATGAAAACAGGCGGTATCAAAAAAGCGTTGAAAATCAATAGTTTAGCAGAAGCATACGGCGTCAAGTGCATGGTTGGCAGTATGATCGAATCAAAACTAGGGATTACCGCAGCCGCTCATCTTGCTGCAAGCCAACCGAATATTACCCGTTACGATTTTGATGCGCCGCTTATGCTAAAAGAGGACTTAATAGACGGAGGAATTATCTATCAAGGAAAAGATATTCTCTTTCCACCGCATCATGGGTTAGGCATTCAAAGAGTGAAAGGGGTCTTATGATGTTATATGAATCAAAGGTTCCAGTCGCAAATATATGGACAGCACCGCAGTCGCCGAGAGAAATGGATCGACACGTTCTTCAAAGTTCCGTCCAGATCAAAGAATGGATTGATGAGCAAACATATGAACAGAAATTGGCCTTATGTGAAGAAAACCTTATTCAAACCCAAGTACTGCTTGGCGAACGAGTCATTGGGCTGGAGGAGACAGATGGCTGGATGAAAGTTGTCATCCCGCAGCAGGCAAGCCGAAAACACCCGCAAGGCTATCCAGGTTATATTCCTGTAGAGCAATTAAATGAAGTATCAGAGAGTGAACCACCTGCTAGTCCCTTGATTGTTTGTCAGAAAAAAGCGGTTTTATATCAAAACGGAACACCGGATATGGAGGTTAGTTTTTTAACAGAACTAGCACCTGTTGAAGAAATGAGCGATTCCTTTGATGTTCTGACTCCAGTAGGAAGAAGAGAAATCAAAAAAGAAGATGTGCGCCGTGCTTCATCACCTTCTTCTATGAGCGGTAAGGATGTCTTAGCCATAGGAAAACAATTTATTGGACTGTCATATTTGTGGGGCGGCATGAGCAGCTATGGCTACGACTGTTCGGGTTTTGTTTACAGTATGTACAAAGCGTGTGGATGTTTATTACCGAGAGACGCAAGTGACCAAGCAGTTCAAGGAACCCCAGTCGCATCAAACCATTTGGCGCCAGGTGATCTCATGTTTTTTGCCAATGACAATGGGAAGGGAGCAGTTCGCCATGTAGGGATGTATGCTGGAGATGGCATGATGCTTCACTCGCCTAAAACGGGCAGACAGATTGAACTCCTTTCTCTTTCTGGTACTTCATATGAACAGGAGTGGGCAGGAACTAGGCGGTATTTGAAAGCTGAGAGGGGGAGATGTGATGGGAAGTGAACCACTTCTGCAAGTCAACAACTTAAAAAAGCATTTTCATCTATCGAAAGGAAGAACGTTAAAAGCATTAGATGGTGTCACCTTTCAGCTGAAACAAGGCGAAACCTTTGGTCTTGTTGGTGAGTCAGGCTGCGGTAAATCTACACTTGGAAAAGTGCTCATGCGCCTTTATGACCCGACAGAAGGTGAAGCTTTGTATGAAGGGAAAAGTCTCCATCACTTATCGAACCGAGAATCATTTGATTTCAATAGGCAAATTCAAATGGTGTTTCAAGATCCGTATTCTTCTTTAAATCCTAGGCTCTCTGTAAAAGATATTATGCTAGAACCGATGGAGATCCACCAATTGTATGGCAGTCAAAAGAAAAGACTCGAGCGTGTGAAGGAACTGCTTGAAGCGGTGGGGCTAAGTCATGATTTTGCTACACGCTATCCTCACGAATTCAGCGGAGGACAAAGGCAAAGAATAGGGATTGCTAGAGCACTCGCATTATCGCCAAAGTTTATCGTGGCAGATGAGCCGATTTCTGCACTAGATGTATCCGTTCAAGCTCAGGTCGTGAATTTACTGAAAAAACTGCAAAAAGAAGAAGGATTGACGTTTTTATTTATTGCCCATGATTTATCGATGGTCAAATATATTAGCGATCGAATCGGTGTCATGTACTTAGGACATCTCGTGGAGATGACCAGCAGTGATGCTTTATATAAAACACCGCTTCATCCATATACACAAGCATTGCTGTCTGCTATCCCGATTCCAGATCCTGATGTGGAAGATAAACGCAAGCGGTTTATTTTAAAGGGAGAAATTCCAAGTCCAGTGAATCCGCCAAGCGGCTGCGTATTTCGGACAAGATGTCCTGCTGCAATGGATGTATGTGCGGACAAAAAGCCAGTATTACAAGCAGTCGAAGAAGGGCATGAAGTGGCTTGTCATTTATATGATAGGAAATAGATAGAGGGAAGAAGGTAAGCATTTAAAAAGCCAGCGAGTAGACAAGCTGGCTTTTTGGCTTTTATGACCGCCTAATAGGTAATGTACAGCATCTAATAGAGCCACCGGATTTAATGATTTCTGAAAAATCTACTTCAATGACGGTGTAGCCGCGGGCTGTTAATGCAGCATTTGTTTCTTGGTTGATTGGTAAGCTGATGACTTTTTTCTGTCCAATGGACAACACATTTGGTCCAAGTGTGAACTGCTCTTGCTCACTTATTTCAATGAGATCATAATGCTTTTTGAGCATATGAAGATCCTTTTCCGTAAAAGCTTCAGGGTAAATCAAGATCTCATGATGAGAAAGAATATTCATCACACAATCAAGATGCAAAATGTGAGAAGGAAGATGAATAGGAATGATGTCGTGATTCGGCAGTTCTTTTTTGAGCTGCTGGATGGCGGCTATATTTGTTCTTTTGCTGATCCCCACAAATACACGGGTTTGGTCTATAAGCACATCGCCGCCTTCAATCGTTCCATCATCCAGCGTGATGGTTGTCCATCCTTTTGTCTGTGCCCATTCTTTTAAGGAATGTTCTTCTCCTTGTCTGACAGGGGCTGCCATGTTTGAAACAAATAAAGTCTGTCCAATTGTAAATCCAATATCCCGAGTGAAGACTTGTTCAGGGAAACGTTCATTTGCAGGAAGAAGGACAGGCCGGACATGATGGTTTTTCAGCGTTTGGATGAATTGCTTATGCTGCGTGAGGGCTTTGATTTGAGAAATATTTTCTCTTGCAAAATGCTTTTGGGTTTCATTGATGATCTGTTTAATTTCCATATAAATTGGACTGCATAAGAGGACTTCTTGTAAATCATCATATTCACTCATACATTGCGGCGTTTTATACACTTTCTCTGATTTCATAGAATCCATCAAAGGGCCTCCTTGTTTATCGATAGTTATATTATTCCTCCTTCTAGTAAATGTTGAAACATTTCCGAAAGAAAATCTCTCATGAGAGACTAAAGCAAAAAGTTTAGACAAACCTAATAGAATAGTGTTTAATAAAAGTCGTTCCGCATCAACGAAAACAGCAAGAAGGAGCTATGACGATGAGTGAAGAAAATTTCAAATACTGCAAGGAATCAAAAGTTGTGAAAACCAGCAGGGTATTCCCCCTCGATACGAATAACCACCAAACGTTATTTGGCGGGAAATTAATGAGTTATATAGATGACATTGCTTCCATTTCGGCAGCAAGACACAGCCGTAGTGAAACAGTCACCGCATCAATGGATTCAGTTGATTTTTTAGAGCCGATTGGACAGAAAGAGTCCGTCTGCTTAGAATCTTATGTGACATGGGTCGGCACATCTTCTATGGAAGTATTCGTCAAAGTCATTAAGGAAAACTTGATGTCTGGAGAGCGCAGACTCGCAGCAACTTCATTTCTTACCTTTGTCTCGCTTGATGAAAACGGGAAGCCAAAACGAGTTCCACAAGTCATGCCGGAAACAGAGGAAGAAATCATGCTTCATCAAACAGCGAAGCAGCGGGCAGAGGAAAGAAAAAGCCGCCGGAAGCATAGTAAAGCTTTGGCTGACGCACTTGGGACGGATAAGCCTTGGGCGTAAAAATCACCCTTTAAGCGGTGATTTTTTTCTGAGCCGGTATCTTGCATGGCAAGATAGTGTGTGGTAAGATCAAACTATCTTGTCATGCAAGGTACTGAAAGCGGAGGATCGATGATGACACAATCAACACAAATGCTAAAAGGAATTTTAGAGGGATGCCTGCTGTCGATTATTTCTGAAGGTGAAATTTATGGCTATGAAATGACAAAGAAGCTTGCTCACTATGGGTTTGATCAAATTAGTGAAGGTAGTATTTATCCGATCTTGCTGCGCATGCAAAAAGAACAACTGGTTCATACGTCCACAAAAGCATCGGCGAGCGGGCCGAAAAGGAAATACTATACGCTCACACAAAGAGGCGAAGAAGCGCTGACGGATTTTACCATGCGATGGAATGAGCTGTCAGGGAATGTAGAGCGATTATTACATAAAGGGAAGTGAGAAGATGGTAACAAAAGAAACGAGACACATCTTATTAGAGCTGCAACTCTATCTCATATCAAAAGGGAAAAATCAGGACGAGATCGACGAAGTGATGGATGAATTAACGACACACGCTGTCGAAGCTGAGAAAGATGGGAAAACAGGGGAAGATGTATTTGGCGGAGATCCACGGGGCTTTGCTGACGAGCTAGTGAAAGAGCTTTCTAGAAATCATAAAGACTGGGTTCCGTTTGTCAGTGCTTTTTTAATTGGATCTCTTTTTTACATGATGTTAGCAGATGCCATCAGTCAAAGTTTATCGTATTCTTGGTATGCACTCATTGGTTATCCGCTAATCATAGTGGCCAATGTGATCATGACCATTGTGATGTTTAGAGCTTCTGCCTTTCAAACAAGCAGGAGGGCATTCTTTTACTTTTGGATATTAGGTGTTTTTCAGATGACAGCCTTGATCACAGTGAAATTATTGGACCAAAAACTTGGTACTCCTTTACTTGTGCTGACCTCGAGCCAAAGATGGGGCGTCATTGTTCTGTTGCTGCTGTGTATTGTCTTATTGAATGCCATTTTAAAAGCCAATATGGTGTCGCTCATTCCGGTGATCTTCTTTGGGCCGCAGCTCCTATTCGAATGGCTTGGATGGACATCACCTCTGATGCTTCTTTTCACAAGTCTGGTATCCATTGTGATTTTAGTCTTGCTAACAATCGCTTTTTTACAGAAAACAAACAAGAAAAATGAACATTTAATGTAGATAGAGCACATCACTTGCGATGTGCTTCAGCGTGTAGACAAACCCTCGCATTCTTTGTCAGTCCTGCGTGCTGGTGCTCACGAATGTCAAATTCGCTCCGCGCC